>NZ_JBHUKR010000006.1:0-394004 GCF_042684065.1 Amycolatopsis pigmentata | reverse complement strand
CCCTGCCGTCAGGGCCGGGCCGGCCGCCGGTGCGCGGGCGATATGCCGCGCATTCCGCTGATGCCCAGTCCCACAATGAGCGCCCGAGGCGTACCTGGCGTGTTCACGACAACAGCTCCTCGATATCGCGCATTGACCGGTATTCGGAGATCTGGCGTGTCGCCGCGATGAATCGCAGCGTGGCCGCGAACTCGATCGCAAGGTGCAGACTGTGCCCATCGACCAGCTCGTTCGGCGTCGTGGCGGGGAACAGCGCGCAGAGCTTGACGACGAGACCGTCGGACTGCGGTTTGAACTGGTGATAGGCGTAAATAGGGACGTCACTGCCGTCGCTGGTCAGTTTCGTGCTCCCCGCGAGGAGCAACTGGTAGCCGTCCTCGATTTCCACGGGTACCCGGCGGTCAGGTCTTTCCACATACGGTCCGACCTCTTCAACTGCTCGCCGAACAGCTTCCTGAGCCCGTCCGCTCCGTAGGCCAACCGTGTCGCCACGTTCACCTGGTGCGCGTCGGCGGGACTCAGGTAGTCGATTTCGTCCTCGGACAGCGATGTGCTGCCGTGTCGGATCGTCGCGCCGAGCCGGCTCAACTGATGTAGCACGTGAAGATCGCGAGCGTAACGCAGTCGATCGAGTTGCCCGGGTGAATAGGTGTGGCCATCGATCACGCAACGCACGTCGATATCACTCATGATCAAGTCCTTTCGCGAGCAAGGAAAGAAATACCCGGCCACGCGGCCCGCGATCAGCGGCCGCATGCCGTGACGTCGGGAGGTGGCGAAATCCCGGTCTTAATGCGGCGGTCGACGGGGCACAGCCGAAAGCGCCATCACAGCGACGGCTCCGTCCTGGGTGAAACCGCTTGTCAGGCCGCGGCGCGGTCGCCGACCGGCCGGCGCCGCAGGCTCGCGTCGTCGAGAGCGGGCGGACGGTAGTCCTGATCGAGCAGTGTTACGTCGGTGCCGGGCGGCACGATCTCGTCGATCCGGTCGAGGATGTCGTCGGTGAGCGTGACCTCGGCGCCGGCGAGGAGGTCGTCGAGATGCTCCATGGTGCGGGGGCCGAGCAGTGCGCTGGTCACGCCGGGGTGGGCGACGACGAAGGCCATGGCCAGGTGGGTCATCGGCAACCCCGCCTCGGCGGCGAGCGGAATCAACCGCTCCACCACGTCGATACGACGCTCGTCGTTGAGGTGCCGCAGGAGAGGTGCTCGCCGCAGATCGCTCCGCTCGCCCTTGCGGACTCGACCGGTGAGCATGCCCTGGCCGAGTGGTCCCCAGATCAGGGTGCCCATGCCGAAGCGTTGCGCGGCCGGCAGCACCTCTCGTTCGATGCCGCGGTTGAGCAGGGAATAGGCGACCTGCTCGGTGCGGAACCGGGCCAGGCCCCGTCGCTCGGCGATCCATTGGGCCTCGACGATCTCGGAGACCAGGGTCTGGGAGGTGCCGATCGCGCGGACCTTGCCGCTGCTCAGCAGATCGGTCAGCGCGGACAGCGTTTCCTCGATATCGGTGCTGGGATCGGCGCGATGGACCTGGTAGAGGTCGATGTAGTCGGTCCGCAGGCGACGCAACGAATTCTCCACCGCCGCGAAGATGCGCCGCCGCGAGGTGCCCTGGTGGTTGGGGTCCCCTCCGGTCGGCCGGCCGAATTTGGTGGCGAGCACGACATCGTCCCGGCGGCCTTTCAGGGCCTTGCCGACGACCTCTTCGGAGTCCGCGTAAGCGTCGGCGGTGTCGATGAAGTTGATGCCCGCGTCGAGTGCCTTGTGGACGATGCGCGCCGAATCCTCGGGGTCGGGATTGCCGAAGTTCGTGGCGAACATCATCGCGCCCAAGGCGAACGGACTGACCTTGATCCCGGTTCGGCCGAGTGTCCGGTACCGCATGAGTTCTCCCGGTGTCCTGGTGGGCACGCCGTCGATGACGTACCGTGATCGCAAGCGGAAAAGCCTTCCGCTTGCACTACTATACGGAAAGCTTTTCCGGTTATGCAACCCTGGTGAGCCCTCCGGGTGAGACGAGGAGGTCCCAGTGCCCCACGACGCGGCGAAACCCGCGAGTGACACCACCGAGCAGGAAGGCGCCACCCCGCCACGGGCGCAGACCCGGCGGCGGGCCGACGCCCGACGCAACATCGACGCCTTGATCGAGGCCGCGCGGACGGTCTTCGACACCGCCGGGGTCGATGCCCCGGCGAAACAGATCACCGACCTGGCCGGTGTCGGTGTCGGCACCCTGTACCGGCACTTCCCGCAACGCTCGGACCTGGTCAAGGCCGTCGTACAGTCGGGAATCGACGCGGTCGCCGCCGCCGGAACCAGGCTCGGCGAAACTCGCGATTCGATGTCGGCGCTGTCGGAGTGGATCGACCAGTTCGTCGAACTACTGGGAACCAAACGCGGGCTGGCGTCGGCGTTGCACTCAGGCGATCCGGCCTTCGACGACCTACCGGGCTATTTCACGGAGCGCCTCGGCCCGACGTTGACGGCTCTTCTGGACGCCGCGGCCGCCGACGGCGCGATCCGGGATGACTTCCGCGCGGACGAGCTTCTGCTGGCGATCGCTCTGCTGTGCCAGCCGCTTCCCGGACGGGAGCCGGAGTTGGGCCGCCGCCTGACCGCCGCTCTGGTCGACGGTCTGCGTTTCGGCGCAGACCGCACGGGAAAATGATTGGCCAGTACCGCGCGACGCTGTGATCCGGCGCGTGGTGCGGACGACCTGTCTGCAGACGTTCGCCAACCGATCCGTCATACCGGCTACCGGCTGGGCCCGGTGGCCGAGGTGGGCCGCGGCCCACAAGGTCGCCGAACGCCACCTGGACCGGGTTCCCGTTCCTCCCCATCGGGAATGGCGCATCGAGAAGGCAGCGACCTGGTCGATCTTCACTCGCGTCGCGATCGGCGTCGTGGACCAGGCCTGGGAGCTGCCGGACTAGAGCTGATCTGGTCCCCACCTGCCCCCGTGTCCGGGGCAGGTCCCGTACTCCTGAACAGCCGGTCCAGATGCGCGTCGATCGCGGCGAGCGCGTCCTGGGGCTCGATCACGTCGAGTTCGATCAGGGGGGTGAAGCCGGTGAGGGCGAGGAGCAGGTTGGTCTCGGTCGCCGGGTCGCGGCCGGAGTCGATGTGCCCGTCGGCGATCGCCTGGCGGACCAACTGCTCGACGAGGGCCCGCCCTTGGACTAGACCGCGGCGCGCCTGTTCGTGGATGGCCTCGTCGTGCAGCGCCTCCAGGACGTAGGCGGTGCTCATCCGGCTGGTCGCGCGGGCGTCGGCATGCAGGGGGAGTATTTCCGCGAGCGTCAGTCGCAGCACGTCACGGGGGTGCGGACGGTCACCGAGCTTTTCGAGCCCCTGGTGTACGCGCACCGCGGTCTGCTCGGAGGCGAAATCCATGGCGAAGGAGAGCATGGCGGTCCGGGAGGCGAAGTAGTGCTGGAGCTGCCCGAGTGACATGCCCGCCTCCTGCGCCACCACGCGCATCGTCAGCTGTGTGACGCCGCGCTGCTCCACCACCCTCCACAGTGCGCGGGCGATCGCTTCGCGGCGTCCGCTGTGATCCACCTGTTTCGGCATCGCCGCCCCTCCCTCGTGCCCCGGGACCGTTCCAATACAGTTGACATAATACACCTGACCTATAACCCTGGGGTCCACTCCGAGGGAAGGGAAGGATTCATGTCCGAACAGCCAAAGGTACGGACCACGGAAGGCGTGGTGCAGGGGCGCCGGCGGCAGGGGCACGCGGTGTTCCGCGGCATCCCCTACGCCCAGCCCCCGGTCGGAGCGCTCCGCTTCGCCGCGCCCGCGCCGCCGCACCGCTGGGAGGGGACGAGGCAGGCGGTCGAGTTCGGCCCCGTGGTGCCGCTGTCCCTGCCGATCGACGTGCCCCCGCAGGGCACCGACTGGCTGACGCTCAACGTCGGCACTCCGGATCCCGGCGCGGCGGGACTGCCGGTGCTGGTGTGGATCCCCGTGGGCGGCTACCTCTCGGCGGCGTCGAGCGACCCGATGTTCGACCCGGCAGCGCTGGCCGAGGCGGGAGTCGTCGTGGTCACCATCAACTGCCGCGTGGGCGCGGAGGGATTCGCGTTCCTCGACGACGTGCCGCCCAACCGCGGATTCCTCGACCAGATCGCGGCGCTGGAGTGGGTGCAGCGCAACATCGCCGCCTTCGGAGGCGACCCCGGCCGGGTCACCGTGGGCGGGGTGTCCGCCGGGGCGGGCTCGGTCGCCGCCCTGCTGACGATGAAGTCCGCGCGCGGCCTGTTCCGGCGGGCCATCGCCCATTCGGTGCCGGGGCTGCTCAGCACCCCCGCGCTGGCACGGCAGGTCACCGCCGCGTTCGCGGACCGGCTCGGCGCCGCGGCCCCCACCGCCGAGGCCCTGCGCGACATCGACCCGTGGCACCTGGCCGCCGAGCTCACCGCCTTCAACGCCGGCCTCCACGCGCACCGGGAGAGCTGGGGACGCCTCACGGTGGCCGGCACCGCGCTGTGCCCCGTCGTCGACGGCGAGGTCCTCCCGGAAACGCCTTGGCTCGCGCTGACCGGCGCGCGCGCGAGCGGGACCGAACTGCTCGTCGGCCACGCCCGGGACGAATTCCGGTACTTCAGCGTCACGAGCGGACGGTACGGCACCTTCACCGAGGAGGACGCCCACGCAGCCCTGGAACGGCTCGCCCCAGGGCCGGACGGCGCGCGGGCCTACCGTGCCGCGTTCCCGCAGGCAGGCCCGGAGGAGCTGGTGGAGACGGTGTACTCCGACGCCCTCTTCCGCATGCCGTCACAGAAGCTGGCAGAGGCGAACGCCGCAGCCGGCGGCACCTCGTACCTGTTCGAACTGTGCTGGGTCGCCCCGGTCCTCGGCGGCATCCTGGGCGCCTGCCACAGCCTCGACATGCCCCTGGCGTTCGGCACGCTGGACAGCCCCGTCGGCACCCAGCTCATCGGCGAGCAGCCCACTCCCGAGGCCGTCGCCCTTTCCCGCGAACTCCAGGAGGCATGGGTCCGCTTCGTCACCACCGGCGACGCGGGCTGGTCCGCCCACCGGCCCGGCGGGTACCTCACCCGCGTCCTGGACACCGAGTCGAAGACTCTGCCCTACCCGGAACAGGCATCCCGCCGGATCTGGGAAGGCCACTCACCTGTCCCCTTCGATTTCTCGTAATCGCTCTGTCCCCGATGGGCAGGTGAGTGGCGGCGGCTGATCTCCGAAGCGGTGCCGGGGCCCACCCTGGCCGCCCGAGGCACATTTCAGCCACACCGCGGAGTAGACGTCGGCCTTCGGCTACATCCCGCCGCCACCGCCCCACGCGTTGGGGTTCGGGCACTCCCACTTCCCGCCGCCGGCCGCGATCGACAGAGTGGTCGAGGAGTAATGCGCACGCCGAGCCAACTCCCGATACCCGGGATTTCCCGCCCGCTCCCGCAAACACCGCAGGTCAGCCGCCAGTCGCTGCAACGCGCCATCCTCAGGATCCACCGCTCGTTCCGACGCGGCATGAAAGCTCCCTCCCCCGCAGCTGTTTACCGTTGATTGTTCACCGACCCGGCGCCGACACGAAACAACCTCACCGGGCTAGACAAGACACCGCAGCCGGCGGAAACAACACGTGGGGGCTGCCGGGTGCTCTCGCCTGCTTCGTCTCGCTTTCGCCGAGGCCGAACGCAGGCCCTGCCCCCGCTTGAAATTCCCAGAAGTCGATCAAGGGAGGTTACATGTACGAGAAATTGGCAAGGTTAGGCAGCAGGATTCTCCAGCGATTCGTACCGGCTATCGAAGCATCCGCGGCGTCGTGCCCCTCGGGCTACTACGCCAAGGATTACTACTCCTGCTGGCAGTGCAACGGTGGCGGCTGCCGCGCTTGCTGCAAGTCCGGGCAAGGGTGCTACGAGCTCTACTGTTTCTGATCGTGAAACGCCTGGTAGGGCCGGCCGGCCCTACCAGGCGCCCGTCGAGGGTGCACAGGGGAGATAGTGCGGTGCAGTACGTGGTGATCGGTGTTCGATGCCTCGTCGGCGCGGTTTTCCTGGCGTCGTTTTTCGGAAAGGTGACCGGCCGCGGAGCTTTCGCTGCCTTCGTGGCATCGGTTCATGACATGCGGTTACTGCCGTCGCAGCTGGCGCGACCGGCGGCCCTGGCGGTGATCTGCGCTGAACCGGTGGTGTGCGTGCTGCTGTCGGTACCGTGCCCGCCGGCAACGGGGACCGGACTCGTCGCCGCGAGTGTGCTGCTGATGTCCTTCGCGGTGGCGATCACGTTCGCCGTGCGCCGGGGGGTGCGTGAGCCGTGCCGGTGCTTCGGAACATCGACGGTTCCGCTCGGCTGGCCGCATGTCGCGCGAAACGTCGTCCTCGCGGCGTTGGCCTTGTCCGCGCTGGCGGTCGACTCCGTGACCGGGCCGGTCGACGCCTCCGGAGTGGCCGTAGCCGCACTCACCGGCTTGCTGCTCGCCTGCTTCGTCGTGGCGCTCGACGACCTGGTTGCCCTTTTCAAGCCACTCGACAGATCAGTGAAGGCTTCGGGCGTTACTCGCAGCCTTCACTGACCGAGGAGGAAGACATGAACCTCGTTCTGACCACAGCTGTGATTCTCGTCGGGCTGCTCTGCGCGTTCGACCTGCTCCTCACCCTGGGGGTGATCAAGCGTCTGCGGGAACACACGGAACTGCTGTCCGCGGCCGAGAGCGCGCCACCGGCGCCGATCGCGGTGGGCTCGGAAGTCGAAGATTTCCATGTGACCACTGTGGACGGTGAGTCGCTGCGTGCCGACATGTTCGACGGCGAGACACTCGTTGCCTTCTTCTCCCCGAGCTGTGGACCGTGTCAGGAGCGATTGCCGAAGTTCGTCGAGTACGCGGGGGCCCGGCCCGGCGGGCGCGACCGAGCACTCGCCATCGTGATCGGCGACGAGGCACAAACGGCGGCTCCCGTTGCGGCCCTGAGCCCGGTGGCCCGTGTGGTGGTCGAGGACCCCGATGGGGCACTCGCCAACGCCTTCGAGGTCAACGCCTACCCGACAGTGCTGATGATCACGCCGAACGAGGCGGGCCGGATCGTGGTCACCGACAACCAGGTGCGGTTCGACCAACCGCTGGCCGCCGTATGAACACACGGCCGGCCGGGCGTGCCAGGGCTGCTAACGGGACCTGGGGGCGACTGCGGCAGGTGGCTGCGGCCTGCACTCTGCCGGTGCGGGCCGCGCCTGGCGCGCTCGGCTGCTACCTCGTACTCACCCTCGCCGAGGGAGCGCTCCCGGTGGCAACCGCGTGGCTGACCAAGCTCGTCCTTGACAACGTGGTCAGCGGTGCCGCGCTGGGCACGCTGATCCGCCTCGCCGCGGTCCTTTCCGTGGCGGGCGTGGTCGCCGCGGTGGCGCCGCACACCGTGCGATATCTGCGGTCGGAACTGGACCGCGCGGTGGGGTTGGTCGCGCAGGACCGGCTGTTCACCGCGGTGGACCGCTTCGTCGGACTGGGACGTTTCGAGAACCCGGAATTCCTGGACCGTCTACGGCTCGCGCAGCAGGCCGGCGCGGCCACACCCAACCAGGCGGTGGAAGGGGTGCTCGGCATCGTCCGCGCGGCGATCGGCATTGCCGGTTTCCTCGGTTCGATTTACGTCCTCAGCCCCTTGATGTCGGTGTTGGTGTTGGCGTCCGCGGTTCCGACCTTCATGGCGGAGCTCCTGCTGTCGCGGCGGAGAGCGAGCACGCTCTGGACGATCGCACCAGCCGAGCGGCGAGAATTCTTCTACGGACAACTGCTTTCCAGCGTGACAGCGGCCAAGGAGGTGCGGCTCTTCCACATAGGCGGCTTCCTCCGTCACCGGATGTTGGCGGAACGGCGCTCAGCCAATTCCGCGAAGCGGGCCACGGACCGGCAGGAGGTCATCATCCAGGCCGGTCTCGGCCTGCTGGCCGCCGTGGTGGCCGGGGCGGGGCTGCTCTGGGCGGTCGGCGCCGCGCGATCCGGCCGGTTCTCGGTCGGCGACATCACGGTCTTCGTCGCCGCGCTGGCCGGTGTTCAAGGTGCGCTGGCCACACTGGCCGGCGAGGTCGCGCGCACCCACCAGGCTCTGGTGATGTTCGAGCATTACCTCGCGGTGACCGCGGCCGGGCCGGACCTGGCGGTGCCCGCAACGCCCCGCGCGCTGCCCGAACTGCGGCACGCGATCGAACTGCGCGACGTGTGGTTCCGCTATTCACCGGACCATCCATGGGTGTTACGAGGGGTCTCCCTGCGGATCCGGCAAGGCACGGCAGTCGCGCTGGTGGGCCTCAACGGCGCGGGAAAGTCCACGTTGGTGAAGCTGTTGGGCCGGTTCTACGACCCCGACAAGGGCCGGATCCTCTGGAACGGCGTGGACATCCGGGAGGTTGACGTGACCGACCTGAGACGGCGCATGGGCGCGGTCTTCCAGGACTACATGGCCTACGACATGACCGCTGCCGAGAACATCGGTCTCGGTGACCTGGCGGCGATCGGCGACCCCTGCCGTATCGAGGCGGCGGCACTGCGCGCCGGAATCCACGACAAACTGACCGGGCTGCCCCACGGATACGACACGTTGCTGTCGCGGAACTTCGTCTCGGCTTCCGAGACGGGTGATCCGGAGACCGGCGTGATGCTCTCCGGCGGGCAATGGCAGCGACTCGCGCTCGCCCGGGCGTTCCTCCGTGACCGGTCCGAGCTGATGATTCTCGACGAGCCGTCCTCCGGACTCGATGCCGAGGCCGAGGCCGAGATCCACAGGTCGCTCACGCAGCACCGGGAAGCTCGAACCAGCTTGTTGATCTCGCACCGGCTCAGCGCCGTGCGCGAGGCCGACCTCATCGTCGTCCTGTCTGAAGGTCGTGTGGTCGAACAAGGCGACCACACAACCCTGATGGCCGCCGGCGGGGAATACGCCCGGCTGTTCGCGCTGCAGGCCGCCGGGTACCAAGCCACCGGCGACGACGGATCACCACTCCTGAGCAGGCAGACATGACCACCGCGTCCGTCCCGCAAGGGGAAATCTCACGTGGTGGTCTTCCCACCATCGCCACCTGCTGCGTTCGGCTGGCCTCCGCGTTGTTCGGCCGCGTGGTGATCGTGACGGTCCGGGGAACCAGCATGGAACCCGCCTTCCGCGACGGCGACGAGGTGCTGGTCCATCGTCGGCGAGCGCTTACGGCGGGGGCGGTGGTCGTCGTGGAGCGCCCTACGCACCGCTCCGAGTGGCCCGGACGACCGGTGCACGCCCTATCCGGCGGCTCGGCCCTCCGCCGCCGAGAATGGATGATCAAGCGCGTGCTCGCGGCACCCGGCGATCCGGTGCCCAGCGAGCAAGTCCCGGCACTGGCCGGGATCGGCGACCAACGCGTGCCCCCGGGCAAACTCGTCCTGCTCGGCGACAACCGGAAAGCCAGCTTCGACTCCCGTCAACTCGGCTACATCTCCGCCGAGAGAGTCTTGGGAGTAGTTCTCGCTCCTTGCCGTCCGCGCCGGCGTGCGTGAGCCGCAACCGTAGACGACGCCCATCCTTAGCGGTGGACCGGTCGCCGGATCGATGTGCATCGCCGGGACATTTCCGCCGCCGGGCGGTGTGTGGGCATCGAGAAAGGCGAGGGCCGTCATTCGCGCTTCACTGTCCGAGCTTGCGGGCCCAGGTCGCGCGGAAACGGAAACCGTCCTGCTGGACTTCTTCGTAATCGAACTCCGCCGCTCGGCGGCGCGTACCCGGCCCGGTCGAGCGGGCCATCCAGGTACCGCTGTCTTCGGCTTCGCCGCTGTCGGGCGGCGACGGTGGTCGGGATGATCAGGGCGCGGTGGACGGGGTTCGGCCGTCTGTGGACCAGTCGGCGGGTGGTCCGGCGCGGATCCTGTTCACCCCGGCACAAGCGGCGGAGTTGTTGCAGGTACGGGAGTCGTGGCTGCGTCGGTGCGCGGCCCGCCGTTTGGTGCCGTGCACGTTCCTGGGCAAGCACTTGCGTTTCTCCCGCGCCAACCTGAATCAGATCGCCGCTGACGCCGCCCGCCCCACAGGTTCCACCCGGCGACCCGGAGCCAGTATCGGGGCGCGGCCACGATACCTACTCCCACGTCACCCCCACCATGACCGAGGCCATGCTGGCCGCGCTGCAGGCCCGGTGGGAGACGTATGGGACCTAGAGCTGGGCCGAACACTCAGGAAAACGAAATGTGTTCAGGACGCCCTGCTCCCCAAATGCTCCCCGAACACGACGAAGGCCCACCGGCGAAGATCACCGACAGGCCGTCTGAGCTGCGAAAACAGGTGGTGCGCGATACTGGGATTGAACCAGTGACCTCTACCGTGTCAAGGTAGCGCTCTCCCGCTGAGCTAATCGCGCGAGGTGGAGACGGGATTCGAACCCGTGTACACGGCTTTGCAGGCCGTTGCCTCGCCTCTCGGCCACTCCACCGTGTGTAGGCCCGAGTAAGGCCTCCCGAGCGGACGACGGGATTCGAACCCGCGACCCTCACCTTGGCAAGGTGATGCGCTACCAGCTGCGCTACGTCCGCCTACCCCCGACTTCGTGTCTTTCGACTCTCCGTCGCGGTGTGGCAAAACCATATCCGATAGGCCGGGCGCGGTCACAGGGGGGTGCCCTTTGTGATCGCTCGGCGTTGTCAGCCCAGGTCGTTCGGTATCAGATGGGTCAGCGCGTCGTCGACGTCGACCCACAGGTGCTCGTTGCCCGGCAGGACGACGTCGTAGGTGCGGTCGAGGAAGTCGGCGAGTTCCTGGGCCGACGCTTCGAACATGGCGTGGCCCGACGGCGAATTCAGCTCGATGACCACCGATTCGGGGTCCTCCACCGAGGGCCGGATCCGCACGTCGCCGTCACCCGCTTCGGCCAGCAGGCCGTCGGCGAGGAGATCGCGCGCGTACACCCACTCCACCCAGCCTGCCCGGCCGGTCCGGAAAGCGGCCACGACGGCGTAGGGGTCGCGCGTGTCGTAGCGCAGCTCCACCTTGACGGGAACCGCCGGCGTTCTCGGCGCCAGCAGGTCGAACACCGCCGTCGAGCGGAGCGTCACGTGATCGTTACGCATCGTGTTACCCTTCATCTCCCTTCACGGCCCGCTGAGCCGAGTTTGCCTAAGTGACGTTTCGACCCGCCGTTTCGGTCAGCGCACGTGCCCTACATCACTCGGATGGAGTCATCGGGCACGTTAGCCGCACCATCATGACCCGGACGCCTTCCGGCCTCCACGTCCGGTCCCCTGACAGTGCCCTTACATACTGCTCGGTTTGCCCCCCGCGCGACACCGCCAAGTTCCGCCACAGTGCGTGACATCACTCCCCCGATCGAAGGGCGCAGCCCCGGAGAGCACGCGGTTGTTCGCTCCGTACCTGGCCATGTGCGCAGTGTGTGGTCAAAAGACCACCCGTTTGCCAGCCACCGAAAGTCGTCCGCTATAGTTTCGTCCGTACCAAGCAAGGGGCGATTAGCTCAGCGGGAGAGCACTTCGTTCACACCGAAGGGGTCACTGGTTCGATCCCAGTATCGCCCACCCTGTGTTTTGCCTGGTAGACGGCCTGTCGATGATTTTCATCGGCGGGCCGTTGATCGTTTTGGGGAGCAGGGGGTCCTGACCACCTTCGCTCATCCGAAGGGTTCACGCCACTTTCGGGGCTATAGCGTGGGTTTCGTCCCCGGTCCAGCCGCCACCCTGCTCCCAGGTCCAGCCGCCATCCTGCTCCCAGCGTCTTTGCAGCGCTGCCAGCATGTTGGCGACCATGGTGTCGGTGACGTGGGAGTAGTGGTCGTCGATGTCCTTACGCTTATGACCCAGGCGCACCAGCCGCAGGATGCGGGGTACGCCGTCTTCGACCAGCCACGTCTCGTGCGTATGGCGGAGGTCGTGGAAGTGCATTTCCTGGTTCAACGGGGCCCAGCCCCGCTTCTCGTCGCCGGCCAGCGCGGGCAGCCAGACCCGACGGCGGAAGTTGGACCGGCGTTGCACGGTGCGGACGCTGGCGGGGGTCTTGGGCGGTCCCAGTTCGAGTCGTCCGTTGATCTCGTGGAGCGCCCCGAACTCCGGGTCGACCTCGATACGCGGGTTGGTGCCGAGATAGGTCCGGTGCCACTGCAACCCGGCGAGTTCGCCCCAGCGCAGTCCGGTGTAGGCGGCGGTGACGGTCAGCAATCCGGCGTCCGGTGCCATCCTCCCGGCCAGCGCGTCGACTTCGTCGGTCGTGGCATGGGGTCGTTCGGGCCGTTCGGCGAAGCTGATCCGCAGCTTCCGGCAGGGGTTGGCGCCGATCAAGCCTTCGTCCACGGCTTCCCCGAGAATCATCGACAACAGCACGAGGATGTCCTGGACGCTTTTGTCGGCCAGCTTCGTGCGCAGGGTCTTGTTCACCCAGCCCTTCACCGCGATGCGCTGGATGTCGCCCAGCGCGGTGCCCGACCAGCGGGGCAGGATGTGGTAGCGGATATGCGAGTCGTAGGTGGACCAGGTCAGGTCCGCGACATGGTGAGCGTCGGACCACGAGCGGATCCACTCGTCAATCGTCGTCTGCGCGAGTCGCGGGTCGGTGAACCGATGGCGGTGCGGGGCCGGGCGCCGGCGGGCGCAGGTCCTCGTCCGACACGCGGCGAAGATCCTGCGCGCCCCGGACGAGGCGGAGAGCGCGGTCGCCGCCACGCGCGACACCGCCTCGGGCACACTGACGCTCATCGGGTTCCGCACGGCCCTCGAGGCACTCGCGGGCCCGCTGCCGGAGCGGCTCCGCGACTCACATCCCGAGCTGAACCTGCGGGTGCTCACCGGGATCAAGGGACCCGCGCTCGACGCGCTGCGCTAGCCTTACCATCACACTCCAGACCGGCGTTGCGCCGACCGATGCAATCAAAAATCCGTGGTGCTCCTGCTCGGCGTGACGGTTGCCGTGGGGCCAGCAGGCGCTTCAACTCCTGACGTGAGGCAACGCCCAGCTTGGCGTAGACATTACTCAGGTGGTACTCGACGGTTTTCGTGGTGATGTACAGCTCGTTGGCAATCTCGCGGTTGGTGAGGCCGTGGGCTACCAGCCTGCTGACCTGTTCCTCGCGTTCGGCCAGCCCGGGTCCTCCGGTTACCGGCTTGGGCATGGCCCTCCCGCACAACCGTAGGGCCTGCTCGGCGCGCCGGGGGAACGGGCGAGCGCCCAGTACGGTGAAGCGACGGTGGGACTGGGCCAGCCAGACTCGTGCATCCGTGCGGTAGCCGGCGGACAGCAGCAGCCGGCCGTAGTCGTGTTCGAGCACGGCCCTGGGCAGCGGCAGGTGCGGGGTGCTCGGGTCGCGCACGCCCGCCGCGTAGATCTCCAGCCGTCGCCGGGCATGCCACGGCGGACCGCGAGGTCCAGCCGAAATCGTCCGTGATCATCCGCCCTGTTTGTCAGGAACGGGATGGCGCAACGGTTTCCCTGCCCGGACGGGGTCCTCGGTCGCGGAGTAGGTGCCGCCGAGTTCGGCGAAAGCCGCCTGTGCCTCGGGTGGCAGGTCCTCGATCCGCACCGGCAACGGACGGCCCGAGGGCCGGAACCGCCACAACCGTGGATCATCGTCCACACCCGGGCCGAAGGTCAGCGCGATGATGTCCCGCCCACTCACCGCCGCCAGTTCCGCCATCAACGCCGCCGACGCCAGCGCGCCCAGCCAGAACATCGCATGTACGGTCTGCCGCAGCCAGCCCGCCGCTCCCGGCACCCGAACCTCCTGATGCCGAGCCAATTCGTCCATCAGCACGCGGATACGATCCTCCTGCTCACGCAGAGCCTTGTCCTCAGGATCCTCGTCCTCACCCGCCGTGTCGTCAGGCTCATCGGCCTCACCCGCCTTGTCATGAAGATCCTCGTCCTCACCAAGGTAGGTGACCTCGGACGCCGCATCGGGCAGGATGTCGCCGGCCTCGGTGTCCCCCACCTCGGACACGGCGCCGGAGTTCGCGGAAGCCGTCAGCGGACGGACCGGGACCCACCGGCCCGCACCGTCGAACACTATCGCGTACACCTTCCCCAGCCCCGCTCCCGCCGCCTCGACCTCGGCCGGCCGCACCACCATCAGCGTTTCGCCCGTGGGCTCCACAATGGACGCTCCCTCGCCGTCACGAGTCGGCGTTCCGCGCATGAGCTCCACAATGGACACTTCGTCGCCGTCGCGGGTCAGGTTCAGCACTCGCACCTCCCCCGACTCCGAACGAGCGATCACCACCGCGTCGCCGCCGTCTTCGTCCAGCAAACCCGCCACGGTGGCCAGCCCGCGACCATCGGCACCGGCCTCCTCCGGCGCCCGGTTCAACACCTCCCCGGCCGGACCCGGCATATCGTCGGTCACCATCGAGGACAGCAACGGTACCCCACGGAACGTCGAATGCACTGCCAACGCTCCCGCCAGCAGCACTTCCATCCGGTTTGATCCGGCCGCCGTACCCAGCAACCCCACGAACCTCGCCGGAGGGACCCTGGCCACCCCCGGCGGCACCACATCCTCCAACGCCGCCAACTCCGCCGAATGCTCGCCGCCGTCACCGGAGACAGCGTGATACTCCACTGTGGACGTTGACGGTACGGTCCTGGCCGGTGCGGTTCTGGACGGCGCCGTCGTGGACGGCCCCGGCCTCGGGGAGCCTTCGTCATCCGACGACTCTTCGCCATCCGACCCGGACTCGCTTTCACTTTCCCGGCTAAACACTGTTGTGGACCTTGCCCGTTGGAGGATTTCGTCCGGATTCACCGGATCCCCGTCCGAGTCGATCGCCCACACGGCCAGCAGGGAGTCCTCCGCGACCAGCTCCCGGCGCACTCGCACCCGACGGTACCGGCCGCCCGACCGGTACACCGCATAGAGCGCACCGTCGTCGTTGACCAGGTTCCAGGCGCGGAGGCGCCCATCCGGCGATCGCTCCATCACCACCACGGCGGTACCGTGATCGCTACGGTCCAGGAAGGTGAGGGCGCGCCGCAGAGCGGCGGGGCCGGTGCCGAGCGAAACCCCGTGCGAGAGGATCTCCGCGACGCCCACACGGTGGAACCAGTGGCCCCTGCCCGAAGCGGAGCTCCCCAGCCAACGGGGCAGGAACTCGAGGGGTCCGGCAAGGAATTCCATGGCCCCGTAGGACATTCCCGGTTCTTCCTGACCGGGCTCCTGCTCCTCCACCACGGACGGTTCCCGCAGCCCCGCGGAGATCTCGGTCAGCAGATGGTCCAAATCCAGGTCCGCGACGTTTTTCGCGATGATCCGCACGACCCCCGTACCCGCTCCGGCGTCGGTGATCTCCTCGCCATCCGGGTGTGCCTGAAGCACCAAACGGGCAACTTGGACCGTCGACTCGTCGAAGCCGGCGAGACTTCCCGCCCGGTTCGCCGCGGCCTCGACCCGCTGAAGGTCCCGCGCGTCGGCGATCTCGGACACCAGGTTGTCCAGACCCAGCCCGGCGATCCGTTTCGCGATCATCCGCACCACCGCGGTACCAAGCCCCGCGGCCGCCAGCGGCGGGCCCTCCGGATGAGCCTTCAGCACCACGTAAGCAGCGGCGACGACCGGCTCGTCGAAGTCCGCGAGGCTCCCCGCATCGTTCGCCTCGGCCAGCACCGACTCGCGGTTCCACAACCGCCACCACCGCGGCGGAGCAGGCTCGTCCTCCCCCGAGGCGAGGGCGTCATCGGCACGAAGTCGGTCCCTGAACCCGTCACTCCGCCCGGCCGCGGCCTCCAGGGCGCGCAGTTGATCCCGGTACCGCTCACGCAACTGGGCCAGGTGTTCCCGCCCGGCCGGATCCGCGTTCATCGCGCGCCTGCGGGTGTCGGCCCACTGCGCCAACACCCGCCACACCGCTCGATCCGTTCCGGTTTCGGCGCCGTCGTCAGCGGTCTCGCCAGTGGTCTGGTCCTCCTCGCCCCCGAGCCGACGCTCCACTGCCTGCTGAAGCGCCTCGCCGAACTGCTCGCGGTAGTCATCGGCGGCGTCGCCGAGTTCTTCCTCGAACTTCGCGAACGCGTGCTGGTCCGGGAACAAGCCGTCTTCGGCGACTTCTCGCCGGATGACCTCCGGGTCGAAGGGGCCCATCAGATTGTCGTCGTCGTCAAGCCACCCCAACGCGCGATGGTACTGGCCGTAATTGCCGTCATAGACCAATGAGGGCGAAGCGAGCGCCATCGACCGCAGCACGTCACCGAACCTGCGCTGCCCGGTCGAGGTCCACACCGCCGCGATCCCCGCGCTCAGCAGAGGAAGATCCAGTTCGTCGTCCCGGAATTCGGGCCACTCCCGGTTCGCCTCATCGGCCAGCATGGCGGCGTCATACGCGGAACCGGTCGTGCCGTCGGTCAGCAGGTTCGCGGCGCCGTCGACCACGTCGGCACTGGCCGTCAGCGGAGACGGCTCGCTGCGCCCGCCCACGCGGTACCAGGCGAGCCTTTCCTGGCCGTCCGGGCCCCGGACCACGGCGATCGACCGCTCCCCGCCACTCAACGGCGGCTCGACATCGTCCGGCCGCAACGGAATACGCATCGCTTGCATGGCGTCGTCCGCCCGGCGCGATGCCTCTTCCTGTTGCTGGACCATTTCCGGGGTGGGATCATCCACGCCGAGAACCGCTTGGGTAGCGTGGCGCAGGTCGTCGAGCGCCTCGACGTGGGCCAGCCTGGCGACCGTGGGCCGGCGCCTGTCCCGGTCGGCTTGGACGACGGCGGGCAGTTGCGGCCGGTCGGCCCGCCGCTGGAAGTACGTCTGGACGGCAATGAGCAGGAGCGCCGTCTGCTCGCGGATATTGCCTCTCTCCGCGACCGCGTCGGCGCCGGCGTTGGCTCCAGGGACGACCGGGTTCGTTATCGCGAGTGCGGCCCACACCTCCGGGGTGAAACGGTTCTTCAGGGCGGAAAGGAAACGATGGACCTCTGCCGCCACTTCCGCCCGGCGCAACAGGAAACGTGTCGCGTTCGACTCGAACACCAGAGAGGCCCGGGTGAACTCGATCCTCGCCATCGCCAGAGCCCTCGCCACGGCCCCGAGGTGGTCACCGTTCGAAACATCACCGTCGCCGGATTCGCCTTGCGGCTCCTCGTCCTCACCCAATGACTGAGGTAGGGAGCCGAGAACCCGGCCATGGCGATCCAGACCGAACCTGAACAGGTCGCCAGTGTCCTCGAACTCCTCCAGATTCAGCGGCCGATGCGGCCCCCTGTTCGGACCGAGCATGACCTCACGGCCAGCGGGGCCGTCATGGGTGACCAGATGCCACCCCCTGCCCCGCACGGCGGGATCGGCGGGCAGTTCCGCGACCAGCGCCTGAACCTGTCCCTCCCGGAACAACATCTCCATCGCCAGCGCGACGATGCCGGCGGCGCCCTGGCCGACATGGTTCAACTCGGCCGGCAACACCGGCCCACGGTCGGGACCGTCGGTCCACAGATCGTCCAGCGCGGCCTCGGCCCCGTCGACGCGCCGCACGTATTCGTGGAAGAAGATCTTGTCCCGTAGCACGATCGGCGTCGCCGACGCCGCGTCACCGGCCGGCTCACCGGACGACTCTCCGGCCAGCACGGTGCCCTCAGCGTCGACCACCACCGCGCGGATCCTCCTGGCCAGACGGAAATCGTCCGGCTGCGAGGCACGCAATCGCACGCCACCACGAGTGTCGAGAATCCGCACCTGGCCGCGATAATTGACCATATTCCACGCCCGCCGGTCCCCGCCCCAGGTGTCGACCATCAACACCGCGGCCGCACCATGGCTTCCGTCCCGCACCAGTTCCCGGACCTGCTCCACACCCCGCCGGCCGGGGTCGAACTCCTGCGGCGTGTGCTGGACGAGCTCCCGGCGTGCCCGCTCCGCATCGACACCGCCGAACGCGGCCCGGAACGCCGCATGGAAATCGCGCGCCTCGCCGATCCCCTCGACCTCCCGCGGCGGTCCAGGCGAGCGCACACGGCCGACACCGGGGAGAGTCGCGGGTTCGGTACCGGCGTCACTTTCGTTGCCCGCCTGGCTTTCGCCGGAGGCGTCGCTTTCCCCGGTCTGGGAACCATCCGGCTGTGCGACCTCGACGGCCTGCGGTGCGAGCCCTTGGACGAGCGGGGACTGGTGGAGGGCCCGCTCCGTCGCGAGCCCCCGCACAATGCTCCAGGCCAGGGTGAGGCCGGAACGGCCGTTGGCGAGCGCGCGTCCCACCACCCTGGCGGCCGCCTCGTGCAGGTCACTGCCGAGGAACTCCGGCAGCACGGGGTGATCGGGCGGCACCTGGGTCAGCACTCCGGGCCCACTCTCGGGCGGGTTGGCGTGCGCGGCCTCCAACTCGGTGTGCGCCACCGTGACCAGTCCCCTCGCCAGGGAAACCTGCCACGGCGCGATGGCGTCGGCCGCCGCCAGCGTGGCCACTTCGAGCGTGGCGGCGGACCAATCTCCATGCTGGGGACTGGGCGCGCTCTCGTGCTCGTGGCGTGGGGAAATGCCCGTCACGAAGGTCCCATCGGGCAGCAGGCCCAGCGCGAAGATCGCGGAGTCGGCGGCCACCGCGCCCGGTTCCGCCGGAACCAGAACGGGGTTCTCGGCGTCCGGGTCCTCGGTCACCCAGACCCTTCCTTCGCCGTACCTGAGGTTCCGGGCCCGGAATTCCCCGGCCGGTGTCCTTTCGAACACCACGACTTCGGTGCCCTCGCCCGTCTCGTTCACCAGATCGATGAGCAGCCTCAACCCGTCCGGGCCGGTGCCGACCGGCAGCGGTTCCCGTCCCATCAGCCGGATGACGGGATCTCCCGGGTAGACGGTGCTTTCCGTGTTCGCGGCGGCTGCCGCGGTTTCGGAGACACCACGGAACTGTTCGAAGTTGTCGCGGAAAAGACGCAACGCGGGGACAAGGTTGGTGATGTTCCGGGTGGAACGCGACCCGAGGACATCGGAGGCGAGGTCGTCCAGCGTAGCGCCGGCGGCGTCGAGCACCGACCGCAACGTAGTGACGGCGGCGGCCGGGATGTCGGGGAGTTCTTCGTTCCCGGCCAACTGCCGCAAGGCGGCGGGCGCATCGTCGAGTTGCAGACCGGCGGCCTCGACCCCGGCCCGCAGGCGATCGGCGATGATCACGACGGCCGACGATCCGAGCATCCAGCCCGCGAGGCCGGGCCCGCCCGGATGGGCCTGGAACAGGGCATACGCGGCGCGGACATACGGGGTGAAGCCGGGCCGGTCCCGCCGGATTTCGGAGGTCTCCTCTTCCACCCACCGGACGGCACGGGCCTCGTTCCGGCCCGGGTTGGCAAACCACTCCTCCGGTCGCGTGATGATCCACGCCCATTCGATCAACGGCCGGACACCCTCGTTCCACGAGCCGGGCGGCGGCGGGCCGGGAAGTCGTGGAGCATCGGCGAAAGCGCGTTGTTCGGCCTCGGCGAAGGCGAGCCGGTCCGGGAAGACGTTGCCGGCCGCGACGTGGGTTCCCAAGTCTTCTTCACTGATCAGCGGGACGGTGCGGTACCGGCGGTAACCGTTGTCGTACGCCAGTTCCGTCGAGGCCTCGGCGCCCGCGGCCATCCCTTCATGGAAGGTGAACTGCTCGGTGTCCATGCCGACCACGAGCAAGGCCAGTTCGAGTGTGGGAAGATCGAAATCCGCCTCCCCGTGCAGGTTGGCCGACTCGGCGAACGTCACCGCGTTATACATCAACGGCGCGGCGCCGGACCGTAGCAGGGCGCCCGTGCTCTCCGCCTCCCGGAAAGCGTTCGATGTCATCGGCAGTGCGTAGCGAGCGTCGCCGGGCCGCCAAACGAGCACGTCTTCCCCGTCGGGCCCGCGGACCGTCGCGATCGGCCGCTCGCGCTCGCTCAACTCCGGGTCGAGACCGTCCGGCCGGAGCCCGGTCCGCAGCCGCCGATCGACCTCGGCCAGGTCTTCCTCCGTGACCTGCGGATCGGCCAGGACAAGGGAGGCCTGGGTCGGCTGGCGTTCCGCTGACATGGCGTACCGGTCCCGGGTGGACGGCACGTCGGGGAACAGGTCGGAAACGGGTGGAAGGGCATCCAACAGGGCCGATGCGAGCGCGACCCGTTCCCGGATATTGCCCTCCCGCACCACGGCCTCGCGGTCCGCGGTACTACCGGGGAACGCTGCGTCGACGCCCTGTGCGTCGTCAAGGTAGCCGGGGTAGTTCTGCCACAGGTATTCGACGAGCTTCTTGATCTCGCCTTCCACGGCGGCCCGGAGAGACGGGTCGTTCAGGACGTAGCGCGGCAACCTCTCCTCGAACGCCGCCGCGGCCTCCGCATAGGCGATCCGGCCGTCCTCGACCGATTCTTCCGCCACCACATCGCTCTCGGACACCGGATGGGAGCCTGCCACCGAGGCCACGGGTGAGACGTCGGAATCCGGGTTCGATTCGAGGTCCGCCTCCGAGCCGAGCGCGAACACCGGCGCTTGCTGTGGCGCATCGGGGAGAGGGTCCTCGGAACCGGTGGCCGGTACGGCGCCGGAGGCCGCGGCCGAGCCCGGTGTGGCCCGCACGCCGGACGCCTGCTCAGCGCCCGGTGCCGGCGCGGGATCGTCGGGGACGACCGCGTTGTTCCGATCGAGCACCAGCGCGAACAGCGATGCCGTGGAAGAGACAGAGACGTCGAGCTGCGCCGGCCGGCCGGTGCGGTTGTCCATGATGACGAGGCGGTCGCGCGATCGCTGGACCTCCAGGTGCCACGTCCGGACCGGCCGCGACCGATCGGTCGGGTAAGCGGCCACGAGCGCGCGCGTACCTTCGCCACTGAACACCATCCTCGCGGCGAGCATGAGCCGTCCACCGAGAGCCCACCCGGTATGGGACAACGGGGCCGACAAAACAGGATCGGACGGCATGGTGGCGGTCGACCAGAAGGTGTCGATCACTGCCCCGGCATCCGGCACCTGCTGCATCAGCTCCGCGATCCCGACCGGAGACAAGCCCAAGGGCCGCCTGGGCGGGCCCAGTGGCTGGGCGACGGGCGGCAGGTGTCCCGCGAGCACGGCGCTGTCGGGCCCGACGATGACCGCGTGCAGATGGGCCAGGTTGGCCGGAAGCCGCGGGAGGGCGGCGATACCGTTCCGGAGATCCAGAATCAGCGTGGTACCGCGATAGTTGAGCACGGTGAACGAGTCGTGTCCCGCCACTCTTCCGGCCGTGACCGGCACGGCCGTTCCGTAGTCGATCACCTGTGGGTGGTCTTCCCGGCGTGCCGTCGTGAGCACCACGCCCGCCGTGCCATGCCCGCCGGTAGCCACCAGGCGGAGAGGCTCGGCGCCCTCGGCATCGAGTTCCGCCGGCGTGTGGCGGGCCAACCATACAGCGGGGTCATCAGGGCTGGGGTACAGGACGCCGACAAAAGCCTGGAACTGGGCGACGGACCCGATGGCGTCCTCGACCCCGGTGACTTGCGCGAACGGCCAGATGAACCTCGGCGGGTGCGCGGCCCGGCCAGGACGCGGTGCCGGGACAGGGCGTGCCGGGACAGGGCGTGCGGGGACAGGGCGCGGCACCGGCGGGGTCGGAATCGACAGGGCGGCGTAGTAATGGGCTTGGCCGGCGCGCGCTGACCACCCCACCCTGCCACCCTCGATGTCCAGCGCGTGGAGCCGGCCGCGGCCGTCATACAGGAGGCCCCAGGCGCGGGTTTCGGTCACCGCGTCCTGGCCGCTCGACCCGTCCGGCACCGCGATCAGAATCCCGACGGCGCCCGCGGTCGGGATTCGGTTCCTGGCCAAGGCGTTGACGGCGGTGGTCAGGTCGATGCCGTAACCGATCAGGGCCGGCCAGACGGACGCGAGCCACTGACGTGGGTTTCGCCCGTAGGTCACCGGCAGCCGCTGGTGAACGAAGTCGACAAAGGTGTAGACGTCCTCGATATGCGAGATCACATCCGGTTGGGGATCCGCCGGATCGAGACTTCCCGGGGGAAGATGGAACGGGCCTCGGTAGATCGGCCCCGGTGGCCGCGACGACGCCGCGAACGCCTGGAAGTCCTCCGCCAAGGTGTCCGGCGACCCGGGCGAAACTCGCGCGTAGAACCACTGCGGTCCCGTCCACCGCTCGGGGAGTGAATCCGAGGGAGGTTCCTCACGCGGCGGCACGGACAGTCCTCGCGCCTGGATTTCCTGGCCGGTGACCAGATCGTCCAGAATGGACCTCACCAGATCGTGACCGTTGTTGCCGGCACCCAGATCCCGCGCCACCAGCACCACCGTGTGCTCCTCCAGGCTCGGGGGCCGGAACGCACGCAGGTCGACGAACCAGGTGCGCTCGCCGGCCCGCGGGCTGCCCGCCCCAAGGGACACCGGCGCCCGGAATCGGGTCACGTCCTTACCGCTGATGAGCAGGTCGGTGTAGGCCTGGTCCACGATCGCCTTGGCGCGGTCCAGCTCCTCCGGGCCGAAGGAACCGGCGGATCGCGCTTCATGCGCTTCACGACGGACCAAATCCGGGTACCACTGCCGAGCGCGACGCGTGCCGTCCAGCGCGAACTCGTCCACAATAGACTTCGCCTGCTCGACGCCGTCCTGTCCGGCGTGCAGAGCCAGCGCCACGGAATGAGCGGCGCCGGCGATCACGGCCTCCCGGTTGCTCCGCGGCACCGTGAGCAGGGACGGCTCGATCAACGCAGCACCGACCTGCGCCTGCGCCCCGGCAAGCCTCTCCTGACTGATCACGACATCGTCGGACGGCCGTTCCTGCCGCACCCTGTCGGGCGTCCACCAGTTCGACCGGGCTCCATACCGGATATCGCCCACAATAGACCGCGCCAGGGCGAAGCCGTCGTTGTCCCGCGCGATTTCCCGCTTCACCAGCACGGTCATCCCGCGGATCAGCGCTCCCCGGCGAGCCGGAGGGAAACGGCTCAAGGTCGGCGCCGTGAACACATCGCGGACCAGCCGCCGTGCCTCCGCGGTCCTGCTTCTGATGGCGTCATCGTCGGATGGCGCTTCCTGAAGCACCCGCTCGTAGTTCCACAGGGCCGGATGCTCAATGCTCAGGAAACCGTCTCTGATGGCATCGGCCAGGCCGGTTCCGTCGTTGCCGAGCACGAGATCCTCCGCCACCAACCGGACCACGCCGCGCATGACCGCGTCCCGCTGATTCTCCGGTACGTCGACCAGCGATGGCTCGATGAACGCCCGCTCGACGTGCTTACGCGCCTCGTCGTCGAGGTCGGTGCCGTCGTCGCTCTCGGACTCGTCGTCGCTTTCGGCCTCCGCGCGTTCCGCTTCCCGCATCACCCGGTCGACCGTCCACCCGGGCAGACCTCGGACTCCCAGCCGTAGATCCTCCACAATGGACTTGGCGAGTTCCGCACCGTCCTCGCCCTGAGTGAGAGCCAGCGCCACCACCCGGACCGCGGCGTCCAGCACCTCGGCCCGCTCTTCCCGCGGCACCTTGGCCAGCGACCGCATGACGAGCTCCCGCTCGACCAGTTGGCGTGCTCGCCGACGCTGTTCGGGCGTCGGCGTGACAACCTCTCCGGTAGTGCCCTCGAAGCCGTCCTCCGCCTCTGGCGGCGCGAGCACCTGACGCAGGTCGGTGGTGATCTCCGCCAGGAGATCGTCGGCGGCCACGTTCGGCGCGCGGCCCTCGGCAACGGCGACACGCCGCGCTTCGGCGACCAGTCGCACCACCGCCGAACCCATCCCCAGCCGCGACAACGCCGCGCCACCGGGATAGCCCCGCAAGTCCCCAAACGCGTGCCGCAACTCGTCCGGCTCGTAGTCGGCGAGACCTCGCCCGGTGGCGTTTGCCCGGCGCGGCAGATTCTCCAATGTCCAGGGCTCACGCTCCTCCTGCTCCGCCTGACGGACCGTGCGCTCGCCATCCTTCACCCAGCCCAGCAGCGACTCCCAGGCCTCCAGATGCTCCACGGGTGCCTGCTCCATCGCGGACTGCCCTCGGCGGGACGTGTTTTCCCGGGGGCCCAGTGCCGATGTCACCTGCGCCTGGATCTCCTCGACCCGGTCGGCGAGCCGCCGGTTCCGGGTGACCCGGCGCTGCCCGTCCACCACCTGGAACTCCGGTTCCGCCGCGGCCAGCGCCTGCTCGTCCGGGAACCCCTTTTGCGCGACCTTCGCCCGCAACACCTCCTCGAGGATCGGCCCGATACGGCGAAGACCACCACGGTCGCCCGTGTAGCCGAACTCGGGATACACCAGCGTCGCGGTGACCAGGATGTCGTGCAGGGTCGCCTGCCCGGTGTGCACCAGATTGCCGATCAGGCCCAGCAGCACCAGTTCCGGTTTCAGCCCCTCCCCATGCGCGTTCGCCAGCTTGGTCGACGTCAGCACGTCATAGGTGGCCTGGGAGAAACCGTGCCAGGTCCAGGTACCGGTGGCCGTGGCCCGCCGGCGCGTTTCGGAATCGTCCTTGAGCGGGTTACGCCGGTCACCACGCCACCACGTCAGCAAGGACCGGGTCCGGATCCGGTCTCGTTCGAATACCTCGCCTTGTTTCACCGCGATGGATCGCTCTCGCACGCTCAACGCCGGTACCACGTCTCGCGGCCGCATCGCGGTCTCCAAGGCGCGCAAAGCGTCAGCCTCTTGCTGCCGCAGGTTGGCCGCCTCCGTAAGCCTATTCACCGCGACGAGCTGGTTGTACAGCCTTTCTTGCTGGGTGGGCGCCTGTTCCCGACGAAGGGCTTCGAGTTCGGCGGGCGGTGATTTCCACTCGTTTCCGAACAGGCCCGTGCGTTTGTGGAGGCCCGACAGGAAGGCCAGCCGCTCCCGCGCATTGCCCTGCGTCACAACGGCCTCGACGTCCGCCGCGGCGCCCGGGATGGTGTTGTCGGTCTGCGGTGCCTTGTCGAGCTTGTCCGGGGCGACGCGGCGAAACGCGAAATCCGCGAGTTTGCCGAGTGTGTCGTTCACCAGGTCCCGGCCGGGATATTCGGTCAGCAGCCAGTGCGCGAGCCGGTTCGCGTAGTCCCGTGTGGACTGCAGGAACACGGCCGTGGAGTCGTCGAGCGGAGGGTTTCGGCGCGGTTCGCGTTTCTCCTCCGGCTCCGGGGGCTCCGATTGCCTGGCGAGGAAGACCTTGCCGACCTCCCGGAATTCCGTGACGGGGAACGGTTTTCCCTCGCCGTCGAAGACGAGGAACGTGCCGTCCTCCTGACGCTCGATCACCCAAACTCGGCCCAGCGACCCCTCCGCCCGGGGATACCCGGCCAGCAAGGCATAACGGCGACCGCCCGCATCGCCGAGTTCGCCGATGGCGCGGACCAACCCCAAAGCGCCCTGCCCGACGTGTTCGAACTTGCCGGGCAGCGTCGGCACCGGCCCAGGCTCACGCGCCCAGTGGATGTCCAGCGCGCGCTCGAAACCGTCGAAGCCACGGACCTCGGCGAAGCCGATCTCTTCCCGTTGCGGCGTGTCCCCCTGCACAGATCCGTTATCCGACTCCGACCCGTCCCGGGCATCCGATTCGTTGCCGGAATCGGGTCCGCTCTCGTCCGAGGCGGCGACCACGTCGCCATCCCGGTCGCGAAGGACCGCATGGACCTCGGTGGAGTCGGGCAGTTCCGGTGGATTCGCCCTCGCGATACGGTTGCCCGACACGCCGAGAACCATCGTCACCTGGTTCCCGTCGGGCCCCGGCACATTCACCACGTTCCAGGCTCGCCGCCCGTCGTCCGGACTGTGCGTGAACGCCACCCCCATGGTGCCGGGGCGGCCGTCAGACCGCGAACGTACCTGGAGCAACTGGTTGTCAGCGCCGAAGGACTCCAGCGGGTGCTCCGAGATCAGCGGGCCGGGCTCACTCTCGGGCGAGTCAGCGGACCGCAGCGCGGCGTCGAACGCGACCGCGTCGCCGGCCCGGTCGGCGACGGCGAACGGGAAGGGGAACGATGGCCCGTCCTCCGGCGGGTGGCCCAGAACAGCATCGCGGCCGGGGGTGATGAGGACCGCATAACCGTGTGGCCCCAGATCAGGATCGGGAATCTCGGTGATCTCGCTGTCGTCCCGCACAGAGACGAAGCGCGGTGTCCCAGACCCGTCGATCACTATCCCCATTACCCGGGGCACACCCGTGGGCTGCCCGTCGGGCCCGAGAGTCGGCAGGTTGAGGTGGACGCCGATCGAGCCCACCGGAGCTCTGCGGAGCGCGACCTGCAGATCGGCATTGGGTCCGCGCCTCGGCCCGGGCACATGCTGGGGCCGCAGCCGGGTCAGCACGTCACGCGGATCCTCGCTGTAGCTCACCGGGAATCTGCGGTGGAAGAACTGCGCCCACGCCAGGGTTTCACTGATGCCCGGTATCGCTTCCATGTCCGGGGCGGACCGGCTTCCCCCGGCCGGGCTCCACTCGGCCGGCGCGGGGAAGACCGTGCCCCGCGACCATCTCGCCGCGAAACCCTGGAATTCCATCCGCAGGAGGGGTGACCACCAGTCGCGCAGGGTCCAGCCCGCCGGGAACTCCTCCGGATGCGGCGAAGAACGCCCGGGAGTGGACCCTTCACCCGGCGCGAGTTCCTCGATCCCCAGGTCCTCATCCGCGTTACCCCGGGGATCAGCCCCGCCGTGCCCTTTCACGTCGGCGGCGACCAGACCCCGCACGATGGAGCGGACGACCTCGATGCCGCTGACCGGATGGCCCTCGGCCGCGTCCCGCAATGCCTTGGCCACCATCCCGGTCATCGCCTGCCTGGTACGGGGATCCGCCAGCAGGCCGGACCCCAGGCTGGTCGCCGCGGCCAGCCCGACCTTCACCAGGTTTTCCGCGTCCTCGACGTACTCGGCGATGCGTTGCGCCGAGGAGAGCGAGTTCTCCTGGAGCAGCAACTCCTTGGTCCACGGCCGCAGATAAGCCGCCCGGATGCCGGGTGCCGGACGCTCCGTCGCGGAGTCCCCGGCGAAACGGCTCGCCCAACTCCACGGGCCGTCCCGTCGCGTGCCCGCGAGCACACGGCCGTCAAGGCGGATTCCCGCCATCGACACCGGGGTGTCCTCGTCTTCGATCCACCCGGTCACGTATTCGGCGGTCAGTTCGACGGGTCCCTCGCTGCGGGCCGGGTCGATCAGGTAGGCCCGGCCGGATCTGTTGACCACGTGGTAGGTCCGGGGTGGACCGCCCGAGGTGCCGATCTTCAGCACGGCGGAGGCGCCCTCGTGGCCATCGGCGACGCGCTGGGCGGAGGCGAGCACTCCCGTGGCGCCGTTGGCGAAGTCCTCGGGATCGAGCGCGGTCATCCGCGCCCGCGGATCACCGTCGTAGATCCGTAACGAGACGGGCCAGGCGTCCTGGTAAGCCGTGTGGAAGTCGTGGTGACCCTCGAGTGCCCCGCCGGACTCGACATCGGGGAGCCAGTCGCCGAAAGGTCGTTGTCCGGCAAGCACCTTTCGTGTTCGCGGGTTGAAGGCGGCCACCCAGACGCGCGCCCCCGGCCCGTCGATCGTCTCGATCTGCGCGCGGCCGCCGAAGTTGCGCGCGAACGAGGCCGATACGCGTCCCTGGCCCGTATCGGCGAAGACCACCGCGACTGCCCCGTCCTCACCATTGACGAGCAGCTCGGTCAACGCGGCGCGCCAGTCCCCGCCGGGCAACGGTTCCGGCTGGAGACCGGTGAGGGCCCGCACCGTATCCACCGGACGATTCCCTGCCGACGCCCGGACGAAGGCGAGCGTCTCCCGGACGCCGTCGGCATCACCGAACGGCCCGACGAAGGTCATCTCCCCCTCGTGCGGCCGGTGCGCGCCGACGACCAGCTCGCCGTCGAGGTCGTGGACGAGCCCGTGGATCTCGAAACCGGCGAACTGCCGGAAGTCCGGTTTCCCATCCGGCCGGTTCGGCACCGCGACCGTCTCGACGGCGTGGTCGGTGACCGAGCGGATTTCCACCGCACCGTCGGGATTCCTGGCCACCGTCCACACCCGCTGCCCCGCTTCCGGGTCGAGAGGGAGGCCGATCAGGAACCCGGACGAGCCTCGCGGCGCTTGGTCGGCCATCTTGCCGGCAAAGGCCGCCGCGCCTGCCTCGCCGGTGCCGACGACCACCGGGGTGAACGAGGAAATCCGTTCGGCCGGCGTATTCCGGTACCTCTTGCCGAAGGCGTTGTGCAGGTCGACGTGGCGTGCGACGGCGGCATCGAGCGCGGTCCGTGCGTCGTAGGGCCGGCCGAACATCGACGACGCTTCCGCGCCCGGACCGGCGGGACCGGTCCAACGGGGACCGATACGCATGCCGTTGCTGTCGACGGCGACGAGGTGGTAGGTGCCCCCGGCCGGGAGCTGGTGCAAGCCCACCGGATGTCCTTGGACACCGTGACGGACAATCCACTGGCCGTCGAGACCGCTGCCGGGGTGGTTCGCGTTGATCAGCCAGACACTTCCTATCCCGTCCGTCCAGTCCTCCGGATAGTGGATCAACGCCGCCCTCGGCGCGGGCCCACCACGCCGCAACCGGTTCGAGGTCTCGTTCAGTGCGTCGCTCACGCTCGTCGGCCCGGAGGCGACCTCTTCCGGTGCGTAACTCCAATAGGTGCCCTGCTTCCAGTGCGCGACGCTCGCCAGTGCCTTCACACCCAAGACGTCGTTGAGCGCGCCGGTCAGGGTGGTCAGGGGGATCTCCTGGCCGTGGACCGACTGTTGCCGCAACCGGGTGACCCCGTTCGACGAGGCCGGGAACGGGTAGGCACGGTTGACGAACTTGCCGACGGCCGCGACCGGCATGGCGTAGTACGTCGAATACCCCTGCAACGGACTCAAATCGCTTGACTTCTCACCGGATTCGGTCAAACGTAAGATCCGGTCGCCGGTGAAGACCACGGCCCACGCCGCGGGTGGCCGGCCGTTCCCGTAACCGAGAACCGCCATCACGGTGCCGGCCTGGCCTGCCTTCATCCGAAGCCCGAGCTCCGCCCGGCCGCCCAGGCGCACCGGGGTGTAGAACGGCATGCGTACCGGCGCGTCTTCAGGCCGCTCGGTCTTCGCGTACTGCGCTTCCAGCAGGTCGAGTACGGGCCCGATCGGCGCATCGGGCAACGACCGCACAAGCTCCTCACGGCCGATCCGCCGGCCCGCACCGAGACGGGCGATCGTTTCGGCCGCGTGATCCGGGAACGGGAACGTGCGGGTGATGTAGTCCTCGTTCGAGGACCTCGGAATGGCATACACATCAGCGAGATCCGCGAACGTGTCCGGATCGATCGACTGCACGCCGGTATCCGGATCGACCTCTCCGATCGGTTCGCCCGTCCTCGGGTTTCGCACCACCACCCGCAACGCGCCGTCCTCACCAGGGACGACCTCGAAACGCCACGCCACCCCACCACCACGACGCAGATAACCCGCCACATCGGCGACCGCGCCGGCCTCACCGCGCAGCAACCGGGCGACCAGCGAGTCCAATCCCGAAACCCCATAGCCGAACCGCTCCGGCACGAGCGTGCGCCCCATGCCCACGACCAAATCGGCCCAGCCGTTCACATCGGACACGTCGGCCAGCACGTCCGGATCGACCTCGTCCCCCGGCGATCGCCCTTCGGCGATGGCCGCCAAATCGTGCCGCCGCTTGCCCGGGCGCTCGAGGATCACCCCGTCCCGGTTGTGAACCACGATCCCGAGGTCGGTGCCGCGCGGGAAGTCCCAGGGGTAGGCATCCTCGCCGGTGTGGTCATAGACCCGGATGCCGTCCTCGTCGTAGTCCACCCGGAACGTCTCGCCGCCGGCCGCCACGACGGCTTTCGACCCTTCCTTCGCGTGTTCGAGAACCTCGACCACGGCCTGCGGCAACCCGTCACCACCATCCAGCCGGGGAAGGTCGGAATACACCTCCAAGTGCTCCCGCGCCAACCGTTCGGCCAGTTCCGGGGGGAAACCGAAAAGCCCGGCCCGCACGGGGCCAAGTTTCGCTTCGTCCTCCGCGGTCCGCACCGCCACCCAATCGACACCAGGCATCGTCGACGCCAGGTGGTCCGGCTCTGCCGCCGTCTCGTCCGAGGCGCTGTCCTCCTCTTCCGAAGGTGCCGAGAGAATCACGTTCCCTTGCGAGTTCCGCATCGACGCGAAGACCGTTTCGACGTCCATGTCGGGATTCGCCGCGATCAGGGTGCCGCCAGGACTGGTCTGCACCAGCTCGTCCTCGCCGGTCTCGGTGTTCGTCCGGTTGAGGACGGCCCAGACCACGCTCTCCTGCCTGCCGCCAGAGGTCCGATAGCCCACGAACAGGCCTCCCGAGCCCGGACCGGCGGCACGCAGCGACCGATGGGCATCGGCGAGGCTCAATCCTTCCTCGGACAAACCGCGTGGAATACGGACCCGGAGCCGCTCCAGGTCGTCGCCGTGGAACGCGGCGAACTTCCTCAACACGGTCATCACGCTGTCCGTCGGCTCGATCCCCATCAGCCGGGGCAAGACCGCGAGGTTGAGGTCCATCCTTTCCGGCCCCAGATTCCGCAAGGCTTCCGCCCGGGCCCGATGCCGGGCCCCGACCGGCACGTTCGCGCCATCGCGGTCCGTCATCGTCGCGTACAGGTTGCCGAGCCCGGGAATGGTGCCCTCGTGGACCGCCTGGACGCCGTCCCGGTTGCTCATCAACCACACTTCGATCCCCTTGTTGCCGTACTGGGCGCGCATACGCCATGCCCGGCCCCGTCCACCGCCCGCGGGATACCCGATCACCTCGGCGGTCAACGTCATCTGCTCGATGAGCTTTTTGACCCGGGCTTCGGCAGTACCGAGCGCGACGCGGTCGCGTGCGAGTCCCGCTCGACGAGCGTTGAGGTTCTGTTCGACGTTTTGGACGGCCCGGTATGCGGCGGTGCCCCGCAGCTGCACGCGGAGCGCTTCGACACGGGCTTGGGCATCGGTGACAACGGAGGGAGTCGTGCCGGGTGCCGCAACGTGGCTCCTGGCGATCGATTGGGCTTGCTGGACAGCCTGATACTCGGTACTGCCCTGTAAGCGCTTTCGGAGCGAAACGAGTTGGGATTCGGTTTCGGAGAAAAAACGGAGTGCATGCTGGATGGCGCTTCGGAGCCTGGTTACCTCGGATTCGGCGGCGCCGAGTTCGCGGTTTCCGGCCCGCGTCTCACCCAGTTTCTCGCGGAGGGTGCCGGCGAGGGTCACCAGCGCCTTGGGGCCGGATCCGACGAGGTCCGGAACGTGGAACGCGGAATTCTGCGATGAGCTGGCGATCGGCTCCGCCAGGCCGTCGACATCATCGACCGCACCCGCGAAGTGAGGACGCGGCATGGGAAAGCCCGGTCCCCATTGCATCATCGCCAGCCCGGCCAGTTCCATCGGGTACCCGCGGCCCATGCGCCGCACCGACTCGTCGAGGGAAGCGGCGTAGACCTCGTCCGCATTTTCCAGGAACGACGACGCCGTTTCCTGGGATACCGGTTCGGCGCCGTCCTCGATCCGGTACGAAACGGATTCGCCGTCCCGGAGAATGGTCATCGGCGTGCCGACGCCTTTACTGTAGGCGACCACGACGGAGGACGCGATCCGCGAGGACTTGCCGACCTCGTTCATGATTCGCGTCAAGCGCGATTCGCCGGCGGCCTTTTCCACCCGCTCGGGATGGAAAGGCAACGCGACGAGGTCCGCCGCGTTCTCGGAGGCCGAAGCGTGGAATTGGTCGCGACGCGCCAGCGCCTGCGTCAGGTTGGGCACGTCGGTGATCACGTCCGGCACCGCGGACCGTTCCACCAGAGGGATTTCGCCCCAGTGCCGCAGGGCCGCCATCAGCGCCGTATCGGTGGTGTAGTCGAAGATCGCCTTCAGCTTGTCGCGGTGCGTCGCGCCCGTCGCGGTCGACAGCTTGCTGAAGTTCGCCGCATCGTCCGTGCGCGGCAGCACGAACACCTTGTCCTCTTCGCCGATGTGCTCCGCCAGATCGGTCACCTCGGAGCGGGTGGCCTGATTCACCATCATCACCTTGGTGTTCTGGCGGTACACGTTGAACGCCGTGAGCGGACCCCCGTCGGCGGGACGAACGACCACCATCACGTCCGCGGGAACGCGGGCGAGCGCGATGTGCGCCATGACCCGCCGCATCCCGCCGGGACCGAGCCCGATCTCCTGGGGATGGAACCGGTCGATCCGTGCGCTCTCCGGGTCCCGGAGCCGGTGGATCTCCAGCGCCTTGGGCAATCCGACGACGTCGGGCAACCGCTCGACCAGCGTGTCCGCGTTCACCCCTGGCAACCCGGGGACCTGCGGTTGCCCGCCGGTAGCCAACTCCGCAATCAGCGTGTCCAGCGCGCTCTCGCCCGGATAGTGGAGGGAGGTGTGCGACCCGTCGGCGGCAACCGGGATCGCGAACAGATCGCCCTCTTCGCTCAGTGTGGCAACGAGATCGTCGAGGGAGATGCTCTCCAGCACCTCACCGGTGGCCAAGTGGGTCAGTGACAGGACGTCGTTCTGGCGCTTCAAGAACCAACTGAGGCCGTGCCACGGCTGTGCCGGACGGAACCCGATCACCACCACCGAAACGTCTTCGTCGACCTCTTCCAGCCAGGAGCGAATGCGCGTGGCGCCCTTCTCCCCCTGGCCGGCGTGCTGCACGCCGGGGAAATCCGGACCGAGGACGTAGCTCAGCTCGCCATCGTGGAAGGCCGACTGCAGCTCCAGCCCTTGGGGAAGCCCTTCGACCTTGTCCAGAGCATCCACAATGGACACGTTCAGCCCCCGGTGCAGGCCCTGTGCCTGCGCCGCCAGGAGGGCCGCCGCGGCGTTCCGCTCGGGATAGACGGAGGAAATGTAGTCGCCATTGCCATCGACCGCTACCGCGAACAGCTTGCCGGAAATCGGCTTGCCCCAGAGCGCGCCTGCGGGGTCTTCGTAGTCGGGACGGCCGTCCACGAGGGTCATGACGAAAACGCGGCCCTCGTAGTCGTCGTCCGGATGCTCGATCACGAGCGCGGCGGCCTTCCTGCCACCCTTCCTGAGCCGGTCGGCGATGTCCTCGAGCCCCTTGGACCCGGGATCGAACGGTTCCGCGGCGAACCCCCGCAGCTCCGTGTTCCCCTCTTTGAGCCGCGAAGTGAAACCGGTCTTTTGTTCCAGCAGATCGACGGCCTCGGCGTAATGGGACAACGGTCGCCACTGGGCGTCCCCGGTCAGGGCGACGGGTCCGTCACGGGTGGTTCGAATCGTGCTGATCTTCGCCGCGTCGCCGATCCGCGCCACCGCGTAGACCATGTCCTGCCGTCCGATCGAAGTCCGCGGGGAATAGATCTCCCTTCCGGTTGCCTGGTTCGTGACGACCACATCGTCGTCTTCCTGGCGCATGCTCCACACGACACCAGGACCGCCCCCCTCCGGATAGACCAGCAGCGTGGCTTCACCGTCATGATCGCGGTCCCCGTCGTCGGTGTCCGTATCGGTGCCGGTGTCGTTCGAGGCCAGGTAATGCCGGGCCATGCTCACCGCGAGCGGGCCCGCGCCCAGCGGGACGATCTTGAACCGGTCGTGCTCACCGGATTCGCCGTCCCCGGTCCGGACAATGGCGGGAGCACTGTCCAGGCCGACGACATCGACGAGCAGGTCGTTCAACTCGGTCCGGGTGACCGTCGGATCGGTGCGGGTGGCGAACATTTCGTCCGCCCGGTTCCGGAACGGGAGCAGGCTGGTGTGGTTCCCGTCGGCACCGACCGGCATCACGAAGATCCGCTGGCCTTTGCTCGCGCGGGGAAAGGTGCCGAGACCCGCGCCGGTGACACCGTCGTGGATGTTAAACCAGCCGTCCTCGCGCTCGATGAGATAGGGGTGACCCCGCGCCGGGCGCCGTGTGGAATACAGGACCACCACGACCGACTTGTCGTCGTTGTCCGCGCGGAACCACCGCCTGATGTCGCTGATACCCCGTTGACCACGGCGAACCTCTTGAAGGCCGTGGAAGGCCGAATCCGGGCCGACGTCATAACCGGGGTTTTGACCGTGGAACCGAATCTGCGCTTCGATCACTCCGTCCAGATCGACGTCGCGCACGATGTCCACAATGGACTCTGGCTCGACGAGATCGCCGCGGGCTATCCGGCTCCGCAGGGCCAGCGCGTCGTTTTCCGCCGGGTAGCCGGAGCCGAGGTAGTCGCCGTGCGGGTCGATCGGGATCGCGTGCAGCTCACCGACCTTGCCGTCACTTCCGGCCAGGACGCGAGCGGGGTCCTCGGTGACGACCTCGTCGGCGTCGTTGACGGTCATCAGGTAGGACCGCGCCTCGCCGCCGTCCGCCGGGTAGTCGATCACGCGCGCGACCGACCCCGCACCGCCTGCCATGAGCCGTCTCCGGAGGATTCGCCGCGCTTTGCGGCCGCTCCCGAACGATTCCCACCGCGACCGCAGGACGTCGGGGGACCTGCCGTCGCCAGGTTGGCCACCGGACGCCGCCTGACCCGCGCGCTGGTCGAGAATTTCCTGCTGGCGCGCGAGGGTTTCGGCGAGGCCGCGCACGGGCACGGACGCACGAGGTGGTGGTGCCGGTTCGGCCTCAGGCTCTTCTTCCAGCTCCGAGACCGACTCCGAATCGGGGGAATCCCACGACTTCGAGGATTCCGAAGACTCGGAAGACTCCGAAGACTCCGGTTCGTCGTCAGGCCTTCCCGCGTCCGGCATCTCCTCGTCCGCGGATTCGGACGAGGATGCCTCGGAGGATCGTTCGGGCGACGACTCCTGCCGGTCGACGTCCATCGCGTCGTCCGCGTGATCGCCCCGGCCGCCCGCGTCGCTGTCTGGCTCGCTCGAGGATTTCCGGCTGGACGCGCTGTCGGCCAGGCCATCCAGCATGTTGTACGCCACGCCCTCGGCGTGCCTTTCGGCGTCGGCTTCGCTACCCTTCCGCAACTCGCCGGCCAAGGTGTACGTGACGATCCGGTGGACAGCCTGGCCCATGTTCTCGCCCACGACGAGGTCGACGTCCCGGTCGTTCGCGATCCGGTGGGTGGCGCGCTCGATGACGCGATCCGCCGAACGGCTCACTTCCGGGGACGGCTTGAAATCGGGCCCTATCTCGAGCGCGAGGCGCGGGATGAGGGATCGCATCGAATCGCCGGGTGCCCGGACACTTTCCCGGCGCTCGGCCATCCCGGCGACCTCGTCCACCAGCTTGTTGATCGACGACGGTATTTCCGCCAGGTAGACAACCGGGTTACGCGGCGGATCGGCCGGACCCGGTCTGTGCGGCAGACCGGCCGGGCCCGGGTCGCGCGAGGGACCGGCCGCGCCGGATTCCTCGGAGGCGGGGCTGGAACTCTCCGTTGTCGAGTCCTCGGCCGTGTCCGCCAGCCACCGCCGCCCGTTCGCCGACACTGCGATGACATAGAACGTGCCGTCCTCCGGCAGGTCCACGCGACGGGCCGATTCACCGGTTTCCTCGTCCACAATGGACTCTTTGGTGATGGACCAGACACGCCCCGGACGGTCCCCGCCCGGATAGTGGAACAACGCCGCCCGTGGGTGGTCCTCTCCCTCGAACCTGTTGCCGATACTGCGGAAAGCCTCGTCCCGGCTCCCCGGTCCGGTCGCCGCCCGCTCGGGCACGTAGGTCATCCGCTGCCCGGTCGCCGTCGGATAGGAAACCTTGGCGAGCGCGGCCGGCGCGGGATCGATATCAACGATCCACTCTTCGGCGACGGAAACCCGGACCGCTCGTCCGGCAACGTCATCCGGCGCCGCTTCCGCACCAGGGCGCTGGTTACGCATCGCGTGGTGCAGCGTCTCGATACCGTTCTCATGCGGGTACGCGCGATTGATGTACCGGCCGTCATCGGCGACCGCACTCGCGTAGTACCGCTCGTACTGACTGAACTCGGGCGGCAGATCGACCAGGTCACCGTCGTCGTCGATCAGCAACATCGTGTTGTCGACATCCCAGAGCAGCGCCCACGCCCGGCCTTCCCCGCGACGGTAGGTGAGCATGGTGATGACAACGCCCGCTTCGCCGTCCAACCGGGCGTTCAACTCGTTCGCCGCTTCGGACGCCGTGCCGAGGCCGACCGGCACGTAGGTGGGCAACCGCGATGGAGCGCCCTCAGGATGGTTGAGCCTCGAGTACAACGTCGCAAGCCGTTGCTGGACCTCAGGGAAGTTCGGCACATCGGGCAGGAGCGCCGCGAGGTCCACCTCGTCGGGCAGCCGCGTGCCCGGCACGTACCGGCCGAGCACGACCTCGATGTCGGGCTTGGGCGGTAGCCATTGGCCATCCCCGGTCACCGCGACCAGATAGTAGGTGCCGCCCTCGGGCAGGTCCGCGGGTTCGACCTCCTCGCCGGTTTGATCGTCCACAATAGACTCCGGTGTGACGTGCCACGTGCTGCCCGTCCGGTCACCGCCCGGATAGTGGATCAGCGTGATCCGTGCGCCGGATCCGGCCCCCTCGAACCGCTCCCGGATTTCGCGCCCGACCCTCGCACGACTGCCCAGTCCCGAAGCGACCCGCTCCGGCGCGTAGGTGAGCACCTCCCCGGATGGTCCGGGGTGGGAGACCCTGCCGAGCGCCTGCCCCCCATTCTCGATATCGAGAATCCAGTCGGCGGCCTCGGACACCGGCACCGTTCTTCCGGCCACGTCGGTGCCCTGCCGGCGCATTTCGTTCAGCAGGTTTTCGACGCCGTTTTCGTACGGGAATGTGCTGTTGACAAACCGGCCGTCGACGGCGTACGGGATCGCGTAGTAACGGTCGAAGGTGCTGAACTCGGGCGGCAGGTCGGTGAGGGTGCCGTGCTCGTCCACCATCAGCAGGGTGTCGCGGTCCCAGGTCAGCGTCCACGCCTGCCCCGGCTCGCCGCGCCGGTAGGTGAGCATGGTGACGATCGCGGTGGTCTGGTTCTGCAGACGCTCCCGCAGCTCGGCGGAAGCCTCGTGCGCGTTGCCGAGGGCCACCGGAGCATAGTCGGCGAAGGGCGCGGGGGCGTCCCGCGTCACGAAGGCGAACACCTGTGCGGATCGTGCCCGGATCTCCCCCAGGTTCGGCACATCGCGAATCAGCGTCGTGAGGTCGGCGTTCTCCGGCAACCGCGTCCCCGGCCCGTACCGGTCGATCACCGCGTCGGTGTCGTCGACGATCGGGAACCGGCTGTTGATGAACCGACCATCCGGCGTCATCGGAATCCCGTAGACTTCGCCCAGTTCGGCCAGCACCGCCGGGTCGGCCGCCTGCCGGCCGGTCTGCAGGCCGGTGATCCGGACCCGCTTTCCGCCGTCCTGAACGGCGTAGACCTCCAGCTTCATCACCACGCCAGTGCCGTCGCGCAGATACCCCATCATCACGCTGGACGACCCGGCGTCGCCCTTCGCCAGCCGGGTCACCAGCGCGGCCAGGCCGCGGAGCCCGCGGCCGAACGATTCCGGTTGGTACACCTCGGTAAGCGGTGCCAGCACGTCGGCCAAGCCCGGTATGTCGTCCACCGTGGCCAGAAGCCCCGTTTTCGCCAGTGGTGCGCCAGGCAGCCCCGTCAGCAAGGCCGCGACACGATCCGCGCCCCCGCGCCGGCGTCCCACGAAGCCTTCGTTCGCGAGGTAGGTCACCGCATGGACCGCGCCCGCCGGAACGCTATCGACGACGTCCCCATCCGAATCCCGCAGCCGGACCCCGTCCTCGTCGCTGTGTGCCCGGAACACCTCGCCGTCGGCGATCAGCACAGCCCAGGAATCGGGGTGTTCGGTGAGCACCTTGGCAACCGGCTTCGGCAGGCCGTCCTCATCCGACCGGGTCCCGGCGGAGTACACCTCCGGAATTTCGGCTCTCAGCCTGGCCTGGATCGTGGACGGCGCGTCCGCGATCAACTCTTCCAGGTCGCGGACCCCGGTCATCGCCCCCAGTTCGAGGCTCCGCTCGGCGTCCGCGATCGCCACCCAGTCCACATCGGACAGCAGGGAACCCAGTACCGCCACCGCGTCGGAACGCTCCCGGTCCCGGGCGCCGGACCGCGGGCTGCGGCCCGTCGTGACCGGCAGCGGTGAAAGACCGGCAGCGGGCAACGGTGAATGACCGGTGGCGGGCAACGGCGAGGGACGGCCGACCGGCAGCGGAGACGGGCCGCCCACCGGCAACGGCGAAGCGTCCTCCGCCGACGGCACCAAGGGCAGGCCGCTCGGCCCGGCGAACACCCCATAGACAGTGGACAAGCCCTGGTCGATTTCCGGGCGATAATGCAGGCCGGTCTGGTCGACCTCGTAGAAGTCGATGATCTGCGGTGCTTCGGGCCGAGGCCAGGCAAACCAAACGGAGTACACCGGCCCTGTCGCGTCGGGCCGGTGGCCGAACAGGACCGCCGCCGACCCCCGACCGCCGGTACGCAGCATCGAGCGGGTCAGCATGGCAGCGAATGCCGGATCGCCCAGCCTTCTTGGGGGACGAACCATCGTGTTTTCCATCGGATCGACCGCGTTGTCCGGTGACCACAGGTTTTCCCTCATCCATTCGTTGTCCCGCCACGGCTCCATGAACGCGGGCACTTCGTTGACCATCGTACGAAACGCCATCTCGATGGACGCGCGATCGAAGCCGGTGATCCACCTCGTGAGCGATCGCATCGAGACCGGCGGCGAACCTGGCATCACGTCCAGGAGCGCGTCGATCGAGTTCACCGACCCGGACGCGAAAGGTACCTCTTTGCCGGAGATGTCCCGCACCGTCGCGTACACCCGGCCGAGGTCTCTGATCGCGTCGGCACGTGCCCAGGTCGCAGTGTTCTTGCCGTCGAACATTTCGACCCGGCCGCGACCGCGGTTGACCAGCCGGTAGGCACGGCCCCGCGCTCCCCATACCGGGTAGGTGATCACCTCCGCGGTCACGGGCAGCGGTCGCGCGGCCAGGCCGATGGTGTTCCGCAGTTCGTTGGCGGTGTCCTCCGGTAGCAACGGCACCAGGGTGATGACGTGCTGCAACGCCTGCGCGGTCGCGGGAGGTTGCCCGGCCACCAAGTCCAAAACGTGCCGCAGCGCCCCTGCGGTGGCCGACCTCGAAGCCAGCCCGATGATATTGCCCATCGCCGGCGTGAACCCGGGTTGCGCGGCCATGATGGCGACGGCCCCCTGCGCGTCCGTGAAATGCGGCGGCTGCCCGCTCAGCATTTCCATGACCGGTTGCCACGCCTGCGCGGCCCCACCGGGTTGCGCCGCCACCGATTCGATGGCGGTCCCCAACGCTTCCACGAACGCCGGCGGCGCCGCGGCAACCAGGTTCACGACCTGCCGCAGCGTCTCGACGGTCACCAGCGGCAGCGCACCCACCACGCCCGCGACCTGGTGCAGCGCCTGTACGATCTCCAGCTCTTCCGGATCCAGGGTGTCGACGACCTGCTGCAGTGCCTCCGCGATGGCGGCCCCTCGCGCGGCGGCCAGCTCGACGACATACCGCACCGCCGCCGTGATCTCCTGCGGTTGCTCGCCCACCAGGCCGATGGCCCGCTGCACCGCCGATTCGATCGGATCCGCTTGCGCGGCCACCAGCTCGATGACATTTTCCAGCGCCTCCTGGCCGAACCCGGCGAACCGCGGCACGTGGAAGGGTTCGGTATTGTTCCTGCCGCCCAGGGCGATCTCGATACCGCCGACATCGGTGATCTCGTCGAGGTATTCGCCGCGAGCGAATTCGACGCCCGGTGGGTGTGCCATGCTCTGCTTCGCGGCCGCGTCCGCGAACGGGAACCCGTCGTCGATCAGCCTGCCGTCCGTGGCATTCGCCGATATCCACACGGTGCCGGTGACATCGGCGAATTCGCCCGCCCAGTTGTCCTCCGGAACGAGGCGGCCGGTCTCGGTGCCGTCCTCGAAATAGAGTTCGGTCGACCGGGCATCCCGCAGCATCGTCCACACGCGATACTCGCCGTCGCGACGGCCCATGACCACGACGGAAGCCGGAACGCCTCCGGCCTCCAGTCTTCCCTCGAGCGCGCCCGGCACGTCGGTGTGGTGGACGAGTACCTCCGGGAAGAACGGCAATGGCCCGAAGGCGCGAGGGCCGTGGAAATTCTCCACCCGGTCCAGCGCCCTCGGCAGGTGCCGGACATCGGTGATCTCTTCCCGCGCGGTCGCCGTGGTGTGAGCCGACGCGGTCCACGTGCTCCCCTCGAGCATCGCCGTGATGTCGTTGTCGAGACCGAAGATCGCGGTGGTCTGCGCGGCCAGGCTCTGACTCGGGTCGGCTTGCGGCAGCTGGGAAAGCCGCGTCGGGTCACCCGGTGCGGGAAGTGCGAACACCTCGTCGTTTTCGCCGATCCGGAGATGCCAGTCCGGTATCGGTTCGCCGGTGACCGGGTGCTGCACGACCGCTTCACCGTTGACCTGGGCCACGTTGAAGGCACGGCCGAGGCCGGTCTGCCGGGAATAGACCGCCACGACGGCATCCCCGCCGCCCTCGGCGAGCGCGACGTGCCGCAGGACCCGGCCCATCCCAGCGTGACCGGTGCCGACCGGGACCGCGACGAACGCGTTCGTCCGGGCGGCGTGTCCGTTGCGCCGGAGATGCCGGTCGAAGGCACGGTCGAGATGCAGCACATCCGGCAGCCGGTGGAGCAGGGCAGGGTGCGGAACCGGATTTCCCCCCGATTCCGCGCGCAACTGCCGCATCCGGTTCGGGAACGGCTCGCTGAGCACACCGTGCCTATTCACGCCCCGGACCGGAATCGCCAGAATCCTTTGGTACCCGTTGAAATCCGACCACGGGTCGTCGACCGCCTTGAGGACACCGTCGATCTCGATCATGCCGTCCGGGTTACGCGTCATCAGCCACGTACGGCCACGGGCCCGCACATCGCCGGTGTAGCCGATCAACAGCACGGACGCCTTCTCACGCGGGTCGACCGTCGAGATCCAGCGTTCGGCGTCGGCCGGGCCGCCCTCTCCGGGTGCGGTGGCCTGCGGCCCTCGGAAGGCCGAATCCGGGCCCAGCGCGTGAAGATCGGTACGCGCGTCATGCGCGATGCGCGCGGCGGACTCGTCGGACTCGTCCTGAGGCTCGTCTGCCCGGTGGTACCTGGCCTGCTGGGCGAGTTTCGTCTCGAAGTCGTCCGCATCGCGAACCGAGTCCGCAATGGACACTCGTTCGGCCGGAGCGATCCCCAGTGTGGCGTTTTCGACCAACGCCATCGCGTCGTTCTCGTGCGGGAAAGAGCGGCCGATGTACGAACCGGACAGCGTCATCGGGATCGCCCACAAATGCCCCGTGACGGTGAAGTCCTTCTGCGTCATGCCGGGGCTGTGCCCGCCTGGGGTGGGGGCGGCGTTCATGATCCCCGCGGGATCGTCGAAAAACTCGGCGTCGTCTTCGCCGAGGGTCAGCAGCCAGGTACGTCCGACCTGCCCGTTGCTCGAGACGTCGAACACGACCGCGGTCGATCCCGCGCCTCCGCGCTGGAGCCGGGAGAGCAGCCGCGCCACCGCGTTACCCTGGCCGAACCACTCCGGAGGATCGGCGGGGAACTGTCCCCGCTGGGTATCGAGACGTTGCGCCCAATAGTCGGCGATTTTGTTCCGGTACGCCAGGACTTCGTGGATCCCGCGCATGTTCCCGAGCACGGGTGCGAACCCGTGAACCGGAACGTCGTCGTCGGGCGACATCATCCTGCCCAGGAATGCTTCTCCGGCCGGCGATTCCCCGGCCATCGGCGCATCCGCGTCGTCACTCGATCGCTCGTCCCAGTCCGGATTTCCACCCTGGAGGCCGGTCTCTTCCTCCTCTTCCTCATCCCGCGGCGCACGCTCGACCGCGGCCATCTTTGCCGCGAGGCTTTCCGTGAGGGTCCTGTTCCCGCTGTTCGCGGTGGCAGCGGCGATGATCGTGAGATTGTCGACGACAGAGGAAGGCAGGTCGGCGATCGCGGTCTTCGCCTCGACGGCCGCCAAACCGGCGCCGATGAGGCGCCGGTCGCGGATCACACCGGCCGTCGCCGGGTCAGCGCGCAAGGCATCGGCGTAGTCGTCGATGTCCTCCGGTGTCTCCAGGTTCCGGCCTGGGGCGACTCCGGTGCGCAGGCCGCGCGCGAGCGCGTAGGCGACGCTGTCCTCGACCGAGGCGCCACCGGCCCTGCGCACGGCGAGCGTGACGACCTCGGCGACCGCCGCCCCGCTGTAATCACGGCCGGTGAACTTGTCCCGGTCGTGGCGATTGCGCACCGCGGCCCGCGCCCGGTTCACGATTTCTTCGGGTGCTTCACCGGCAGCCAGTGCTTCGTCCACGGCCCGGTCGAAGTTCTCCTCCGTCCACCCCAGTTGCAGCTCCCGGGAGATCTCGGCGACCAGGGTGCGTGCCTCGGCGGTCCTCCTCCCGAGCGGTCCCGGAGCGGCCAGTGCCTCGACGGCCAGTGCGATCAGCCCATCTCGCAAGCCTTCCGTTCGATCCAGTTCTGGCCCGGCGGCGTGGCGCAGGACGATTTGCAGTGCCGGTTCACGGAATTGCTCGAACAGCTCCGGGTCCAGGCTTTCCGACGCCCGGGCGCCGTAGGTGACCACGCGGTCGTCCGTCCACAGTGAAATCCGGGTGAGCGCGTGCACGGTGTCTTCGACGGTGCCCCAGCCCGGCCTCAGCTCGGCCCCCGCCGCGACCCGGACCACGTCCTCCTCGGCGAGGCCCAGCCGGTCCAGCATGGCCCGGTTGGCCGCCACCGCGGTGCGTGCGCGTCCGACGAGGTCGTCGCTGATCTCGGTGAGAAGCGGTGCATACGCCAGAGCGCCACGGAACCGGCCGCGGGTCCACCCCGTTCCGAGTTTCCGCATGAGGATGAACGACATCGCCTCCGCGGCCTCGATCCTCTCCGCGTCAGTGCCCGGAGTGACGAGCGCGGTGAAGGCGACCATATCGGTGACGTACTCGGTCAGATTGTCGTTCACGAGCGTGCCCCGATGATGGAACCGGTCGATCGCCGGTGTCCACGGCGCCACCGTCGCGGCGTTGTCCTCCGCCAGTTCCGGCAGGCCGCCCCGGGCGAACTCGGACTCGACCACCAGACGGTCCCGGGTCAACTCTGCGTTCAACAAGGCCGGAACCAGGAGGTCGGGCCGGTGCTCATTGGCGGTTCGGAGCAGGATGGGTAACCAGGGACTCTTCGTCGTCGTGCCGAGGTTCGACGCCGCGACCTGGGACAGCGTGAACACCGACCAGACCAGGTCCGGGGTTGCCCGGTTCGCATGACGTATCAGGACGTATTCGAGCCTCTGCCTCAGATCCTCCCCGAGTTTTTCCGTATCGTGCGTGACCGCGATCACGGCCTTCACGAAGGTCGACAGCCGCAGGAAGGTCGGGTAGTCGGTCTCCTCCAGTTCGTCCACCCGCTCTTTGGCGACCAAGTACCGTTTCTGGAGGCGCGAACTCCGCCATGCCTTCATGACCGGATCCGCGGACGTGCTCTCGCTCGCGTCCACCACCGATGGCGCGGGCGTCCCCGGCCGGCTCGGCCCCGGTGTGGAGAGCGGGGTGTCCAGGAGGAGATCGTCGAGCTCGTCCATAAGGGACGGTTCGGGCGTGGATCTTGGCGTGGAGGCGGGTGTGGTCGCCGTCGGGGTCGTCGCGGGTGCGGTGACCGCGGGCGTGGCCGTTTCCGGTGCGGCGCCGGGCATGCCGCGGACGGATACGAGGTCGATGTCGCCGAGACTGAGCGGCGTGCGAGACGCCGGTTCGGCACTCAACCCCCGGAAGATCGCACGGGCCGCGGCGTGCGGCAGTAACCGGCCTGCCGGGAACAGGGCGATGACCTTGGCGACCTGCGCGGGCGTGATGTCCTTGTTCCGCAGCTCGGCGAAATCGACGTTGGCGGCCACGGCCTGGTCGATCCGGGCCCGCAGTTCCGGGTCGTGGATGTCCTCCGCCTCGCTCAGGGCCTCGTCGAACAGGGCTTCGTTCCAGCCGCCGTCGAGGAACCGGGAAACCTCCGCCGCCCGATCCCAGACCGGCGTGAGGTTCTGGATGAAATCCCCGTCCGCCAACTCGCCCGCGAGCATGACCGGAAGCGCGAGGTTCAGCTTGTCCTTCTCCAGCTTCAGCGGGCTGAAGTGATACAGCAGGATTTCGGCCGCGACGGCTTCCATCCGTAGCCGGTCGACGCCGGGACGCTTGAGCACCTCTCCGGCGGTCTGAGACCTGAGCACGACCCGGCCCCACGTCCACAAAGGAGCGCGTGCCATCCCCTGGACGACGCGCGCGGCATCGAAAGCGGCGCCGAACCGCAGTGCGAGGTAGGCCGCGACCGGGGCCACCTCATCAGGGGAGAAGTCTCGCTGGCTGAGGTCCGCACGCGAACTCTCGACCACCTTCCGCGCGTCGTCCAGCGGACGCGAGGGCAGTGGCCTCGGATCCGCGCGCATCAGGTCCCGGACATGTTCGAACCCGGCGTGCGACCATCCCATGCCCAGATCGGCGACGATGGCCTCGACATGCTCCCGGATCCGGAGCCGCTGCCGGCGCTGCGAATCGGCCCGCCGCGCGTCCTCGCGCTTCCGCGACTGTTCGGGCGTGTCCTGGGTTTCCCCCTCCGGCGCGGTGGCCTGTGCCTGCCGCCCGGCCTCGATCAGTGCCTCGTCCTGCCCTGTCTGGTGCGCGATGTGCAAGGCGACATCGACCAACGGCTCCAACAGCCCGGCGTCGTGCAGCGCGAGTGGGTTCGCGGCGTAGGAGATCATTTCCATCGCCAACGCCATCATGGGCTCCGCGGGCGCCGCCGCTTGGGTGATCGGCGGCCGGTTCGCCAGTCCCGGCACGACCGCCCGCGCGAACGCCGCGTCCAGAACGAGCCGCTCCGGTGTGAACGTGCTCGACTTCAGCGCGGCGTAAAGGGTTGGCGCGGCGCGTTCCTCGACCTGGACGACGGTCGGCCGCCAGGCGCCCGGCTGCCGGTCGGTGCGCAGAATCAGCGCGAGTTCCGCGGCGGACCGGTAAACCGCGCGCACATCGCCGTCCGATCTCGCGAGGTCTCTCGCGACGAGAACCCGCAGCCCGTCCCGTTGCGCGGGCGTGAGACCCCGGTCCTCCGGCCTGACGACTCGTGCGGGCTTGAGGACGGGTTCCGGGCGCTCGTTCCGTTGCGGCCCTGGGCTTTCGTCCGGCCGGTGAACCGTCGCCACGATCGCGTCCGCAAGCGCGGCGAAGCGCCGCTGGGCTCCGGGAAACGCGTCGTCCAGTTCGGCACGGGCCAGCTTGACCCGGTCGTCGATTTTCAGACCCGCCCAGCTTTCGGCGACCGACCTCGTCAGGGCCGTGCCCTTCGGCGTCTCCATGATGTTGCCGACGACGGCGCGCCCGCCGGTGGAAACCGCGATCGCGTAGAGGTAGCCCAAGTCGTCCCACTCCGACGCGGGCACTTTCCCCAGGGGTCCGCCGGAGTGACCCCGGAGTTCGAACGTGAAATCGTCGCCTTGCCTACCGGGTTCGGACGTGCCATCGTCGCGTCGCCGAACGGGTTCGAGGGTGAACACCCGCCCTCGGGTGTAGGGCGCCTGCGTGCCGTCCGGACGCAGGCCGCCCCCGCGCAGTTCGTACAGCACCGCGGTCGCCCCGGCACGCTCTTCCCGGGTCTGGCCATCGAATGCCCGGAAGACGGCGTCGATCCCGTCCCGGCCGATACCGGTGTAAGCCGGGAAGACCCAGTCGCGATGGGGCAGCGGCTTGATCTCCGGGATTCGCCGGGCGAGCCGGTCACGGACCGCCTTCAGGCGGTCCCACGCGCCGCGGTCGGATACCTCCCCGACTTCCGGCAAGTTGACCTTGGTGGTCTTCGCTTCTTGGACGAGCACGGGCGGCGGCAGGTCCGGTGGCCGCGTGGAGCCCAGAGCGCGGCCCATTTCCTCCGATATCCGTTCGAGAAGCCGGTTACTCGCCACATGCCACGTGTAGGCGACCACCTGGGCGATTTCCCCGACGGATTTGCCCTTGCCGATGATTTCGTCCTTCCGCGCCGTGACCACCGCGCGCGCAAGGGACAGGTCGCCTGGACTGAGGATCGTGCTGCGCGCACGGTGCGAGGTCTGGTCGAAACCGGCCTCCGCCCATCCGGTGTCCAGACCCCGCAGGACAGTGGCGGCCACTTGAGAAATACCGGTCTCGCCTGTGCGCGCGACCGTTCGGACGACGTCGACAACCGTCAGGTCCATCTCGGCCAGCGGACGTTCGTCGTGCCCGTGGGGAACCACCTGGTGCGCCGCGTCCACCCAGGCGTCGTCGACATCGGCGTCCCAGGCGGCCAGCTCGGCCCGCTCGAAGTCGTCGGCCCATCCGGTCCGCAGTCCCTTCGCGATCCGCGCGGAGATCCGGTCGAAGTCGCCGCGACCTCCGGCGTGGTCCCGGACAAGGCCGATCACCTCGGCCACGTCGCCGGGCGAAAAACGCCCGGTGGCAAGCAAATCCGGCGAATGCCGCGGGAGCACCGCCGCGTAGGCGGCGGCGAGGTGCTCGAGGTCGACCGGTGCCAGCCGCGCGCGACGCCGGACCTCGGCGAACTCGTTCGGCGTCCACCCGTTCTCGAGCGCGTCGGCCATCCCCCGGACCACTCCCGAGGCCGGCACCACGTCGCTGACCCTTCCGCTCTTCGTCGGCGCGGCGGACGTCTCCCCGGTCGACGGCCCGGCCGCCTGACCGGTCGTCACCTCGGCCGGGGGCTGGTGGATCCGGCGGCCCCGGACGTAGGCGACGAGCCTGGCCGCGTCTTCGAGCGAAAGACCGGACTCGACGAACACGTCCGGCCGCGCCGCCACCGCCTTGCGGGCGTTCTCCATCGCCCGGTCGGTGATTTTGGCGGCCCGCGCGTGCGCCAGCATGTCCCAGAGGTCCGCTATCCGCCATCCGGTGTCGAACGCCTTGGCGAGGCCGTCGGACACCTGCTCCGCGTCGAGCCAGCTCCACGCGTCGGACAGCGCCGCGACGACGGTGACCATCTGCTCGACCGGGCGCTGCAGGACCCTCGTTATCCGGCCGAGGTTGTGGCGCCGGTACACCGACCGGCGCGCGCTTTCCGTCACCTCGGCGGAGAAGGCCTCGGTTCCCGCCAGGTCGAGCGCGGCCGGGAAGTCGGCGGGTTCCCAGCCGGTGCCGAAAACGCGCGCGAAGTTGTCGGAGATCGCCAGTGCGTTGTCGACCGACTGCTGGTGGCGTCCATCCGGGTGGTACAGCGCGTCGGACAGCAGCCAGAGCGCCGAGGGGCGCAGTGCGTGATTCTGCATCTTCGGATAGCCGTTGCGCGCCAGCAGTACCCAGCTTGCCTGCGCCCCGAGGTGCTCCGCCAACTCGTCCACAGGATCCGATGTGGACGGTGGAGCGACAGCCTCATCGGCCGACGACGCGCGGTCCTGGGGCGCTTCCTCAGCGGGCGCCGCCTGTTTCTGCTGCTCCTTGTGGGCCTTCCGGAGATCTTCCAACCGCTTTTTGTGCCTGATCTCCGCGGCCCTGGCCAAGGCCAGGAACTCGCCCTCGGTCCGGAACGTTCCGCGGGGCCTGACCTCCGGCTCGACACGCGGAGCCGACCAGGCCGGGCTGACCGGCACGACCACCGGAGCCTTGGCGACCGACGGGGCAACCGGCTCCTGCCGTGGCGTTGCGGCGGGCGACTCGGCCCGCCGTGGGGTGGGCGGTAGGGGCCGCTGTGGAGCCTGCTCGACCTGCGGGGTGGGCGGACGCTGTGGGCCCTGCTCGACTTGCGGGGTGGGCGGCAGCGGACGCCGTGGGGCTTCCTCGATCGGGGGAATCGGCGGGGCGACCGGTCGCCTCCGGCGGGGCGTCCGGTTCCTGATCGTCCGCAACAGATCCGACAACTGACTTTGCCGGGGCTTGGAGATGCCGAGGTACTGGCCAAGTCCGTCGGCGATCTGGTCCTCGGTGAGCAGCGATCGGCTCTCCGCCGTGCGGCGGGCGACCCATCCGGCCAGTCCGTCGACCGAATATCGCTTGTCGGTGAGTGCTTTCGGGTCGAGGTTCTTCGTGACGGCGTTGCGTGCCTGGTCGAGCGCTTCCGCCTCGATGTCCGAGACCGGGCCGGACAGATCCTCCCGTGACGGCCCAGTGTCCAGGTCACGCGCCAGCGCCGCGCTGACCCGCACCGCCGCGGTGATCTTCGTGGCCCGATCGCCCGGCGTGGTCACCAAGGTGTAGCCGACGATCGGTACGGGCGTCCCGTCCAGCTCTTGCTCGGCGAGTTCGTCGTCGTTGTGGAAGACGGACACCATGGTCGCCGAGTGCGCCCGCACGGACGCCCGGTCGTCCTTGTCGACGACGAGCGCGGGAAGCCTCACCGACGCCACGCGTGCTTCGTCCTTGGCACGCGATTCGTCCCACCGGAGCCGGCCCAGGCCGGTCGCGAGCGTGATCAGGTGCGCACGCGCGGGCCCGGCGTCGCCCGGAATCAGCTTTTCCGCCGCGAGCAGCGCAAGATTGTGCGCCAGGTCCGCCGGATCGCCCGTTTCCGCGTGGAATTCGTCGTCCACCACGTCCTTGGCCGCCGCCATCCGCCTCGCGTCGGCGCGAACGTCTTCCGGCACCAGCGCCGCGCGTCGCCGGATCGATTCGATCGGGTTCACCGCGACGCCCAGGCCCGTCGTGAGGCCTTCCGCGATGGCTTCTTCGTCGGCACCCGGAGTCCGCTCGGCCACGTGGACCACCACGGTGACCAGGTCGTCGCGGGTGACCCGCACCATCTCGAGCTTGTTCGCGTCGGCGAAGAGGCCGATTGCTTTACTCGCCCGCTTACGCCGCTGGGCTTTCTCCTCGATCGCCTGCTGAGCCCGCTGCTTTTCCAGCTCCTCCTGTTCCTGTCGCGCGGCCGTCTCCTCGGGAGACTCCAGTGGCCTCCGCTGGACCGGCTTTTCCCGCGCCTTGCGTGCCTGCTGGTTCAACGCCTCTTGGGCCGTTTCGAGCGCCCTGGTCAGCTCGGCGCGGAACCCCGCGAGGTTCCACTTGGCGTGCAGATCCTCGGTCATCTCCGCCACCACCCGGCGCTTGTGCCAGGCCCGCGCCTTTTCGTCGTGGTACTCGAGGTCTTCGCGGGCGACTAGACGGCGGGCCGCGCGGTCGACGCCGAGTCCGATCAGTTTGGTGGGATCGGCCGCCCGCATCACGGTTTCCGCCGCGGGAACACCGAGATGCTGCACCGACTCGGTCGTCCCACCCGGCAGACCTTCGACAAACCGGTCCGCCTCCGAGTTCATCGCCTCGACTGTCCACGGTGGAAGCGCCGGGAGTTCGCCGTTCGCCCGCGCGAGAGGCATCGCCACCCGTGCCGCCCGGTGCGGAGCCGGGACGGAACCGGATTCCGTAGCGAGTTCGGCTTGAGCGCTCACCGGTGCCGCTGTTTCGTTCTGTGTCCTGAGGAGACTTTCCAGCCATCGGGAGTACGCGATGGCGGTCTCTTCGCTTTCGTTGTGCTTGGTGGCGACGAGTGTGATGACGTCGTCGGCGAGGACCTCGTCCGGTGGAATTCGCCCGAGGGTGTCGACGATGATCTCGCTCGCGCGCAGTCGCGTGGACGGGTTGCCGTTGTCCGGATTCTCCCGGCGGGCGTCGTCGGCGAGTTGGTGGACGTGGGCGCGGGCGTACCCGGGGTTGACGATTCCGAGATCGCTCGCGACGGCGAAGGTGAGCTCGGTCGCTTCGGCCGATCCCTCGTTGCGAATTTCGTCGACGACGGAGCGGAGTAAAGCGGGCCCGAGACGCAGTTCCCCGACAGTGGCGTTGTCGAAGATTTCCTCGATGTCTTTTCGTGCGGCCGCGACGTTCTCGTCGTCGACCGGCACCTCTTCGACAGTCAAGGCATGACGGGCGATTCTGGGGATGGTCCACCGGGCCTCGTTTTCCTTGTCCGGCCAAGCCATTTCCACTCGCTCCGCGATCACTCCGGCGAACCGGCGAGCCTTGGCGATGTCGACATCGTGGCCCAGCTCGCCGGCGAGGATCGAGATGAAGTGGCCACGGCTCCGGGGCGTCAGTCCTCGCGCGTCGGCCTCGGCCCACATGATGGTCGCCGCCAGGTCGATGCGCCGGTTCCGCTCGGGCTCGGGGAGTCCCTCCAACTCGGCTTCGGTCAGTTCGGCTCGGCCGTCGAGGTTGCTATCGCTGTTCAGTACGGTGTTCCACCGGGCCTCGGCGCTGTCGGCGATGATGATCCGGCCCGCCCCGTCGCGGCCGATGGCATGGACGTCCCCGGCGCCGGGGAGTCCCCATCCTGGAGGCGGCTCTATGTCCTCTCCGTCGTAGTCCTTCAGGCGGATTGTTTGGCCGCGCGGTCGTCCATTGCCTTCGCTGTCGAAGGGTTCGTTGACGACGTGGTAAATGTTGCCCGGTGAGCGGTCGCCGTTGAGCGCGAGTACGGTAGCCCTCGCACCGGCACCGGCTTTGTCGATCTGGTCGCGCACCATGCGCAGGGCCTGCCGACCATAGGCGATTTTCTGCGGTGGCTGGGACCAGGTCGCCTCGCCGGCGATCGGCTGTCCGGTCTCGTATTCCACGGCGGCGAACACTTCGACGGCGTCGATTTCCGTGACGACGTTCTGGAACTCCGGGTGCCACGAGCCGAATCCGAAATGGGCTCTGGCGGTGTCTCTCTGCGCCTCGTTCCACGCGGACTTGGCCCACATCGACGCCTCGTCCCGTGGCCCCGCACCGGGCAACGCCGGACCCCGGAGCGTGCCCCACTGGGCCCCGAACGTCCGGGAAATCTGCACGGCACTCTCCCGCGATCCGCTCGTGTGGAAGCCCACCACGACCTTCAGGAGGGGTTCGTACTTGCCGGTGTCCCGCAGGTCGTCGACCCGATGCGTCTCGGCGATGACGTCCGCCGCGGCGTCCCTGTTGTTCTGGTTTCGCCACAAATGCTCCGGTACCTGCGAGGCCATCTCGTCGACATTGAGTCCCCTCCCTCCTTGCGCCTGTGCCGCCCCTGCCGGTTCCGCCGTAGACGGACCCGCGCTGCCCAGCCGGGTGCGTTTGACGTCCTTTCTCGAACGCCCGGCCGGAGGCGTGGCCCCCGATGCCGGGGACGTGGGCGTGGGGCTCCCCGAGGAGGACGACCGGACCGACATCTTCCGTTTGCCCCAGGTCGATCTCTCCAGATCCAGTAGGGACCCGAGCGCCTGCGCGTAGGCGAGGACGGCGTCCTCGTTGTTCTCATAGGTCCGCCGTGCGGCGACCAGAACGGCCAGAGCATCCGCCTTGTCACGGTCCACACTGGACAACTTGATCGCCTGGGCGAGGATTTCCCAGGCCCGCTTCATCGCTTCGTCTTCTTGGATCAGCGGCAGGACCTGGCGCGTCAACACCGCCCGTTGCTCGACATCCTCCATGGAGCGCAGCCCGGCGAGGATCGGGTCGTCCGGTCGCGGGCCATCCAATGCGGTTCCGAACGCGGTCGCCAGACCATGGGCGATGGCGTTCAGATGGCCCGGCAACTCGGCGTCGACCCGGGCGATCACGGTGGTCATGTGTCTGGGCAGGACGTGCTCGTTCGGGTCACGGCTCAGACGCCCGTTCATGTCGTGCCCGAGAAGTTTGTTCAGATCATGGTTCAGGCCGAGCGCGTCCAGCGCACGGGCCCGGGCCACCGGGCTGAGCTGCGGGCCGAGCCCCCACACCAGCTGCCTGAAGCTCCCCTCGTTCCAGCCGGTTTTCAGGTCCTCCGCGATTTCCATCGACAGCCGCAGGGCGTGTTCACCGTTAGGCGTAGGATCGTGGTACAGGGCATACATGATCACCTGACGGAGGGCGGCGGCCAGTCCAGCGTGATTGCTCAGCGCCGGCCACGCGTGGGTTCGCGCGATGATGTCGTCGGCCCGCCACGCAAGTTCGCTCAGGCGTCGCAAGACGTCCGCGCGTGCCTGGTGGGCTTGCGGATCCTCCGAGTCGGGGTGGACGACCGGCACCCAGGAATCCATGACGCGGCCGACTTCCTCGGCCCGCGCGTACACCGAACCAATCTCCCAGGGCGCTCTCCGCGCCAGCCTCGTCAGCACCGCATCGACATTCAGGGTGTCGTCGTCGCGCTGCATGCCTTCGACCAACCGGACGACATGGTCGATGTCGTATCCCCTGGCTTCAAGGCCCGCCCGGTAGACTCCGACCGTTTGGCGCAACCGCTGGATCGCCCGGCGCGCTCGCTGTGCCATCCGTCCCGTGGCCACCGGAACCCTTTCGGCGGCCGCTTCGAGATCAACGGGGCTCCATTCGGTGAGCGTCAGACGGGCGATCCCGACCGAGGCCCGCCAAACCGCGTCGGCCTTTTCGGCTCTGGTACCCGGCGTCATGACCCAGACGTAAGCCGCGACGTTGTGCGCCTTTTCGCGGATACTGGCGACGCCGCGCGACGGGTTGTGCGCCGACAGGAAAATGCCCTTCATCTCGCGCCGGGCTTCGTCGAGTTCCACGGCCGGCAGTTCCTCGGCCAGGACCGCCACGACGTCGAACTGGGCCTGGCTCCAGGCATCCAGCACCGACGCCGGGTTGTCCACCGCGATACCCGCTTTCTCCGCGACATTGCGAGCGAAATCGAGACCGGCCTCGATACCACCCCTGCTCCACCCGATCTTGTGCGCCACGACCTGCGTCAACTGTTGCCACCGCACGAAGGGGGTGAGCGAGCCTCTCTTGACCGACAGGGCGACCACTGCGCTCGCCTGGTTCATCAGCGTCCGGCTCGGGACGCCGAGCCGATCCAGGTAGGCGACGGCGGCTTTCCGCTGCCCCACGATCTGGAAATCCGCCCAGGCGCCGTCGATGGAGTTCACCGCCACGCCGGACGTCTGCGCCGGCGCGTCAGGAATGGCGCTCGGGGGCGACAGCGACCGTAGCGACGGCAAGGCCACCTCCGCGGACTCCACCGCCCGGCCGGCGTCCGACAACGGAGTGGCCGACCGCCCTCGCGGCGACCCGGAACGCGACCGCCGACGCGACCCCGGCCGCGAACCCTCCGGTGAGGCGGACCGCGACCGCCGCGGCGACGGGGAGCGCGAAGGAAACTCCTCGTCCTCGTCCCTAGTGCGGTGCGCCGGCGAGCCGGCGGGGTCGTGCGCAAAAGCCGGGTCGACATTGCCGACCAGCACCGTGCCGTCGGTGGCGACGCCGACCGCGCTCAGATTGAGCCCGAGTTTGTCTTCCAGGAGCACCAAAAGACCAGAGGCGATCAGGACCAGCCCCTCCTGTTCATCGATAGGGGCGGCGTCCGGCCTGCCGAGGTTCCGCAGCTTGACTTTGAGGTTCCCGAACTTGTCGAGGCGCTCCAAGTTGCCCAGTTCCAACGTCGGGGCGAAGCGTTTCAGCGCCTCATCTTCCTCGTGCGTGAGGCCGAAGCCGTCCAGCAACGTTCGCTCATCAGGGGTGAGCTTGAATCGCTCCAGCGATGCTTCGTCGGCCGGGGTGAGCTCTTCGGCTCTCTGCATTTTTTCTTTGACAGACGTGAGGCCGTGGCTTTCCAGCAACGCATCCTCATCCGGCGTAAGCTCCTCACTGCCCACCGCCTTGCGCAGGACGGCCGCGATCGCCTGCTCGACCAGCACCTTTTCTTTAATGGACGTGAGGCCCTGACTGTCCAGCGCCGCATGCTCATCCGGCGTAAGCCCGACACCGTCGAGCAGCTTTGCCTTGATGGGCCTGAGGTCGCGGCCGTTCAGCAGCTTGACCCTGATGGGCGCGAAGTCGTGGACCTCTGCGTAGTGCGTTTCCAGGAGCGGCAGAAGACCAAAGCCGCGCAGGAGACCCACCTCATGGTTGGTGAGAGGGCCAATGTCCGGCCTGCCGAGGTTCCGCAGCTTGGCCTTGAGGTTCCCCCAATTGTCGAGCATCTTCAAGTTGCCCGGGGCGAACATCGGGGCGAAGCGTTTCAGCGCCGCCTCTTCCTCGTGCGTGAGGCCGAAGCCGTCCAACAGCGTTAGCTCATCAGGGGTGGGCTTGTGCCGGTTCAGCGATGCTTCGTCGGCTGGGGTGAGCTCTTCGGCTCTCTGCATTTTTTCTTTGACAGACGTGAGGCCGTGGCTTTCCAGCAACGCATCCTCATCCGGCGTAAGCTCCTCACTGCCCACCGCCTTGCGCAGGACGGCCGCGATCGCCTGCTCGACCAGCACCTTTTCCTTGATGGACGTGAGGCCCTGGCCGTCCAGCGCCGCATGCTCATCCGGCGTAAGCCCGACACCGTTGAGCAGCTTCTCCTTGATGGGCCTGAGGTCGCGGCCGTTCAGCAGCTTGACCCTGATGGGCGCGAAGTCGTAGACCGCCAGCATGTCTTCCTCGTGACGCGTCAGGCTGGTCCCATCGCCCTTCGTGACCTGCGCCTTCCCGTCGCGCAGGCGCACCTGGAGTGCGAGTTCGTAAGATTCCCTTCCGATGGCCTGGCCCACCACGGTCGCGGTCGGAAAGACGCCGAGGGGGTCGCCGCGGAGCGTGGCCACGACAGAGTCCAGGCCATCGCGGCCTTTCCCGACAGGTTGGAAATCCGGCTCGTAACCTCGCTGAAGCTGCTTGGCCTCTTTCTTCTTGGCCGCGAGCCTCTCGTCGTGCGCCGACTCCACTACGAACGGTGGCAGCGGGCCCACCACGATCTTGGAGTTCTTCGCCGCCGCCCGCCGGCGGCTTCTCCCCTGCCACTCGAGGGCCCCCTTGGCATCGCTGTGCTCGACCTTGGTCCGTCCGCGCTTGGTCGCACCCGAGATGTCCGCCTGAGAACTCGCCGCGGACGCCCCAGCGGATTCCCCGGTGGATTCCCCGGTGGACGCCTCTGCGGGTTTCCACACCTGCCTCGGGGAAGGAGCGTCGCTTTTCAGAGAGTCCAGATAACGCCCGATTCCATCGGCGAGATGCTCGACGCCGAGTACGCCATAAGTTTCCTTCGTGTGGTATTCGACCCATCCGGCGATATCGCTGGTGGTCAGGCTGTGACTGGACAACGCGTCCGCGTCGAGGAAAGCGGTGGCTGCGGCGGAGGACTCGTCCGAAGATGCGTAGTCGTGCATGTCGTCCGGGTCCCACCCGATCTCCAGATCACGGCCGATGTCCACGGCGACCCGGATTCCGGCGGCCACCTTGACGTCCTTGTCGCCGCGAGTGTTCAGCATGGTGTACTGGATGACCGGCTTGATCCATTTGCTCAGCGACACCTCTTCGACCGAGCCGGTTGTCTCGTCCTGGACCTCGATCTCCAGGTCCTCGTCGTAGAACGTGTCCACGATGCTGTCCGTGATCGATTCGAGCAGTTCCCGCTCCGGGCCATCCTCGATATCCTCGACCTCCGACCGGGCCAGGTCTCCCTCATCCTCCAGCCGCGCCTGGTTCCACTTGAGGCGGCCCAGCCGGATCGCGTGCGTGATCACGGCTTCCCATGCCTCGTCCTGCCTCGTGTCGGACTCGTCGTCGGTCACGTGTTCCGCCACCACCAGGCGAAGGTTTTCACGCAGTTCCGCGTCGTCGCGGGACGGCCGGTACCACTCCGTCAGCAGCATTTCGGCCTTGGCCTGCCGGTTCACGTCGCCGCGGACCGCGGCCGGCACCCGCGCGGCCAGTCGCGCGACGTGTTCGGCCGGTGTCACGCCACTGCCCAGCCCGTACGCCATCCCTTCCGCGATGGCCACTTCGTATTCGCCGCCGATCATGCTCGAGACAAACGCGACCGCGGTGATCATGTCGTCGCGGCCGACGGGCGGAGTCCGTGCCGGATCGTCGAAATCGAAGAAAAGGTCGATGGCATCACCCGCCCGTCGCCGGCGGATAGCCGCTGCGGCGGCTCGCGCGCCCGCGGTCGCCGCCCACTGGGCATCGCTCAGGTTGCCCGGCTTTTCCTCCGGCCGCCGGGACAACTCGAGCGTCCCGTTGATCAACCGCGAATTCCACTCGGTTCGCAGATCCTTTTGCATCTGCTCGGAGATCCCCCACGCATGCACCAGTTTCGCCGTGCGGTGGTCCCGCCGGTGGATTTCCCGGCCGATCAGGCCGCGGGTATGACCAGCCACGCCAAATGTGTTCACCCGGCCCGGATTGTGCCGGCGGAGGAACATCCGCCACACCGTTCCCGTGAGTTCTTCGATGCGCGAAAGCGCGTTCCCCAAATCCCTGACGAATTCGTCCGCCTCGGATTTGATGCGGTTGGGGCGCCATCGCCGAGCGGACGGCAATTGCGGCACGTCCGCTTCCGCCCTTTCCGGTGTCGCCCCCTCCGATGCCGGTCCGCCCGGTGCGTGCCTTTCCGGCGCCGGGGTGTCTTCCCGCAAGGACTGGGCGGTCGCCCGCGGCGGCACGGATCTTGGCAGCGAAGCTGCGGCAGGCCGGGGCGACGCCGGGGCTTCCCGCGGCCTAGCCGCGGCAGGCCGGGGCGACGGCGGGGCCTCCTGCGGCCTGGCATCGCGCCCGGCGCCCAGTGCGTTCGCGATGCCCAGGGCTACGGCGCCCGCCATCTGGGAGTCGTTGTTTCCGAGTTTCGCCAGGATGTACGCGAGCACGGCGACCGCGTCGCCGACGGTGTAGCCCTGGCCGGCGAGCTTGTCCGTGTCGAGATTCTCCGTCACGGCGCGTTCGGCCAGTGCGATCCACGGCGCGCCGGGCGAGCCGGCCTCCCGCGCCAGCCGGCGCAGTTCGGCGAACCTCTGCCGTGTCCATCCCGTGCCCAAGTCCACGGCAAGGTCGCGGGCAGTGGCGCGGGCAGCCTGCAGCTTCTTCGCCGCATCGGGCTCGTCGCTCGACAGATTGTCCCGGACCACGGCGACCACGCGGGCGTCGACCCCGGGGCCGGCTTCCCGGAGTGCCAACGGCTCGTGAAACGTCAAGGTCTCGAAGACGGCGTCGCCATGGGCGACCCCGGTACCGTCGGGATCGGACTTCTGCTTCGAAACGAACACTCGATTCGCGGCTTCGGACTTCTCCGCCAGGCCGATCGGCGTCCATAATGGACTGTCAGGCGGGTGCTCCGGGCGACGGCGGGCTCCCAGCAGCGCTCCGAGCCGACGCACATATCCGGTCGTCCGGTCCGGGTCGCCGGGCCGCCATTGGGAGGCGACAAGCTTGACCACCTCCTGGGACACCACGAGGTTCCGCAACCGGCCGACCCAGAGTTCGCGGTCCACGATCGGCGCCACCGCCCGCAGAGCCCGGTCGGTCGCCTGTACCTTTGCCGCCTCATCGCGGACGTACTGCGCGGCCCATCGCGGCTGCGCGGCGTGAAGGTCGATCGCGATCTGTGACGCGAGTGCGCGCATGGCCTTCAGCCGGGCCTGCCAGTCGCTCTCCTTGGCTTGATCCTTCAGCTCGTCGACCAGCAGCCGCCGCACTCCTTCGTCCAGGAAGAGCGAGGCCAGCGCGCGTTCGTCGAAGATCTCTGTCATGCTGTGGCCGACCGCGGCCACATCCAGGTCGTCCGCGCCGTATTCGTCGAGTGGCGGGAGGCGTAACGCGCGGTAGCCGATCCGCCTGCCGTTCCACGGCGCGTTCTCGTCCCGGTCCTCGTCCGGCCACTCCAGTTTGAGCGTCTTCGCGACGTCATCCGCGCGCCGGCCGGCGCGGGCGATGGCTTCGCCGGACGGGCCGGCGCCGGCGGTCTCCCCGGCGACCGGACGCAGGTCGTGCGAGATCATCCGGATGTGAAACTCCCGCGCGCCCGGGGCCAGCGATCGCACGTCGATGGCGGCCCACATGATGGCCGCGGCCGTTCGCGTATACAAGGCCCTCTGCGCCGGAGAAAGCGCGTTCACAAAGTCGGTCGCGGCGGTCACCCGCTCGTCGTATCCCGCCGAGTTCCATCGGGCGGTGAGGGAATCCGCGATGATGGAACGGCCATCCGCGGTGTACCCGAGGGCGTGGATCTCCGCGTCGTCGTCGATGTCATCGACGTCGACGATTTCGTTGCCATCGAAGCTCTTCAGCACGGGCTTGCCCGCATCGTCCGGCACGATGTGCAGCAGCATGCCCGGCCGCCCGTTGTCCAGCACGAACAGGATCGCGGTCGCGTCCATCCCGCCGGTCTTCAGCAGCCGGTTGCCCAGCGCGCGCACCGCGCCGGGCCCGACGCCGATCTCTTCCGGCACATGGCTTCCGAAAAACGCGCGGGGGTTCAGGCCCGCGGGCACCGCGGCCTGGTGTCGTCGAGCAAGAATGCCCAACCCGGTGAAGACGTGCTGGGCGAAGATTCTCGTCGCCAGTTGCCGGAACCGCGGCGACCACGCGGTGCCGCCATACCGGTCGTTCGCCATCGCTGTCTGCTGCTGGGTCCAGTACGTGACATCGTCGCCGGGCGCACCGCCGCGCCCGCCCCCCGACCGGCGAGTGCCCAGCTCATCCGCGAACCGCCGCGACAACACCTCGGCACTGTCCGGGTTGCCTTCCCGCGTGACCGCCACAATGGCGAGGACCTTGTCGTACTTTCCCGTCTCCCGCAGTTCGGGCTTCTCGCGCAGCTTGCGCACATTGTGCGTCTTGGCGAGGATGTCTTCCGCGGCCTTCCGACGGCTCGGATCACGCAACAGCCGCTCGGCCAGTTCGGCCACCTCGCCCGCCATCGCGTCGATATTCAGCCGCGACTCCGTCTTGCCACGTTCGTTCGCCGGCCCGGTGGACTCGGTTTTCGCGGTGGAGGGCCCAGACTCGCCGGATTGATCCGACGCCGCGACCTCTTGCGGTGCGTTCTTCACGCGCCGGGAAGTCTCGGGCATCTCCGGCGGGGTCACCTTCGGCCGCACCGAATCGGCGGCCGACTCCGGTGTCAGTGCTCGTCCGCGCCGCCGTGGCCGGGGCGACGCGGGCCCCGCCCCGGATCCGGTTCGCGAGTTCAGGGCGCCGGGCGACCCGGTACGCGGTAGCGTGCCGCCGCCTGCCAGGTTCGCCGGTTCGTTCCCACCCGGCTCGAACGGGTCCGGAGGCGGGACCCCGTCGTGCCAGACGACCGTCAACCGTGGACGCGGGCCGTGGCCGTCGAGCAGGTTCGCGGCGTCACTCTCGGACCGATCGGTGTCGCCGTGGACGCTTTGCCCATCACCGTTCGACGAACCCGAGTCCCGATCACCCTCCCCGAGCACGCTCGCGGAATCACTCTCAGACCGGTTGCCATCCCCCAGGACACTGTCCCGATCGACCTCCGACCAATTCGAACCCGGATCACCCTCCCCCTGCACACTCCCCTGACCGTCATCCGACCACGGCGACTCCCAGTCAAAACCGCCGTGAGCGGACATCTCCGGGAGCGGAGTACGTGCTCCGGTCTCCGGCACGGCCGTGATGGCCCCGGAATCCCCTGCGGTATCCGGGAGACCGGGCGGCGGCGCATTCCAGTCGCGGGACGGTGGAGCGACGCCACCGATGTAGGGGTCCGGGATGGAAACACTCTTGTACTTCGGGCCGCCGTCCTGGGCGGGGCCGTCCACCCTGGCCCGGTAGGAACTCCCGCCGTTCCGGTCCGGGACGCCAGAACTCGCGGCGTGCCCGTTTCCGTTGCCGTTTCCGTTGGAGGACGGTGGTAGCCCCCGCTCGTCGTAGGGGGCCGGGATGGCGACCTCGCCGTAGTCACCACCGCCGTCGTCGGCCGGACCATTGCCCCCGGAGGGGCCACGGGTGTGTTCGGGGGGCGGCATCGTCGGGTCGCCGAGCACGGTGTGCCCGGGCCCCATTTTCCGCGACTCACGCTGCCCCGCATGCAACACCGCGGCAAGCACGGCGGCCTTCGCCGCTTTGCGCAGGGTGTAGCCCATCATCTTGCCCGAAACCCGCGCCACACCCGACGAAGCACCGGCGGTGAAGTCGGCCCAGGTCGAGAATTCGTGCGCGATGATCAAATTCGCGAACCCCGCCGTGAATCCCTCGTGGACCGATTGCTCCAGGATATGCATCAGTCCATGGGAGAACGCCACATGCCAGTCGTGCCCACGCGCCGCCAGCATGAAAGCCTGGTCCAGCTTCACGGCCAGCGCGTGCCCGGCCCAATGACCGGCCATGGACGAGAACGGCGCTATGAAACCACCCACCGCGCCGGTGATCGCGGCGTTGTCGATGTACTCCTTGTTCCACCCGTGCCGGTTTCCCTGCAGGATCTGAATCTCCTGCGCGACGGCCACCACCCCGATCTGGTTGCCCATACTCATCGTCATCGCGATCAGGAACCCGCGGCCCTTCTGGACCGCCTGCCCCAGCAACCAGAACCGGGTGTTCATCCAGAACATCAAACTGTCGATGACATTCCGCACCATCTCGATCCGCGGCCCCAGCCACGCCATCACCGTCGGGCCCAGGAAGGCCTCCATCGCGGCGGCCCACGCCATTTCGGCCTCCAGCATAGCCAGCTGCAGGACGATGACGTACTTCATGTACTCGACATCGAGCGCCAACTGGCGCAGGATCTCCGCGATCTCACGGAAGAACGCGGCCGCCGAATCGATATAGTTGTCGCTGCCCTCCACGAACGGAGCCATCACCGCGGCAAACGCCGCCTCGGCCTCGCCGGAGAACGTCGACCGGGTCGTCGCCACCGCGCTCCGCAACTGTGGACCCATTTCGTGCTGCAGCCGGTTCGCGGCCGCGTCCCACGCATCCGCCAAAGCGCGCAGGAAATCCTCGTTCGCGTCCGGAAACTCATCACCCGTCAGGAAGCGAAACAAGAAACGAATGTCGTCGTCGACCGTGATGGCCATACGAAATACCGGCTAACTCGAACCCGCCGCCACGCGGGCATCCGCTTCCACGAACGACTCGCCGGCAGGCTTCATGCGAGCCTCCGGCCGTGGAACAGCGTCATCGACCGGACACAGGAAATCCTTCACAATCTTTTCCCTCACCCATCCCACCCCTTTCCGCGACCGGAATCACGCCTTCGAGACCGTGCCGGTCGTTGACACAGGAGTCTCACTATCGACACGGCTACCGTCTCGAGAAAAGTTCGCGCGGGACAACACCGGGGTTTGCCTCGGGTCAAGGTCGTGATCACGTGCCGATGCCCTGGTGGATCACACGCCTCCGACGGCGACCGGCGCCGGTACTGGTGGGCGGGACGCGCCGTCCCTGACGGGTGGCGGGGCGGGGCGAAAATCTCCGCTCGGCGGCTCAGCCGGATCGCTCCTCGCCACGGTCGTCGCCGGGGGACTTGAAGTCGGCCAGGATTTCGTCGAAGTCCGGCCCTTCCTTCATGAACTTCTTGAGGTCGACCCCACCCGGAGTTACCGGGCCCGCCAGTTCGATGACGGCCTTCTCCGCCTTGTCCTGCGCCCGCGTGATCACCTCGAGCACCTTCGTGCCCAGTTCCCTGGGCGCCAGATCACGCCACCGGTTTCCCGAGAACGTCAGCTCGGTGAGCCGACCGCGTGTGTCCACGGTGGCCTTGACCATCCGGTCCTTCGTCGTCGCGTTCGCCGTGACCTCGCGCATCGCCTTGGTCGCCTCGGCAAGACGCTCCCGCTGCTCTTGAAGGTTGCTCAGCATTCCGGCAATGTCGTTGTGCATTGAGGAAAACACCGCGTGCCCCCTTCTCTCGGTCGTCCATGGCTCGCCCGCACGACTCGGCCGTCTCTTCGGTCGCGGTGGCCCCGGATACGGCACGGCGTGGCCTTCGTGGCCTCCATACCTGGTACACGACGGCCGGGTCGCGGAAAGTTCACAGGCGTGGTGACCTGGGAGTTCAGCCTTGCCGGGACGGGCGGTTCCGGCCGACGGACCCCGTCGTTGCCGTGGTAATGCGCGGTAATGGTGTGCTCGCCCGGTTCAAGTGTGGTGGTGGTCAGCTGGGCTGTGCCGTTGACGACCTGGCCCGTGCCCAGCTCGGTCGTGTCCGCAAAGAATGTGACCGTTCCAGTCGGCGTGGTACCTGGGCAGGTGACCGTGGCGGTGAGATGGACGGGTTCGCCGGCTGTCGCTTCCTGCGGCGACGCCGACAACTGCGTCTGGGTCTTCTCGGGTCCCGTGGACACCTGGGCCACCGCCAGGCTGTGGTAGCCGCCCGATCCGATGGACGGGACCGTGGTGCCCTCGGGTATGAGGACTTGCACCGGCACGTTGCTGTTCGTGGTGCTTCCGTTGCCCAGCTGGCCGTAGGCGTTGTAGCCCCAGGCCCACACCTGCCCGGTCGATGTCCCGGGTGGACGACCGGGCCGTGTTCACGGCGATTGTGTTCATGCTGACCAGTGGGTGCGCTTGGCGGCATCTGCCGCCGAGTTTCGGGTCACGGTACCCACCGCGCATCGCCGGTTCTCCGAGCATCGAATCCGGCGACAAACTGCGCGGCCCCGTACGCGATGGCACCCCACGACATCGGCGAAAGTGCACCTTCCGGATAGTGTTTGGCGGAGTAAAAGGTTCGCCGACTGAAGCGAGTTAATGAGGCAGACCTCTGGCGGCGTAGCTCACGCGGTGGGTTGGCTGCGGGCGGCGCGGGTCCACGCGGCGCGGTGGAGCAGGCGCAGTCCGTTGAGGCCGGCGATGACGGTGGAGCCTTCGTGGCCGGCGACGCCGAGCGGTAACGGCAGGGTGCCGATCAGGTCCCAGAGCACGAGGCCGGTGATGAACAGGGCGGCGATGATCAGGTTGGCGGTAACGACGCGGCGGGCGTGCCGCGACAGGGCGATGACGGCGGGCACGGTGGTCAGTTCGGCGCGGACGACGACGGCGTCGGCGGTCTGCAAGGTGAGGTCCGAGCCGGCCCCGCCCATGGCGATCCCGGTGTGGGCGGCGGCGAGGGCGGGCGCGTCGTTGATGCCGTCGCCGACCATCGCGACCCGTTGGCCCGCAGTGTCGAGTTCGCGCACGGCGGTGACCTTGTCGTCCGGCAACAATCCGGCGCGCACGTCGGTGAGGCCGATCTGCTCGGCAAGCCGACGAGCGGTCGCCGCGTTGTCGCCGGTGAGTAGTACCGGGCTGCGGCCGGTCAAGGCGGTCACGGCGGCGATCGCGTCTGGGGTGTCTGCGCGGACCTGGTCGGTCAGGCCCAGCACTTCGACATCAACGACTTCGACGAGACGCACCACGGCCCCTGGGAATGGGATATCAAGCGGCTGGCGGCGAGTCTGGAGATCGCCGGGCGGGGGAACGGCTTTACGGCGAAACAGCCCCGGACGGTCGTGACCTGTGTGATCGCGGAATGCCGGCGCGCGATGCGGGAGTTCGCGGGGCAACCTGTGCTCGACATCTGGTACGCCCACGCCGATGTGGAGACGGTACGGGCCACCTTCGAAGACCAGCTCAGCACATCGCGGCGGCGCAGGCTTGTCGGAACGCTGGACAAGGCCCGCACCAAGAACAATCTCGGCGCGCTGCGCCGGTTCACCAAGTTGATCGACGGCAGGTTGCGCATCGACTCCGCGCTGCCCCTGATCGTCCAGGCCGACGAATTCATCGAGGACGGGCAGGACCCCGCAGCGTTGAAGGCATCGCTACGCGGGCTGTTGCGGGAACACCGGCACGCTGGAACCCGAGCGGCGCGTGCTGCTGGACCAGTACCACTTCGTCGACTCGGTGCGGGTCGGGACTGTGACGCGCAGGTTCTCGTCTGGCAGGACATGGCGGGCCTGCGCCGTGGGAAGATACCGCGGTTCGTCAAGCGCTACGCGGATCTCGCCGGAGTTGTCTCCAGCGCGGCAAGCGCGTTCGCCGGCCGAACACGCCTTCCACTGACAGCGGTTCACGTCCCGCGTTCACGCTTGAACCGTTCGGCAAGGACAGGATCGGACTCCCACCACAGCCCCGGCACGCTCGCCAGCAAGAGGGTCAGCGGCGCGCCGAGCGCGAGCAACAGCGGCGCGATCATCAACAGGACCACGGTCTGCACCGCCCGGGGCCAGAACAACGTGTCGTCATAGACACCCAGGAACGAACACGTGACCAGCAACACCGTGGCGAGCCCGGCCAGGAAGGCAAAGCTGCGTCCTCGCGGCCGGTCCGGAAGGCGGCGGGAGAAAATGACGTAACCGCCACCGAACACCAGTACGAACGCCAGCGCCGCGAAACTGGGCGTCCAGGAAGTGAACACCCGCTCCCAGGAATGCGGAGGGATCATATGCTGAAGTACACCAATCTCGCGGCCCCCGCGACCGCGCAGTAGATCGCGAACGGGGTAAGCGCGCGCGTTTCGAAATACGATACCAGGAAACGGACCGACAAGTACGCCGCAGCGAAGGCGACGAAGCTGCCGACTATCGCGGGCCCGAGCGAGGAACAGGCCTCAGGCTTCAGCAGGGACGGCATCTTGAGCACGCCCGCCGCGAGGATCACCGGTGTGGCGAGGAGAAACGCGAACCGCGCGGCGTCTTCGTGAGACAGCCCCCGGCGTAGCCCGGCCACGAGGCAGCGTCACGGGAAGCTAGGGGTTGAGGGCGGCGGTGAGTTCGTGTCGGCTGTGTGTGCCGGTTTTGTTGAAGATGGATTTTAGGTGGTCGTTCACGGTGTGGACGGATAGGTCGAGCAGCCGGGCGATCTGCTTGGGGGCCAGACCGGTGTCAGGTGCCGGATCACGGCGCGCTCGCGCGGGGTAATGCCGTGCCAGGTAGAGAATTATGTAAGGACCGCCAACGAGTTTGCGCGCCGACGACTTGATCGACGTCTACACGGAACTGGAGGAACGAGCCCAACGAACTGCTCGCGCTGTTCCAGCAGGCCTTGGCCGGTGGCGAGGATCTGTGGCTGCTCGATCCCACCGAGACGGGGAGACCAAGGAATACCCGAGTTCCGGGGAGCTGTTTCACCCGAGTAAGAAACTCATGATCAGGCTCGCCGAATGGGGAAGCCAGTGACCTTAGGTCGGCGTGTCGTGTGGCCCGCCCCCTGGCGTACCGGAAACTGTCCCAGAGCCCTGCACGAGCCCCGCGTCCGCAGCGGATTGGTCATTGGTTCCAGCCGTGTGGCAGGGCCGCGGTCTGTACCGCCCAGCGGCGTTCCAGGTGCTCGATCGACGCTCCCAGACCGATCTGCTCCAGGACTTGGACGGCATCGGCGCCGGGCCGCCGCACCGGGTCACCGGCCTGTGATGGCGTCGCCGACAGGCCGATGGCGACTCCGGGCATCGTCACCTCGCCGACCTCCTCTGAGGTTTGGGCGATGCTCAGCTGCCTGGCGCGGACCAACGGGTCGGTCATCAACGCGTCGAGCCGCATCACCTGATGCGCGCCGATGCCCGCTGCCTGCAAGGCGCCGACCCAGAAGGTGGCAGGCCGCAGGGCAAAACGGTTTTCCAGACCGATCGCGATCTCGTGGTCGGTTGCCTCGTCGCCGAACGCACCGTCGAGGCCGTCGATCGTCCTCAACTGCTGTGCGTCGGTGGCGCCGAGGAAGAACCAGCCATCGTCGGCGCGATAGAAACGCTGGAGTGCGTTTTCTCCGAGGGCAGCGGGACCGGATGGTTCGCCGCCCTCGGCACCGGCGTAGCCGAGCAGATAGGCGGCTTGGTGGTAGGTGCCCGTCTGGGCGAGTGAGGTCCGGAGCCGCAGCCCCTCGCCGGTCACCGTGTGGTGATAGATCCCCAACGATGCCGCGAACGCGGCCATCACACCGGTGCCGTAGTCGAGCAGGTTGTACGGACCGAGCACCGCGGGCTTCCCGCCGGGGCCGCCGGCGCGCGCCATGATGCCCGTGACCGCTTGGCCCTGAGTCTCGTACCCCCGCCCTTGCGCCCACGGCCCGACGCCGCCATAACAACTGACCGACACGTGCACGATGCCTGGTTTGCGTGCGCGGACGCTCTCGTAACCGATGCCGTACCGTTCCGCCGTTCCCGGTGGGAAGTTCTGCACGATGACGTCGGCATCGTCGACCAGGCGCCAGAAAACCTCCTGCCCGGCGGGGTTTTCGACGTCGAGCAGGATGGTGTGCTTGCCGCGGTTGACGATGCCGTGCGCGGCGATCTGCCGCTGCGGCGCGTTGACCTTGACGACATCGGCGCCCAGCTCCGCGAGGATGCGACCACAACTGGGACCGGCGAGGATCTGCGTCAGGTCGAGGACACGCAGCCCCGCCATCGGGCGTTCCCGCTGCCCGCCGCTCGCTTCCGCCGGTGGCGCCACCGGCTCGTCGAGTTCCCCCAGGATGCCGGCGCGGTCCGCGTCCGGCAGATGCCGCGGTTCCAGCGGATGGTCGAGGCCGTTGTCGTCCTGCTCGTCCCCGACGTGCACGGGCACGCCCGCCATCCACGTCGGGCCGAGGCGGGGGTCGTCGAGGCACGTGATCGCGCCGGACGCACGGGCGTGCGGGGTCGCGAGCCATTCGCCGGAAGTCCGGATGCGGGCGAGCGGAACTCCCGCGGAATGCCCGAGGTCCTCCCATTCCTGCGCGGTCCGGGTGGCGAACAACTCGGTGAGCCGCCGGCGCAGCACCGTCTCGTCGCCATCCGTCGTCCACTCCGGGTGCCCCGCGGCCTGCAAGAACCATGTGACGAAACGCGGCGTCGCGCCGATCGGATTGAACTGCACATAGTTGCCGTCGGCGCAGGCGTACGTCCCGCTGCCGAGTTGCGCGAGCGGACGCTGAGGCGGAAGGCCACGCGAGGTCACATAGGTCCCTGCGTCGCCGATGGCCTCGAAGACCGCGTCGAACAGCGGCACCGACACCCGTTGACCACGCCCCGAGCGGCATCGCTCGACCAGCGCACTGACCACGCCGACAGCGCCGAGGAACGCCGCGAAGTCGGAGGCGATCGGTACGCTCGAATAGGTCGGCCGCGTGGTGTCCCAGCCTTCGGGAGCTTCACCTGCCCTGATCCGGCAGTTGCCGGTCGCGGCGTCGATCACGCCCTCCCATGCGGGCACGGCCGCGCGCGGGTCCTCCGGTGCGAATCCGGGAAGCGAGCAGTAGATCAGACGCGGCGCCTGATCTTTCAGGGCGTCCCAGCCGAGCCCGAAACGATCCATGACGCCCGGACGGAAGTTCTCGACGAGCACGTCGGCCCGGGTGACGAGCCTACGAGCGATGTCGCGGTCACGGTCGTCGCGGAGATCCAAGGTGATCCTGCGCTTACCGCGGTTGTAGAAGGCGTCCGGCGGTACGTCGGCCCCCGGCGCTCCTGGGGCGTCCACATGCACGACATCAGCACCTTGATCGGCCAGCATAACGGCGACCAGCGGGCCGGCGATGTGCCGCCCGAAGTCGACGACCCGGACGCCCGTAAGCGGTTTCGACATGTCATGCCTCCTGGGGGTGAGATTCGGCGACGGTGGGTGGCTCACCGTCGCGGAGGTCGTCCAATGTCCGGCCGGTGGTCAGGCGGGTGGTGGAGATCGCCAGTGCGTACACGACGAAGATCATCCCGAACGTGATCCACACCGCGGCGAAATCCCACGCCGCATACACGGCCACGGCCAGAAGAGGCGCGATCGCGCCGCCGATGTGCCCGGCGCCGTTGCTCAACGCCACGCCCGTGCTGCGGATGTGCGTGGGAAAATGCTCGGCGGTGAGGAGATACACCACAGCGCTGGCCAGCCCGGTCTGGAATGACACCAGACCGAATCCGATGAGAATCATCCAGTTCGACGGGTACAGGCCCAGCGCGAGCAGACCAGTCGCGGGCAGCAGGGCGATGATCGCGGCGACCCACTTACGCGGCCACCGGTCGCCTACGCGCAACGCCGCGAGACCGCCGAGCAGCAAACCGGCGCTCTGCCCGAACGTCAACTGGATGCTGTGGGTCAGGCTCAGTCCGTGCTGGGTCAGCAGGGTGATGCCGAGACCTCCGATGCCGTAGGCCGGCATCGTCTGGCAGGCCCACACCAGAAGGAAGGTGAGCGTCCAGCGGAGGTTCGGGCGCCGCACCAGAAGCAGAATCTGGCTGCGCCAGTCGCCCATCGGTGTGTCGGGCTTGGTGGGTACGATTTCGGGCAGCGCACCGACCTCCCGGCTGGCTCGTTTCTCGGCTTTTTCCACCGCGCGGTCGGCCGCGTCGTAGCGGCCAGTGGCGACCAACCAGCGCGGGGATTCAGGCAGGAGACGATATCCGAACAGGAAAATCAGCGTCGCCACCACGGGAATCGCGAGAAGTACCCGCCATCCCCAACTGTAGCTGGGGACCAGCCACACCGCGATGAACGGGGTCACCGCCGAGCCGAACTGCGCGGGCAGCGACGCCATCGCCATCGACCGCCCGCGCCGCGCCGCCGGCGACAGTTCGCTGATGTAGGTGCTGATCACGGCGATCGACGCACCGACACCCATGCCGCCGACGACCCGGAAGATCGTGAACATCAGCATCGACGTGCTGGCCGCCGTGCCGAGTGCGCCGAGCCCGTACAGCACGATCGCCGTCAACAGTCCGGCGCGCCTGCCCAGCCTGTCTGCCACGATGCTGTTGAGTGGCGATCCGATGATGTAGCCCCAAAGCCCGAGACTGACCGCGGTCGCTGCCGCGGTCGTCGTCGAATGGTGCTCGGCGATCACCTTCGGCAGGGAGGGGCCCACGCTGGAAATCTCGAAGAAGGAGAAAAAGAACACCATTCCGACGAGCGCCAACACGCTCACGCCATAGGGCCACACCGGTATTCGGTCCAGCCGGGCGGACACCAAGGTGCCGGGCCCGTCCCCCAGACGCCTGTCCCTTCCGGTTACTGCGCCATCCGCCATGCTCACCACAACCTTCGTCCACGTTGACTGGTTGAAAAGCGTTGTCTGGGGTGCCGACTTCGAAATTCTGCGACAGCTGGGGTAACGAATTATTCGCGCTCCTGCGATCGGGACTGCGGACCCCTGTGAGATTAACCCTGCCGACCCGCGCCGGAAAGCGACGATAACTGCACAAGTTGTTGACATTTGGTCAACGCGTCGACGGCAATGGCGTACCCTGAAATGCGGGATCTGAGGTTCCCCGCGGGGAGTGGACACCGAGTCGGCAGGGTTGTAGTGGAGCGGCGCTTCGACAAGGGCCGGCTGGATGCCATCGGGCTGACCGACTTCACCGACCTCACCTGCGGCGAGGGCGATATGTATCTGTACGCGATCCGGGATAGGCGTTCCCGCCGCGTGCTCGGGCACGTCGTGGCCGAGCACATCGGCGCCGACATGGTTTGCCAGGCCGGTGACACCGGCATGACCTGCCGTGGCGGCGGGGTCTCCGGCACGGTGCCGCACTCCGAGCGTGGCGGCGAGTTCACGGCAGGGTTGACCTTACCAGCCGGACTGAAACACTCGTAAACTGCTGCGACGCCCCGCGGAATCGTTCTGGTCGACATTTGAATACCGATACTACCACCGCCATATCCTGGCCACCAAGGTGGAACTTGTTGCTTCGGTCGAAAATTGGATCAACCAGTACGGCAATAGGCGACGTAACTCCACTATTGGGATGCTCGGTCCTTTTTGCTACGAGGGATCCCTGACAGGTGCAGCGGAAGTTGCTTGAACACCTGTCCACCGCCGGGTAGACGGCGGGAATTTCACCCGCCGTCCCCCATAGATCCGGAGGTGAACCTCTCGGTTCATCCGGCTCGTACCGTTCAGTTGTCAGGTCGTGTACCGCAGCGACCAGTGCGCGAACAGGGTGGGTGACCGTTGCCGGAAGCCTTTCAGTCACGTCCTCCCCTTCGCTCCCCAGCCCACTGCGATACGCAGGCGGACCACAGCTACTACAGGCGAGTCCGCCAGCGTCCCCGCCTCGGTACCCCTGCTCCTCGCGGTTTCCACCGCTTGGAGTCCCTTAGGTTCAACGTGTCAGCGCAACACCCGTCGTGACGAGGGGTTTGTGTTGGGACGTCCAGCCATATCGGTCGAGGTGCAGCGCTCGTTCTGGAAGTGGATCCGCAAAGGTGAATTGCCGGCAGGCCTACGAAGACCATCCCGAGCGCCCATGTGCAGCCGGCGCCCCAGAAGAACTGGAGACCCAGCAGTTGGGCGAGCTCCACTGCGCGCCTGAGCGCGTTACCCGGCGTCCATCGACGGCCGACAGCGGCGCGCCGCTGTCGAAGTGCAACGCCAAGCTTGAACCGAACACCAGGCCAAGCAGTCCTGCGGCGACTCGTGTCCCGTCCAGTGCTGCCGCTATTTGCCAAAACGCTGCGCCGAACAACACCGTGGGCAGCAGGTATACGCCGACCGACCAAGATGGCAGGTCGGTGCCGAGCTGCCACCACGCCAGACCAACAAAGAGATTGCGAACCAGCTCGTTATCTCGCGGCCCACCGCGGAAGCGCACGTCGAACACAACCTCACCAAGCTGGGATTCACCACCCGTACCAGATCGCCGCATCGCCGTCGAAAAGATTGACGAACAGCCGTAACGCCGGTTGGTCACCGTCGGCCGAGTCCAAGCGGACAGATCCAAAATGCCTTTTCGCACCATTTAGGATGGCAAAGCGTGATGAACTCCAGCGTATATATCGCGGCGGACGATCTGGAGCGCCTCACTGTGGCATACCTGGGCTTTCTTGCGGAAGAAGCAGGGCAGTTTCATCCCTTATCGCCCCGTGGATACGCCTTCGATGCCGGCTCATGCCGTGGTTTGATCAGATTGTCGGCTGTGGTGAGCAAATGCCCTCGCACAGCCGCTTCGGCGGCGGCCGGATCCCGGCGGCGGAAAGCATCGAGAATCACGTCGTGATCCTGGATCGCCAGACCCGTTCTAGTGTCGTCAAGGGCCCGGGCTTTGGCGACGCTGCCGAAGATGGAGACGCTGTCAATCATATTCTGCAACGCTTGGTTGTCCGCCACCCGGATGATGACGAGGTCAAACCGGCGACCGATTTCGACGATATTGGCACGATCGGTACCGTCGGCCGCGTTCTTCAACTCGTCGACAATTCCTTCGAGTTCGGCCACATCGTCATCGGTCATGTTCGCCGCGGCGAACCGGGCTTGGGCCGCGCGAAGGACCACTTCGATGTACATCAGCTGCCGGATCGTTTCCGGCGAATGATCGACGACGCTGCTCTTACTGCGGTCGCGCCGTTTCGTCAACCCTTCGAACTCCAGCCGGTGCAGTGCTTCGCGCACCGGCGTCGGACTGACCCCTAGTCGCACGGCAAGCGAGCGTTCGGTAATCGCCTCGCCCGGCGCGAGTTCGCCGGACGCGATGTACTCGCGGATCGCGCGGTAGGCCTGCACCGCGAGAGAGTCGGGTCGCTGCAGTTCGGGAAACTGCTTGCTCGACGGAGATTCCACCTGGTCCTTCAGTCATCGGAAATGAACGGTTCCGAGAAGGCCGAATGCGCCCCCCTCGGTGTTCTCCGGCGCCACACCGCCCGGCAGTGCCGGCGCCAGAAGCAGTAGTGCCGTGTCTAACACAACGGCCCACCATCTGCAATAGCAGATGGTGGAGCCTTCACAGGGAAGGGACGACCGTCACACACTTGGTGACCGACCGGCGGCGACGACCAGCCGAAAAGGTCGAGTAAGACAAGTCGGTCACCCGGACGGACGCTCTTGTGTCACGTGACACCTGAGGTTATGGTACGTCTGCTATAGCAGATGGCAGTTGTCAGGTTCGGGCTCCGCAAGGGATGGCTTCATGGACTCCAGGTAGCTTCAGGGACTCGCACGCCGCTCATCTCCGGCTGAGCCGTCGCGGCGCCGAACGACGGGCATGATCTCCGCCCGCACCGTGCCGCTGCCCTTCGTATGCCCGAAAACCGGCTACCCGGAATCCAGCGCCACGTTTCCAGGATTTACGGCAAGAATCTTCTACGGAGGTTGGGACAATGAAGTTCTATCGGCTCCGAGCGCAACGCTGGCTGGTCACCGGCGCGGCGCTTGCGATCGCGGTTTCGGCCGGGGCGTGCGCGTCCCCGGGAGGCTCGGACACGAACACGGCGCCGGCGGCGCAGGCCGCTCCGCAATCCATCGATTCTCTCGTGGCGGCGGCGAAGTCGGAGAGCGGACTGACGATCTACGGCAACGCTCCGAACTCTTTCTTCAAGCCGGTTATCGACGCCTTCGAGAAGGCATACCCCGGGCTCAAGGCGACCGAGACCAACCTGAGCGACAACCAGGTGTTCGCCAAATACGAAGCCGAGGCGGCACAGGGCGCGCGGACTGCGGACATGCTGATGGCGAGCGCGCCGGCTTCCTGGATGCAGGCGGAGCAGAACGGTGTCACGGCGAACGTGACGCCCCAGGGCTTGGCGGATTTCCCGCCCGAAACCAATCAGGGGCACGGTGTCTATGTCATGTCGCCGGAGCCGATTCTGACGGTGTACAACGCGAAACTGCTCACCGGGTCACAGGTGCCTGCCAGTTACGCGGATCTGGCGGCCCAGGCGCGGGGCAACCCGGGGCTCTACCGGCTGGTGTCGTATCCGATCGACAACGAGTTGGACTACGCGGGGATCTACGGGTTGGTGCACATTCTCGGCGAGAGCAAGGCGTGGAGTTACCTCGATGCGCTCGCGGCCAATACCAAGACCTATGACGAGGGTTTGGACGCGCTGCAGCAGTTGGTTCAGGGCGGCGCTTCGATGGATTACATCGCATCGGGGCTCGTTCAGGGCTGGGCCAAGCAGTACGTGGGCTTGGCCGGCTACGAATTCATGAAGGACGCGACACCTCTTATCCCGCGTGCGGTGGCGGTGACGGCGAAGGCGAGCAGCCCGGCGACGGCCCAGCTGTTCCTGGACTTCCTGTTGAGCAAAGCCGGTCAGGACGCGTTGTGCGCGGGCGGGTTCGAGGCGTCGATGAACAACTACACGCCGGCCAACGGCTGCACGGCTTCGCTGGCCAACCTCAAGCAGCAAGTTCCGGACGGCACCGTCTACACCGTGCCGATCAACCAGGCGACGCTCGACGCACAGCCGGGGATCACCGCCCGCTGGAAGCAGGCGTTCCACCGATGAGCCCTCTCGCCGTCGCTCCGGCGACTGACCGTTCTGACGTCCCGTCGGCGCCCTCTGGGCCCCGACGACGGGCGGCGCCACTCGCGAGCTTGCCGCAGTGGGTGGTGTGGGGCGTTCTGGTGGTGCTCGTGGTGGGACCGCTGCTCCCGCTGCTGCTGGCATCGTTGCGGAGCAAACCCTATTACCTGCCCGGCGGCACCTTCACCTTGCATGCGTATCAACAACTTTTCACCGATCCGGACTTCTGGATCGCGGTGGAGAACACTGTGCTGTTCGCCGTCTTGACCACCGCCTTGGCCGTCACGGCGGGAACGGTGTTCGCGATTTTGTGTGGCCGCACCAATATGCCTGGGCGAAAGGTCTACGGCGTGCTGCTCGTGGCGCCCGTGGTGATTCCGCCGCTCGGCCTGATCGTCGGCTGGGTTTCCGTCTACGGGCAGAGTGGCTATCTGACGGGGCTGGTGGCGAGTCTGCACCTGCCGGTGTGGAACCTGTCGTCGATCCCCGGCATGGCCGTGCTGGGCGCGGCGGTGACCACTCCGATCGCGTTCCTGACGTGCCAGTCGGCACTCGCCGGCTCGGACACCGCGCTGGAGGACGCGGCCCGCAGCGCGGGAGCGGGTGCGTTACAGGCGATCACGCGGATCACCGTGCCCCTGCTCCGTCCGGCGATCCTCAACTGCGGTGTACTGATCTTCACGTTGTCCCTGGAAGTCCTGGGCATTCCGTTGTTCCTTGGCCAGCCATCGCATATCAACCTCTATGCCACCTACCTGTATCGCGCGTGGAACAACAGCGGTGTCCCCGACCCGCCGTTCGTTAGCGCCGGCGCGGTGTTGCTGCTGGTCGTCGTGACCGCGCTCCTGCTCTTGCGCACCCGGCTGGCCGGCGCGGAGCAGAGGTTCATCGCGACTTCACCCCGCGGAGGGATCGGCTACCAGCCGCTCGACCTGCGAGGGTGGCGACGGCCGCTCGCGGTGCTGGTGGGCTTGTTCATCACGGTGACCAGCGCCGTCCCGCTGGTCGGGCTGGTGGTGATGTCGAGCGTCAAAGCCCTGACCACCCTGGTGGCTCCGTGGGACCTGCTCACCGGTGGCAACTGGCGGCAGCTCGTCACGGACAGCACCGTCCGCCGGGCGATCATGGACAGCCTGTTGATCGGCACGCTGGGTGGCGCGGTGACGGTCGCACTGGTCGCGGTGGCGACGCTGATCGCGCACCGGTCGGGCTTCCCCTTGCGTCGCACGATCGCGCCGTTGCTGGCCTATCCGCGGGCGGTACCCGGAATCATCCTCGGTATCGGTTTCTTCTGGTCCTACCTGATGGTCGAGCCTGGCCCCTATGTGCGCAACAACATCTGGGGCGAAATGATCGTGCTGTCGGTCCGGAACATCACCCTTGCCTATGTGGTGATCTATCCCAGCCTGGCCAGGATCAACGAGGAGCTGGACCGGGCCGCCCGGGCCACCGGCGCCGGCTGGTGGACCACGGCAGGCCGGGTGCTGCTGCCGATCCTGCGGCCATCGCTGGTCGCGGCGTTCCTGCTGGTATTCGTTTCCATCCTCAACGACTACGACCCCGTCGTGTTCCTGCAGAAACCCGGCACCGAGGTCATCGGAGTCACGATGTTGCAGTTCTGGCAGAAGGGCGCGCTCGGCCCGGTGGCCGCGCTCGCGGTGGTCCAGATCATTGTCGTCGGTGTCGTGCTCGCGATCGGAGCCCGCGTTATCCGAAAGGGGCGTCATGCCTGAGATCCGTGTTCGGAACCTGACCAAATCCTTTGGCGCTCATCGGGTTCTGGACGATGTCACGTTCACCGTGCGCGACAAGGAATGCGTGACTTTGCTGGGCCCGTCCGGCTGCGGCAAGACCACCACTTTGATGTCCATCGCCGGATTCCAAACCCCGGACGACGGCACGATCGTCTGCGGCGACCACGTGTTCCTGAACGCGGAAAAACGGATCGATGTGCCGGCCGAACGCCGCAACCTTGGTATCGTATTTCAGTCCTACGCGGTCTGGCCACATCTGACCGTGGCCGGGAACGTCGGTTTCCCGTTGCGGATCCGGCGGCAGCCCAAACGCGTGATCGCCGAGCGGGTGGCCGAAGTGCTCGCCCTGGTCGAATTGGACGCCTACGCCGACCGTTACCCCTACCAGCTTTCCGGCGGCCAGCAGCAACGGGTCGCCCTCGCGCGGGCCCTTGCCTACTCTCCCGACGTCCTCCTACTGGACGAGCCGTTTTCCAATCTTGATGCCAAACTACGGGAACGGGCGCGCGAGTGGCTCAAGCAGCTTCAGCACAGCCTGGGGCTCACCACCGTTTTCGTCACGCACGACCAAGACGAGGCGATGGCCCTCAGCGACCGCATCATCGTGATGTCCGGCGGACGGATCCTGCGCGAGGGCACCCCCGAAGAGATCTACCGCGCACCCGCCGACCGCCGGGTCGCCGAGTTCGTCGGACAGTGCAACTTCCTCACCGGAACGGTGCAGGCCGACGGCGACGGCACCCGCCGGCTGCTCGTTCCCGAGTTCACCGACGGTATCGCGGTGTGCGGCAAGCCCGATCCGGGCGCGGGGCCGGAAGCGACCATCGCGGTGCGGCCGGAGGACATCGTGCTCACCACCGACCCCGGCGACGGCCCGGAAGCGCGGGTCCTCGACACGTCCTATCTGGGCGACCACTACGAGTCCCAACTGGCGTTGGGCGCACTGCGGCTGATCGTGCGCACGACCGCCCGGCCCGCCGCCGACGCGCTCCACGTCCGCATCCCGGCAGGGGTCGCCACGTTCGTTCACTGACCGATCCGGCCGAGGAGAAACACCAGATGACCGACCCAGACCACGACACCACCCCGATCGCCCAGCCCACCACGGGACAACCCATCCGAATCATTTTCCCGGTAGGCATGCTCGGCGCCGGTTTTCCCCCGGACACGGTGTCCCGCGGAATCGCGCTGGGCGCCGACGCGATCGCCGTCGACGCCGGATCGACCGACTCCGGCCCGTACTATCTCGGCACCGGAACGGCCAAGACCACGGCCACCGCGGTCAGCCACGACCTGCGCATCCTGCTCACCCAGGCCCGCGCGGCGGGCATACCCCTGATCGTGACCTCGTGCGGCACCTCCGGGACCGACGACGGCGTCGACTGGCTGGCCGAAATGGCCCTGGACATCGCGAAATGCGATGGGCTGACATTCCGGATGGCCAGGATCTACAGCGAGCAGCACGTCGACACCCTCCTGGCCGCGCTGGCCGACGGGCGGATACACCCGCTGCCGCCATCGGAGCCGGCACGGGAGGAGACTCTGCGGTCCTGCTCGCACATAGTCGGCGTAATGGGTCACGAGCCGATCGCGGCTGCTCTGGACGCCGGTGCCGATGTGGTCCTCACCGGCCGAGCGACCGACACCGCCTCGGTCGCCGCCCTGGCACTGCGTCGCGGGCTGCCGCCCGGACCGGCCTGGCACGCGGCGAAGACCGTCGAGTGCGGTGCCCTGTGTACGACGGACCCCAGCACTGGCGCGGTTCTCGTGACCGTCGACATGGACGGCTTCACGGTCGAGCCGCTGGCCGACACCGCTGCGTGCACGCCCACCACGGTCGCCGCCCACATGCTCTACGAAAACGCGGACCCCTTCCGGATGCGGGAGCCCGCAGGCACACTGAACACCGTCCATGCCACCTACACGGCGCTCGACGACCGGCGGGTCCGCGTCGCGGGCTCGCGATTCGAACCGGCCGAGCAGCACACCATCAAGATGGAGGGCAGCGCGCCTGCCGGCCACGAAACCGTTTCACTAGTAGGAATCCGCTCTCCACGGGTCCTTGACGACCTCAAGACGTGGGTGAGCGACCTGGAATCGCACGTTACCGAACGCACGAGGGTGCTGTTGGGGATCGAACCGGAGGACTACCAGCTCAGCCTCCGCTGTTACGGCTCCGACGCCGTGCTCGGGGAGCTCGAACCCGAAGTGTCACCACCTCGCGAGGTCGCTGTGCTGTTCCGGGTCCGCGCGGCCACCCAGGCGCTGGCGACGGCGATCGCCAAAATCGCCAATCCGTCGCTGTTGCACCACCCGTTACCCCAGATGACCGACCAGCCCAGCTTCGCGTTCGCCATGTCTCCGGCGGAAATCGAGCGGGGTGTCGTCTACGAGTTCGTCCTCAACCATGTCGTGGACGTCCGCGCACCGGCAGAACTGTTCCGCGCCGAATACAGCGAGGTAGCGCATGCCTGAACGGGTCCGAACCCTCGGCGAGATAGCCGAACTGGTCCGCTCGAAGAACGCCGGACCATTCTGGATAACCATCGACGCGTTCTTCACCAGCGACGCGGACTACGAATTGGTCACGAAATCGGTAGTGGTGAACCGGACCACCATCGCCGGGCTGTACCAGGCCGATCCGGCCCTGCTCATGATCTACCGGCTACCGAGCATTCGCGTGATCAAGGTGTCATTTCCCCGCCCCGTCGTGCAGGGTTCGTTCACCGACCGCGACATCCACTCCGGCCAGCAGCACATCCCCCTGGCTGGCCTGCGCATCCCGGCCGCCGGCCACCCACTCCGTGCGGAGTCTCGCGATGCCTAACCGACCTGACAGTTTGCGAGGCCGCACGATCGTGATGTCCGGTGGCAGCCGGGGGATCGGACTCGCCATTCTGGTCGCCGTCGCCCAGCGCGGCGCGAACGCGGTGCTGCTGGCCAAAACCGACCGGCCGGACCCTCGCCTGCCCGGCACGGTGCACACCGCCGTGGCAGAGATCGAACGGGCAGGCGGCAGGGCCGTCGCGGTGGTGGGCGACGTGCGATCGGAGACCGACGTCGAACGGGCCGCCGATGTCGCGGCAAGCACTTTCGGCGGCGTCGACATTGTGATCAACAACGCCAGCGCGCTCCACACTCGAGGCACCGCCGAGGTGACATCGAAACGGTTCGACCTCATGCAGTCGGTGAATTCGCGTGGCACGTTCCTGCTCACCCGGGCGTGCCTGCCACATCTGCGGCGCGCCCACGACGGCCAGATCCTCACGCTGTCGCCACCGATCAACCTCGACCCTGGGTGGCTGGGCGCGTTCCCGCCCTACATGCTGTCCAAATATGGCATGTCGCTGTTGACTCTGGGCTGGGCGGCGGAGTTGGCCGACCACGGTATCCGGGCCAACTGCCTGTGGCCACAGACCACGATCGCCACCGCGGCGGTCGTCAACCTGCTCGGCGGGCAGGAAGCCACCTCCCGCGCCCGCAGCCCTCAGATCATGGCCGACGCCGCGATCGCCGTACTGACCGACCCATCCCGGCCCACCGGCAAAACCCTGCTCGACGAAGAAGCCCTGGCCTCCGCGGGCATCAGCGACCTCACGCCCTACGGCGGCGGCGAGAGACCAGAGATCGACCTCTTCGTCGGCACACGGTGACAGCGGTCGCCGAGGCTCCAGTCAATCAGGAAGCGAAATGACGAACCTCGCCTCGTACCTCGTCGCGTCCGCTCGCGACTACCCCGGCCGTCCCGCCATCAAACTCGACGATCACGTGCTCAGCTATGCCGACCTGCACGCCGCCGCGGTGGCCGCGGCCGATGACATGCGACGTCGCGGGGTCGCGCCCGGCGACCGGGTGGCCATTGCCCTGCCGAACGTGCCGGCTTTCCCGATCCTCTTCTACGGGGCGCTCCTGGCCGGTGCCGTGGTCGTCCCCATGAACCCGCTACTCAAAGCCCGCGAAATGGAGTACTCCCTCACCGACTCGGAAACGTCCCTTGTCTACGGCTGGTCCGAAGGCGGCGACGCGGTCGAAACCGCTGCCCTCGCGGCGGGCGTCGACGCCATCACAGTCCCCTCCCACGGACCCACACCCGGGGAAACGTCCAGCGTCGACGCGGTCGACCGACCCGGCGACGACACCGCGGTCATCCTCTACACCTCCGGAACCACGGGCCACCCCAAGGGCGCCGAACTCACCCACCACAACCTCGCCTCGAACGCGCACCTCACCGTGGACACCCTGATCGAAATCGGCGTCCGTGATGTCGTGATGGGCTGTCTGCCGCTGTTCCATGTCTTCGGCCTGACCTGTGGGCTCAATGCTTCGGTCCGCGCCGGAGCGTGCCTCACCCCATGAACGCCTCACCGATTGGATCAACCAAGCCCGCACCGAGGACCTGCCCCACCCGCACGCGTTCACTCGCGGAGTCCAATTCGACCGCCACGCCGTCAATGCCGCCCTCACCCAGCCGTTCCATAATGGACACACCGAAGGTGTGAACACCAAAACCAAAATGATCAAACGGCAGATGTACGGCCGCGCAGGCTTCAGCCTCCTACGCCACCGCATCCTGCTCAGATAAAGACACAGAGCGCCACACCGAATCTGGGCCAGAGCCGAACTTGCTACAGACCCCGTTGGTGTGCGCGGAGTGGGCGAAAGAATTCCCGTATTTCTTTGGCGAGGAGTTCCGGGGTCTCCATGGCACCGAAGTGTCCTCCTCGGGGCATTTGTGTCCATCGTGTCACGTTGAAGACACGTTCCACCCAGGTACGGGGCGGTATCAGGTCTTGCGGGAAGGCGGCCACGCCCAATGGCGGCACGATGCGTTCGCCGGCGCGGAAGTGGTTCGGGCGCAGGCGGTTTTCGCGATAGAATCGCATGGAGGAGCCGATGGTGCCGGTGAACCAGTAGATCGAGATGTTGGTGAGGATCGCGTCCAATGTGAACGCACGTTCCACGGAGCCGCCGCAGTCGCTCCAGCCGCGCATCTTCTCGACGATCCATGCCGCCAGGCCTGCCGGCGAGTCAGTCAGCGCATAGGCAGGTGTCTGCGGCTTCGTCGCCTGGAGGCGGTGGTACCCGCCCTCCGCATCGAACCATGCCGCGGCGGCGTCAAGGAACGCCTGTTCATCGGCTGACAGGGGCGGCTGGTCCTCTCCCAGAGACGGCCGGAAGCTGCCGGGAATGAAGTTCAGGTGCAGCCCGGTCACCAGATCGGGGAACAGCGATGCGAGCCAGGTAGAGACGGCTGCGCCCCAATCGGCGGCCTGTGCCCCGAAGCGCTCGTAGCCGAGGCCCGTCATCAGCCTCGTCCATAGCTGCGCCACATGGTGCGGGCCGAAGCCCGGTCGGGTCGGCCGTTGCGAGAACCCGTAGCCCGGCAGGGAGGGGACGACGACGTCGAAGGCGTCGGCTGGGTCCGCGCCATGGTCGCCGGGGTTGGCGAGTAGCGGGATGATGTGCTGCATATCGAAACCGGTGCCCGGCCAGCCGTGCGTGATCACCAGCGGGAACGGATTGGGTCCGGTTCCGTGCTGGTGGATGAAATGGATCTCGACCCCGTCGAGTTCCGCGGTGAACTGGGGCAAGGCATTCAGTGTCGCCTCTTGCGCTCGCCAGTCGAAGTCGGTCCGCCAGTACTTCGTCAGATGCCGTAGGAAGGGGAGGTCGGTTCCGTCGTCCCAGCCCATGCCTGCGATGGCATCGGGCCAGCGGGTGTGCCGCAGCCGACGGTCGAGGTCTTCGAGCTGGTCGTCACCGATGGCAATGGTGAACGGCTTCACCCGCAGGGGCGACTGGTGCGAATCGAAACGTTCGTCCTGGCTCATGGAATACGTGTGCTTTCTTCTCTCATGGGATCAGATGGGATCAGCCGGTGGGGTTGAGGTGCAGCTGCGGCAGGTACTTCAGATCGCGAGCGACTCGAAGGGGTCCAGCGTGCGCAGCTTGGTTCCTTCGGGGGCGAATTCGGTGAAGAGCGCACGGTGGAGGCCACGGTGTGCGGGGGCCAAGCCGGCGTCGTGGATCGGCACGACCGTCGTCGGCGCGACTGCCCGGACGAAGTCGATGCCCTGGGACAGCTTCATCCAAGGACCCGCCAGCGGGGCGAGCAGGATCTCGACCTGCGGTGTGGGAACCACGAGTGAGTCACCCGGGGTGAAGACACGACCCGCGATCTCGTATCCGAAATTCTCCGGGAGCGGAAAGCCCGGGTACAGGGTTTCGTGGCCACTGCGGCGCGCTACCACGGTTACGCCCGAGACTTCGAAGGAGCCTGGCTCCACTGCCGCGAAAGGAACATCGAGATCGTTCAGTTGGTCCTCGATGTCCGCGGGACCGAACACGGAGAACGCGCCCTTCGCCCGGAGCCGCCGAAGCTGCCCGGAGTCGAGGTGGTCTGGGTGGCCGTGGGTGATGAGGACGGCGTCGACCGGGTCCACATCATCGAGCGATGGTGTCAGGTTGCCTGGGTCGAGGAGGAGCCGCGCCACCCTGTCACCATCCTCCACCTCTACCAGCAGGCACGAGTGTCCGAAATAGGTGATGGCGACGGGAGTGTCGTTCGGCATGTGATGTCTCTTTTCGTCAGGCAGTGGCGGGGTCGTTGGACGAAGTGGTGCTCGCGCGCCGTAGGAGGTAGTCGTAACCCGCCTGGTACTGGTTCATCGACCAGACGAGAGCGCGTTTTTCCGCGATTTCGACGTTGTCGGACCACCGCACCGGGCCACCGGCCGCCAACGCGGTAAGCTGGTTACGGCATGCCCTTTCCAAAAGGAGGGCGCGCATCACGGTGATCGCCAGATTCTCACCGACGACGACGAAGCCGTGGGCGGGCATGAGAGCACCGGCGGAGTCACCCAGGGTCTCGGCCAGGCGTGCCCCCGTGTCGTCGTCCCGAACGAGATTCCCGGTATGGGTGTACCGCGGGATGTCCGGGTCCAGGAACGGAACGGCGTCGTGGGATATCGCCCGCAGTGGAAGGTCGAGCGAGGCGAACACGCACGCGGCGGGGGCGTGGCTGTGTATCACCGCTCCCACGTCCGGGCGTGCCTCCATGATGTTGGTGTGGATCGGATACTCGATGTGTCTACGGCCTTCGCCGGCGAGCACCTCCCCCTCCGGGGAGATGAGAACGAGCCGCTCGCTGGTGACCTCCTCGAATCCCCACCGGGCGGCCTTCATCCACACGCCTCGCCCCTCGGGGTCACGTGCGCTCACGTGGCCCCAGACCATGTCTGTCTGTCCCGCGAATGCCATGGCCCGGTACGCCTGAACGACCTGCTCGGTGATCGGCTCGTCCGTCAACGCGGTCCCCTTCCTGATGTGCACCCTGGATCCTCGCCCCTGCTCAGATGTCCAGCACAAGACGCTCGGACAAGGCCCGGCTGACACAGGGGAACATGGTCCGTCCGCCTTCCCGTTCCTCGGCCGTGAGAATCTCGTCCCGATGGTCGGGAACTCCCTCGATCACCCTGACCTCGCAACTACCGCAGTAGCCCTCCGTGCATGAGTACGGAGCCTCGGGCACTATTTCGCGGATCGCGTCCAAAATGGAGCGTTCGGGTCCGGCCTGCACGGTGACCCCGCTCCTGCGCAGTTCGACCGCGACCGTCGTGTTCTCACCGTTCGCGGCGGGTACCTTCGACCCCGCTGGGGAGGCCGTAAACCGCTCGATGTGCAGCGAGGCACCGCGCGCTAGCCGGGCACACGCCTCCCGCACGGCCTCCAGCAGCGGAGCCGGACCACAGCAGTAGATCGCCGTCGACTCGTCGGCACCACCAACGATGGCGTCCACATCGAGTAGCCCGTCCTCGTCCTGCGGCGACAGCGCAACCCGGGCGCCGCCGATCCGGCACAGTTCATCGGTGAAGGCCATGCTGGAACGCGTTCGCCCGCCGTAGTGCAGCGACCATGGAACTGACGAACCGAGGGACCGCACCATGGCGAGGATGGGAGTGATACCGATCCCGCCGGCGATGAACAAGTAGCGACTGCTCGGCACAAGCTCGAAGTGGTTTCGCGGGCCGTTGACTTTCAGCGTTTTGCCCACCAGGCCGGTGTCGTGGAGTTCACGGGAGCCACCGCGGCCGTTCGCCTCGCGCAGGACCGCGATCCGGTATTCGGTTCGATTCTCGGGTGAGCCGCAGAGCGAGTACTGGCGCAGGAGGCCGCTGGGGAGCGCCAACTCGAGATGCGCGCCCGGCCGCCAGTCGGGCAGGACCCGGCCTGCCGGGTCGGCGAGCACGATCGAGATGACGTCGTCGGCCTCCAACCGGGCAGACGTCACGGCCAGCGCTGTTGTCATCGAGCAAATCCCCTTTATGAGCCAGAAAATGCGAGTTTGAAACCCTGGGTTCCCTGATAAGTCATCATGACCGGCGGGAGGGCCGCTCCCTGGTGGACAGTGGGCGAGAACGTGTAGTCACCGAGCACGCCGGTGAAGTGATTTTCCTGAAGGTACGCGGCAATTTGCGTGCCAGTCGTCGCCTTCGACTTCAGTGCGTCGATGATCTGCGTTGCCGCGTCGTAGGAACCGGCGGCCTCGGCAACGGGTTGCTGCTTGTATTTCGCGGAGTACGCCTGCGCGAAGCTCGTCACTTTGCCAGCGTAGGGGACGCTACCGGGAACCTGGCCTGGGATGTCGGCCCAGTAGGCATTGGCGAACAGTCCCCCGGACGGAAGGTCGTTAGCCAATGGGCTCAACGAGTTGATCGTAGCCGAGCCGGTACCCACCCAGACCGGCTGAGTCATCCCGAGCGAGTTGATCGCACGCACGACCGGCACGACGTTGTCACCAGAGGTCCCGGAGACGATCACGTCGGGCCTGGCGTCCCGGATCTTCGTCATCTGCGTCTCCAAGTTGGTGGCGCCGGAATCGAAGCGCTCGGTGTCCACGATCTGGTAGTTCACCGGGTCGGACTTGGCGATGGCGCTGAAGACCGAAAGGTAGCCGTCTCCGGTGGAGTCGTTCTGGCCGATGACGGCGATGCGGTGATAACCCTTTGCCTTCAGCCAGGGCATGGTCGCCGGGACATAGCCGGAGACCGGCGCGAGTGCCCAGAAGAACAGCGGCGTGAGCGTGAACTGTTGCGGCGACAAGCAGTATTGGAGGACCTTGGCCGCGTCGAGAATGGGCTGCACCGCCCGGCAACCCGAGCCTGCGGCCGTGCCGAACGCGACTTGGACCTTGCTGCTCAGAGTACGAGCTGCTGCCGCTGCTACCGCCGGGTCGGACGTGCCGTCCTGGACGAGAAGATCGATCTTCCGGCCGTTGATGCCGCCCGCGTCGTTGATCTCGTCAATAGCCAGCCGCACCCCGTTCAGCGCCGGGACTCCCAGAGAAGCGAAGACCCCAGTCTTGTCTATGATCACACCGAGCGGAATCGTGTCCTCCGACGTGCTGCCACTCGGTGATCCGCAGGCCGCCGTGAGGGCGATCGTGGCGGCTGCCACAGCCGTGGTGATTCTCATTGTTTGCTTCATTGCAAACCTCATTCTTTTTCGTTGTACCGATGTGCTTAATCCGAGACCCGGAAGAGCGTGCTGAACCGACGACGGGAACCCGCTCGCTTGTCTTCGCGCAGCAGAAGGAGAACGACGACAAAGGCGCCGTAGACGTAAATGTTCTGCCAGGACGTCGAGATATAGCCGCCCGTATAGCTGGCGAACAGGCCGATCGTGAGGGAAACCAGTGCCACCGGCACGTACTCCCAGCGCCCGCCGATGGCGCCGATGGCACCCATGACCGCGAGCGTGAACACCCAGGTCCACCCGAGAGGCATGATTGACGCCAGCAGGATGCCGGCCATCGCACCGAAAAGGCCCGCGACCTGGAAGCTGACGAACCGCATCAGCCGCGTGTTGATGCCCACGAGCCTCGCCCCCTCGACGTCGTCGGCCGCGGCGCGCAGAGCCTTGCCCAGCATCGTCCGCTCGAAGAGCACGAAGCCCACGCCGACAAGGACGGCGGTACCCACCCACATGAGCAGCGAATGCGGAAGCACCGTCGCTCCGAGAATGCGCAGCGGGTCGCTGGAGAGCCATGGTTTGGCGCCTCGGTCGTTGAGACCCCAGAACTGACGAGCCAGCTCCTGGAAGAGCAGGGCGCCACCGAGCATCATGATGACCGGGCCGATGCTCCCCCTGGCCGCGAAACGGTTGAGGGCGAGTACGTACAACACCACGGCGATCGCGGCGCAGGCGAGCAAACTCGCGACCACCGCGACGACGAGAGGCAGACCAAGGCTGTCGTGCATGGTGCCGAACACCAACGAGCCGTAGACCACGAAGACGCCTTGCGCCAGGCTTTCGACGCGAGACACCTGGTAGGTAACCACCATTCCGAGCGCGATCAGCATGTAGAGGGCGCCGACGTTCAGGCCCGCGAAGGTCAGCTGGAGAAACGTACTCATACGACACCGCCCAGGTAGGAATCGACGACCGACGGATTCGAGGCGAGTTCGCGTGCCGTGCCGGTCAAAACGATCCGGCCGGTCTCGACCACCGCGGCTCGGTGGCCGATGGAGAGCGACTTGCGGACGTTTTGCTCGATCAGGAGGACGCCGACTCCCTGCCGGGCGAGCTCAGCCGCCTGGCCAAGTATGGCGTCGACGTAGATGGGGGCGAGTCCGAGAGTCGGCTCGTCGAGGATGAGGTAGCGCGGCTCGGCCATGAGGGCCCGTGCGATCGCCACCATCTGCTGCTCGCCGCCGGAAAGATCGCGAGCCCGTTTCTTCAGCAGGCGCCCTAGATGGGGGAATGTATCCATGACCCGCTCGAAGGACGCCGACCGCGCCGACCGCGACTTGGTCCAGCCACCGAGAATGATGTTGTCGCGGACGCTCGACCGACCGAAGAGGTGCCTCGCCTCGGGGACGAGAGACAGACCCCTGCCGACTCGCTCGTCGGGACCGGCTTCGGTCACGTCGACGTCGTCGATGATCACTTGACCACCGCGTAGGCCGAGAGCGCCGGCCAGGCATTTCGCGATCGTGCTCTTACCCGCGCCATTCGCGCCGAGAAGGCAGAACACCTCACCCCGCTCGACCTCGATGCTGACCTTGAGGAGCACCGGTGCTCCGAGGTAGCCGGCGACGAGTCCCTCACCGCGCAGCATGCTCGGCTCCCAGGTACGCGTCGATGACGGCAGGGTTCGAGCGAATCTCCGTCGGGGTTCCCTCAGCGAGAACGGAGCCGCGGTCGAACACCACGATCCTCGACACCAGCGACATGAGGAAATTCAGGTTATGCTCGACCAACAGCACGGTCATATCGCGCGTCGCGAAGAATCGGGTGAGGTCCTCGGCGAGCAGTTCCCGCTCGGCGTCGGTCAGCCCAGCGGCCGGCTCGTCGAGCAAGAGCAACGACGGCCCACCGGCCAGTGCGCGAGCGACGGCCACAAGCCGCTGCTGCCCGGCGGTGAGGTCTTCGGCGAGACGCTGCGCCAGGTGCAGCGCATGGACCGACTCCATCGCCTCGACCGCGAGGCTTTCAAGGTACGCGTCGTCCTTGCGCCACCGCGGGGAACGCAGCATCGCGCTGAACACCCCCGACCTGCCGGAAAGGTGGCTTCCGATCATGACGTTCTCCAGGGCTGTCAACCCGGGGAACAGCCGCGCGTGCTGGAAGGTACGGGCAACGCCGAGCCGGGCCATCTGGTCGGGTCGCCTGCCGGTGAGCTTGATCCCGCGCCAGCTGACGTTCCCCGAGATGGGCCGCACCAGACCACTGGCCGCACCGATGAAAGTAGACTTGCCGGCGCCGTTGGGGCCGATCAAGCCGAGGACGGATCGCCCGGACACTGTGAAGGTCACATCGGAAAGCGCGGCCACGCCACCGAACTCGACGGACAGGGAGCGGCTCTCAAGCATGACGCCTCCGCACGTCGCGAATTCGGTTCAGGAGAACGCTGCCGATGCCCGCGAGACCCTGCGGGGAGAGCAGGTAGACCACGACCATGACGATCGCCTCGATGAGGTCCGTGGTGAACGTCTGCGTCGCGTAGGCGGAAATCGCGACCAGCACGGTCACCATGACGAGCCCGCCGAAGATGCTTCGCTCCCCACCGATGATGACGGCCGCGAAAAACAACAGTGAGGTCGAGAACGCGAAGTTTCCAGGCGCGATGAAGGCGCTGTAGTGGGCGAAGACGGAGCCTGCGATCGCGGCCGGTACCGAAGCGACCATCCACAGCACCGCTTTGACTCGCGCCGGGTTGATGCCGAGAGTGGCCGCCGAGTCGGCGTCCTTGTGGATGGCCGTGAGCGCGCGCCCGAACCTGGAGCGGGCGATGTTGCGGCCAAGCAGGTAGAGCGCCAGCACCAAGGTCCAGGCGAGGACGAAGTAGGTGGGCTCGTCCTTCAGCTCCAGCCCTCCCACGGACAGGGAAGGGATGCCGAAGATGCCGTTGTTCCCGCCGGTGAAGGATTTCAGGTTGGCGAGGACCTGCTGCAACATGGCGGAAATCGCGATCGTCGCGATAGCGAGGTACCAGCCGCGGAGGCGGAGAATCGGGCTGGTCACCAGCGCCAGTGCCAGGGCCGCCACCACCCCGAGCACGACGCCGGTCAAGGGGGAAAGGCTCCACTTCGTCGTCGCCAACGCGGAGGCGTAGGCCCCCACGGCCATGAAGACCGCGTGGCCCAGGGTGATCTGCCCGCCCAGTCCAGTAAGGACGGACACGCCGACCACCACTATCCCGTAAATGCCGGCGAGCACCAGCAGCGGATAAACATTCGAGTCGCCGAAGAGCGGGGTGCCCAGCAGGATCCAGGCGAGGATGACCATGGGCTGCCACCACCGTGCGACTGCCCGCTTGAGGCGCGGGGACGTTCCACCCGTGGTGGTCTCCTCTCCAACCCCCACAGCAGGCACGGCCAAGCGAGCCATTCCCGTCACCAGCCGCTCTCTGCGGGCGCCCCGGACACGAAGTCCGCCAGCCGGCTCATGAACATGCGCCGCAACTGAACGACAGCCTTGTCCGACTGGGCGAGGTTTTCCCTGCCCCGATCGGTGATGAACTGCATCCCCATCTGAGCGACGTGGTCTTCCATGTTGACCAGGTCGGGGTGGTCGGCGAAGTCGAGAAGGGTCTTCTCACCGCGCAAAACCTGCTCGGCACACAGCTCGGTCGAGGGATACTTCGCGACGAGCTCGCTCTTACGAGCCTGGTACTCCTGGTAGCGAATCTTCCCTTCCTCGTCGGTGTGCATCGCGGCAATCTGGAAGCTCAGATGCGACTCGTCGTCGATCGGCACCCGCCAGGCGACCTGCTCGAGGTAGCCGTCCCTCTGGCCCACGATGAGGTGCATCGCGTTCGGCAGCATGACCGTCGACACTGTCGGCGGCGCCGACTCGATCACCTCGATCGCTCGCACCCCGAAGTCGAACCGCTCCACGGTGATGTCGCGGACGAACGCGACCTCCGGCGAGAAGCCGACCTCGGTGATGGTGGGGTCGGAGGAAATCCGGTGGGTATAGGGGACGTGTGCCAGGTCGAGAGCGTTCTCGACGTTGACGTAGTAGTTGCAGTTGCGTCGGTAGGTGCCGCAGTCCAGTACCAAGGCCGACATCATGTCCTTGCCGTGCTTCTTGGAGAACGCCTCGATATCGGGAAATCTCGGTGGCTCCCCTTCCCCGAAATAGACAAAGATCAGTCCGTAAGCCTCACAAGCCGGATAGGTGCGGATCCTCGTGCGCTCGACGAGCCTCGGGCTCTGACCCGGCGCCTCCTGACACTGGCCGTCGGAGCCGAACTTCCACCCGTGGAACATGCACCGGATCGAGTCGCCCTCGACGTGACCAACCGACAGCAGAGTCTGCCGGTGCGCACAGCCGGACTGGGTCACGACAGGCTTACCACCAGCACCACGGTAAAGGGTGAACTTCTCCCCCATGACGGCGATGGGCTGGGCCTGCCCCTCGCGCAAGTCCTGGGAGAGCTTCACCGGTTGCCAGAAGCTGCGCAAGTACCTCCCGGCCGGAGTGCCTGGCCCGGTCTCGAACGGGCTGAGTGCTTCGGTGGCCGGTGCCGGAGGAACGACTGCTGCCATGGCCGACTTCCTTGTCTGTGAGTGGTGTCTTACGAGTGGTGCAGCGCGTAGTGCTGCGCCAAAAGGTTCTTTCCGTAGTCGTTGCCGTTCGGCTCACGCACGATGGTGTGAACGTGGAAGCGCTCGGGCTCCTCATTGTCGAGGAAGATTCCCGGGTGGTTGTCGTACTCGACCAGCAGTACGGGCGAGTGGATGCGGTAGTAGAAGGCGCTGACGTCGTCGTGCTTGCCACGCCAAACGAACCGGGTCTCGTCGAGATATTCCTTGATCTGGAGCCGCTTCAGTGCCGCGTGGCCGGCGGGAAGCCTGCTCACGTAGACCTCGATGAGGCTGAGCAGCAATCTCCGCTGTTCCTCGGTGAGGTCGTCGCCGCGAATTCCCTCGTAGGGGAGAACCAGGTTGTCCTTTCCCGCACCGGCCAAGTGACGGCCGTTGAAGGGGCCACCCAACTCGGGCGGAAGATCCCGTGCCAGCAGTGATCGGCCTTGGAGGAACGCGGACTCCTGGTCGCTGGTCAGGGCCCGGCGCAAGGCGAGTCCACGATCGGTCTCGAGGTCGAGGGCCCTCGTGCCCGCGTACGGGCCGTTGAGCGCGAAGTTCGGCTCGGCCCCCAGGAAAACCGGGGCGAGCACCAACTGCGTCCCGACGAACACGCAATTGAGGTCGACATGATGACCCATGAGCTGCCAGCCCCATGGGTCGATGCCGTTCGGGTCGCCGAAGATGGTGAAGTTGTAGGCGTACTCGGTGAGGGTGTCCTGGTAGGCACCGACCAAGCCGCCCAGTGCTCCGTTGAGTTTCATGCAGTTTCGAACAGAGTCCCAGCCCTCGGCGCTCAGGCTCTCCTTGACCACGGCCATCGCCAGGTCGCGCTTCTCGCCGGAGATGCGATCGAGCCGAAGTCCCTTGGCCGTCCACATCGGAAAGGCATTGGTCCACAAGCGCCAGTCGTCGGATTCCATGGCGAGCTGACTGACCATGCGCTCGTTCTCCGGAAGCAGCGCCAGGAACGTGCGCGCAGCCTCCACTGCGGCCTTGGCACTGAGGCCGGTGTCGGCCAGGTGATACAACCCCTTCCGCACGGTGCCGTCGGTGGTCACGCCGACGTATGGCTGGCCGACGTTCCGGAGCGGCGCCGACAACTCGTGGGCGGCCACGCTGTCGAGAAGCGGCTCCCCGAAAAGGATTCCGTCGACGATGGGGAGCTCAGGCTTGCGGCCGCCAACGCCGCCAAGAGCGCGAAACGTCATCTCAGGTCCCCTTCGACTCGGGCTCGTAGGCCGATTGGTTGAGCACCCAGCCCTGATCGATGAAATCGGAGCGCGGCGGGGCAAAGACGTCGATCAATTGGTGGAGGCCCTCTCCAACGGCACGCGTGGTATGGACATTTCCCGGCGGGATGAGCGTGACCGACGGACTGCTGACCTGGACGTGCTCATCTCCTCGCCAGTCGCGCAAGCGCTTGGTCCACGGTCGGCGCACGTGATGGACGTAAGCGCCCGCCACCGTGACGGAGGCCTGCTCGAAATCGGCATGGACGTGAGGAGAAAGGTCATCGGTGTCACGAGGACCGTCCTGGGGAGCGAACCAGTTGACCATCAACGAGCCGCTGCGATAGATCCGGCCCAACCGACCCGGTACTTCCGGCACCTTCGCCAATGACAGAACGCGCACCGTTCCAGGCCCTTCGGGCTCGGGCAGGGTAGGCAGCGGAGTGATGCCGTAGTTTTCCGCCGAGTAGGTTTGTTTGTTGACGGCCTTCGCTACGACAGAACTTCGCGCTGTGAAGATCCGGACCATGTACCCGGCACGGCGCACAGTCATTCGCGCGGTTCCGGGAGGGACTACCACCAGCGAAGGCCCGGTCGCCGTGCCCCTCTCGTTCGCCCCAGCGACAACCTCGATCTCGCTACCCTCGAACACCAGCACCAGATGCTCGTCCGGAGCGGGATCTTCCTCCAGTACCTCTCCGACCGCCGCCCAGGTGACAACCGTGACGAAGTTCTGGCCCCGGACATACCACGAATGCTGCCCCTGGTGCCGTGTCGCGTCGATGTACTCACCGTTCAACTCGAAGAAGGACGGCGGCCAAGGAACGGCCGTCTCGGACCGAGTCACTGTCGCGTCCTTTCAGTCAGCGATGCCATCGGTTCACTCCTGGGGGACGGCCAACTCGGTGGCCGGCTCGATGAAGACGTTCCGAATCCAGCGGGACTTGATCAGCCAGCGCCCGTTGACACAGCCGAACACATCGAGCACGTCGCCGACCATGGCCGGTGAGGTCGAGGGCCTGGGAGGCAGACCGTCCTCACCGAAGAGAAGCAGCACCGAGATCGCACGAACGCTCTCATCCGCGACCTCGAGCAGACGCAGGTTCGTCACCACGTGCCGGGACGTGCGCGGGCCTCGCGCGGACCGGTTGCGGTACACCTCTTCGATCTGCTCAGGTCCCCTGAACACCGCATTCGAAAATCGAAGCTCGGCATCCCGGGCGAAATACGTCGCCGCAGCCGTCCCGCCGTTGTGGTCGATCTCGTACCACAGAGACGTCACCAACTCCTCCAACTCACCGCGGAGAGCCAGGACATCCACGTTCGAGCCTGCACTCATACAGCCCTACCTGCCCGGTGCAGCGCGCTGACCAGGCGGCGAACGCCTTCCGGATAACGCCCAGCACGCTCCTGGCTTTCGACTTGCGGCAAGAGGAACCTCGCTCGTATCGTCTCGTATTACGAGATGTTGTTTCGTATCACGAAAAACGTAACACCGCCCACTGGTGATCACAAGTACGATCTGGCCAAGCTCAGGAGGAGGACCTGATGACCGACCAGACAGAAGGGCGCGGCAGCCAGCGGTCCGCCGGCTCGCGCATCGCCGTCATCGACAAGGCGGTGAAGACGCTCGACGTCCTGTTGCCGGCTACGGACGGCCTGACTCCCACCGAAGTCGCGGAGCTGATCGGCACCAACCGGAGTACGGCGTTCCGGCTTCTCACGTCACTCGAACAGACGGGACTACTGGCACGAGATGCCGCCAGCGGCAAGTACCGTCTCGGCATCAAGCTGCTGCAGTACGGAGCCGCGGTCCGCATGGGAATGGCCGTCATCAAAATCGCCGAGCCGATCCTGATGGCTCTACGCGAAGACACCCGCCAGACCGCTCTTCTCGCCATGAGGGAAGGCTGGGGTGCCCGCTGTATTCTCCGGCTCCCTGGCCCCGAAGTGGACGTGCTCTCCTGGTCCTCCGGGGAGTGGCTACCCATGCACGTCGGTGCGGCGCCTCAAGCACTGATGAGTGCCATGAGCGACGCGGAGATCGAGCGCTACCTCACCCACAACAAGGACTGGCACACTTTGCAGGGCGACCGGACAGCCGAGGAGATCCGGGAGAGTCTCGCTGTTGTCCGCGAGCGAGGCTGGGTCTTGAACATGGCGGCCATCACAGCAGGAGTGGCCTCTTTGGGAACTGTCGTCCGCAATCGTGGAGGCGCACCCGTCTACGCCATATCAGTCGCCGGACTCGAACGCCACTACACCGGATCGGAACTCGCCCGCACGGAGGCCAAAGTCATGGCCGCCGCTGACGAGATAGCAAAACGACTCCATGGATGAGGCCGAGCGGCCCGCAGCAGCCCGCTGGCGCGAACTCGCCGGACCGTCGGTGCCGTTCAAATCCTTCCGAGGACAGGAAACCTACTCCTCGATGACCGGTCGGCGGTTCAACTAGCGCGGACAGTTGCGTCTGGTCCATGCCGCCGATGCGAAAGGCGAGCCTATTCGGGACCCCATCCGGTCCACGGCCTATCTGTAGGGTCTGTCCCGTGATCGGCTCTGGTACGGATTCGGTGGTGACGATGTGTGTCGGATTCGGTGTTGTGTCAGGGTGAGCGCGGCGCGCTGGTGATCAACTTCTAGGGTTGGTGTTCTCAGGGCTGTCGTCCCTGGTCCTCGATGGTGTCGACGATGAGGTTGGGACGCTGGTGGTGCGGGCGTCGACGCGGCCGGGGCCGGTGGACTGCCCGGACTGCGGGGTGGCGACGGGGCGGGTGCACGGCTCTGTCGTCCGGCAGGTGGCCGATGTGCCGGTTGACGGGCGGCGGGTGCTGATACGGCTGCGGACTCGACGGTGCGCTGCGGGCATCTCGGGTGCGTGCGCCAGACGTTCCGTGAGCGGCCCGGCGACATCGTGCAGCGATATCAGCGTGGTTCACGCCACTTTCCGCGCTATACCGTGGGTCTCGTCCCGGGTCCAGCCTCCGTCCTGCTCCCCGGTGATTGCCTCGGCGGGTCAGGTGGTCGTGAGCGGGACGGAGTGCCAGGCCGGCTCCCGGCCCCTCATCTCACGCGAGGGCAGGATTCCTGAAGACCGCGGACGCGGACGCCACTGGCCGGCCCCCACTGCTGACCTGACCTTCGACGAAGGACAGGGTCCGGGTCCGCCGCAGCACCTGTGCCGTGCCGAAGAGCAGGTCACGCCGGTCTGCCGCGGCCAGAAAGTGGGTGGTCAGCGAGATAGTCGCCGGATGGCGGCCGGTCCCTTGGCCAAGGGCGGCTTCCGCCGTCGCCCCGAGGGTGTAGTCGAGCAGGCTCAGCAGGACGCCGCCGTGCACGGTGCCGTTGGGGTTGAGGTGGTCCGCGGCGATCAGGAGGCACGTATCGACGCACCCGTCGGCCTGACGCACCCAGATTCCCCCCAGGTACCCGAGGAAACCCTCCTGTGCCAGGGGCCGGTACTCCGAGGGTATCCGTCGTTCGAGGTCGGGAAGGTCTTCCCCGGGGTGCTGGTTCGTCGTCGTCATACGGTCTCCTTCTCTCGCTCCACGACATGGACCAGCCACGTCGCCACCATGACGGGCGTGCCGTTCGCGGTCACGATCCGGCAGCCCAGATGGAGCCGTCCTCCGTCGGGTTTGGGCTCGACACTGTCCAGCCGCAGTTCGAGGCGCACGGGAGTCCTGGGGAGGAGAGGGCTCACGAAGCGAACCCGATCAAGACCGTAGTTGACCCAGCGGCGAGCTGAGGTGATCGTGTAGCACTGGTTGGCGAGCGCGGTGACCAGGGAAAGGGTCAGGAAACCGTGGACGATGACGGAGCCGAACGGTCCCTCCGCCGCGGCACGCGCCGGGTCGACGTGAATCCAGTGGGTGTCGCCGGTGATGCGGCCGAAAACCTGGAGTTCCTCCTCACCGAGCTCGACCCAGTCGCTGACGCCGAGATCGGCCCCGACGTGCCGGGCCGCGTCCTCCACCGACGCGAATTCCATCACCGTGTCGCTCCTTCCGCCAGCAAGGTGAGAAACTCCGCCTTCCGGGCCTCACGGACGTGCCTTGCCCGGAGCTGCCCTTTGGGGCTCACCTCCGGCCCCTGGGGCGAAGTCCGGAACAGGCCCAGTGCCCGCAACCTGTCACTCGGCCGGGGCGTCTCCCGGTTGTACCGCGCCCGGGCCCGTTCGAGCAGGTCGTCGTCGAGTCCGGTACCTTCACGCGGCCACACCAAGGCGACGAGCGCGGAGGCGTCGGGCATGCCCACCACGACGTCGATCGCGTGGCCGTCGAGCGCCGACAACAGCCCCTGCCGGACGCGGGCGTAGTTGACCCACGTGCCGTTCGCCAACTTGAAGTCGTCCCCGACACGGCCGTCGAAGACCAGTCCGAGCTGGGGATTCGCCGGATCGACGAGCTTGCCCGCATCGCCGGTGGCGTAGAAGCCGTCGGAGTCGAACGCGGCCGCGGTCGCCTCGGGGTCGTCCCAGTAACCGGTAAAGACGTTGGGCCCGCGCACGGAAAGGTGGAACTTTTCCGCACACGGAGTCAGCTTGAGCTCCACACCGGGAAGAGGTGGGCCGATCCAGCCGGACTGGGCGTCGGGCGAGCAAACCAGCGTGGTCCCGGGCCCGGTCTCGGTGCTACCCCAGCCTGACAGCAGAACCACCTCCGAACCGGCTTCCCGTGACAGCACGCGGAGGCCATCGAAGGTCTCGGGACTCAACGCCGCACCGGCGGAGAAGATCGCCCGTACGGCGCCGAAGAAGCTGCGCGCCGCCGCGGGGTCGCTTGCCAGCCGGTCGCGCAGAACGTCGAGCGTCGCCGGAACGGCGAAGAACATGTTCGGCCGCAGGAAGTCGATCTGTGCCAGCGTCCGCGCCACGCCCGACGGCGTGGGGCCCCCGTCATCGATGTGCATCGTGCCCCCTGCGGCCAGCACCAGGTACAGGTTGGCCGTACCGCCGAAGGCGTGGTTCCAAGGAAGCCAGTCGAGCAGAACCGGGGGTCGTTCCCTGACGAAGCTCCACACCTGCGTCGTCATGGTCACTGCCGCGGTCATCTGGCCGTGCGTGTAGGGCACCGCCTTCGGCTCGCCCGTGGAGCCCGAGGTGAAGAGGATTTTGGCGACCGCGGCGGCGGCAGGCGGCGGCGGTACCCGCGACGCACGTGCGGTACCCGCCGCCGTCAGGAACAGGGCGTCGACGGTGGTCGACCGATGGCCGGGAGGTAGCCGGGACAATTGCGCCGGATCCGCACACAGCACCAGACACGGCCGCAGGCGGCGCAGCAGGCCGTCGAGCTTCCCCGCGTCGTGCCCGGGCCCGGCGTATTGCGGTGCCATGGGCACGTAAATGGCGCCGCACCGCATGGTGGCCAAGGCCCACAGGAGGTGCTTGACGGAGTTCGGGGCGACGATGACAACACGGTCGCGCGGGGCGACCCCTTCGGCGGTGAGGAAGGCCGCCAGCCGGTCCACCGCGGTCGCCGCCTCACCGTAGGTGAGCGCCGCGCGTTCCCCTCCCGCGCGCGGTTCGGTCAGCAAAGCGCGGTCCGGCCGCTCGCGGGCCCAGCGTTCCAGCCAGGAGAACAGCGTCGGTGGAGGCTCCGTCAGGGGCTCTGCCGAACGGATGAGCACCGATCCGTCCGGTTGTTCACCGAGGACGGCGGCGGACGCCGCGAAGCTGAGCGGCGTGCTCATGCCGGCGCCGCGCCAGGGGCTCGGCCCCGCATGGTCGGCGCACCGCTCCGGCACTCGTGAAAACCGGTGCCCGCGATCGAATTTGCCCTCACATCGCGACGACAGAGTTCTACCGCGATAACGACTGAGTTCAATTTCCGCACCCTTCCCGTTCTATTCCTGCCGTGATTCGGCGGGTATTCGCGAGCCGCGCCACGACGGTTGCTTCGACCGAGCTTTTCGCACTCGATTTCCGGGGAAATATGGTCAGCCCGCGTCGAGGGAGAAAAGGCGGGCGGCGTTGCCGTAGAGGATCGCCTCGCGCTGCGCGTCGTTCAATTCGTCGGAGGTACAGACCTCCAACAGCCCGGCGGGGTAGTTCCACATCTTCGGTCGCGCGTACATGTCACTTCCGAAGACCAGGCGTTCGTGGCCGATCGCGGCGACGACCTGATCGATGGCACGGCCCAGCGGGAACACCCCCGCGGTGTCCAGGACGATGTTCGGGTGGCGCTCCAAGATCGACAGCAGGGCCTTGATCTGGGCGAAGGCGGTGAAGGCGTCGAGCGTGAGGAGCGTGAGGCCGGGATGCGCGCTCGCAAGTCGCTCCAGCGCGTCCGGTGCTTCCATGGCCGAGTCGGCGAACAGGTGGACCGCCACCACGAGACCACGCTCGCCGGCCCGGTCGAGCAGCGGATGCATACGCCGGTCGTCGAGGAACATGCCCTGGTAGCGATGGTGCCACATGACCCCCGCCATGCCGAGTTCGCCGGCCAGCCGATCGATCTCGGCCAGGCAGTTCGCCGTCCCGGAGAGCAGATCGGTCGTGCCGAAGGTGACCGGAAAATCCGCTGGGGCGTCGCGGGCGTAGGAGGCGACCGCGTCGTTGAGCCTGACAGTGTCACGCCACCCCTCAGGGCGCTCGTACTGGAGGCTCGGGGCGAGCGCGGCCTGCGTCATCCCGAAGGAGTGCATGATCTCGCGGCGGCGGTCGGCGTCGCTGGAGACGGCGTCTGCGGGCCCGGAGTCCTCGGCGTTGATGACGACCGTCCCGACATGCTGGTGTACGTCGAACACCCGGTTCGGGACCTGAATGGTAATCGTGCTCATTTGCTTGTGTCCTGACGTGCCAAGTGGTTCGCGGTGCCCGCATCGGCGGCCCGGGGAGCGGCGAGGTCGCCATGCAGCCGCGGCATGGTCTTCACGACGGCCTCGTCCCGGCGTGCGAGCACCTGCCCCAAAGGCCGGCCGGCGAGGACCTGCTCGGCCGCCTCGATCAGGATCGACTTGACCTCCTCGGTCAGGTGGGGATGGCCGAGATCTGCCCACCATTGCTCGATCGCGGGGGCGAAGGAACGCATGGCGGCAGGCATCCCCTCCGGGCCACCGGCCAGCGCCAGGGAGATGATCGGACCTTCCCGCAGATACCGCGGGGTGATGCCGTATACGACCGCGTCCTCTATGCCCTGGGCATCCGCGACCCCCTCGGCCAGGCAGTGCACCGCCTCACGCAGGAGCGCGAAGGTCAGCCGGTTGGTGAGATAGCCAGGAACCTCGCGCCGCAGGACGACGGGTCGCTTCGCCAGCGTCCGGAGATGGTCCACCACCCGGTGCACGACGTGCGCGGAGGTCGCATCGCCACCGAGCACCTCGACGAGCGGCAGGGCGTAGACCGGGCTCAGCGGATGCGCCACGACCAGCCGCTCCGGATGAGCCATCTGCGCCTGCAAAGCCGACGGGGACAGGCCCCCGCTACTGGAGAGCACAGGAACCCCGGGGCCGATCTCGCTCTCGACGGCGTCGTAGATTTCACGCTTGGCCCCGAGGTCCTCGGGCCCGCTCTCGTGCACCAGTGCGACATCGCGCAGGGCCCCCTCGCCTGGCGCGGCGAACTCGATCAACTGCAGCGGCACGTCCGGCGAGACTCCTTGCGCCGACTCCCGGACGGAGGGCCAGCTGGCCTCGAGAAACCCGAGAAGCCGTTCCCGTGCGCCGGGTGCGGGGTCGGCAACGACGACGGGCCGGCCTCGCGCGAGGTAGGTGGCCGCCCAGCCGCCGCCGATCGTGCCCGCTCCCAGCAGCGCAACGGGCCGGGCATCGGTGCGTGTCATGCTCATCGATCCTTTCCTGCTTTCGCACGGACTGCTCGCCGGGCGTTCCCGCGGAGGGTGGCCGTATCCGCCGCCGGACACGGCCACGCTCGCCCCGCATGTCGCTTCAGCATCCGGTCCGGGGAGCGACGTCGTTCTGGGTGTACTCGACGGAGGGGGCCAACTCGTCACCCACGACGGCCACGTAGCTGGTCATGACGGGGTTGTGCCCACCGCCGAAGGCCACGTTGCCGCCAGGGCCGGTGATCGATACCCGCGGGAGGTTCTTCAGGATGTCCGCGCTGCCGCTGCCCTGCTTCGCCGCGGCGACGGCGGCCAGCGTCGCGTTGTAGAGGTTGACGCTGGCCAGAGACGGGAACACCGACTTGTTCGCCGCCGCGAGGGCAGCCTTGAACGACTCGTTGGCCGGGCCGGTCTGGGTCGAGAGGTACTGGGTGACGTACTCGAGGCCCTTGACGGAAGCGCCGATCACGTGCAGTTGCCCCTCGTCGGTGGTGAAGCTCAGCCGGCGCAGCGCCTCCATACGCGGATCGGTGGACGCCTGTTTCTGGTAGGCGATCGTGTCGACCATGCCGTCGATGACCACATCCGGGTGCGCGGCGACGACCTGGTCGAATATCGGCGCCCAGGCGGTGGTCCCGACCGGTGGCATGGAGTTGCCCACCACCTGCATCCCGGCGGCGGTCGCGGCGGACTGCAGGTTCTTGAGAATTTCCTGATCGAAGGCGTAGTTGTTGCCTACGTAGTAGATGGTCTTCGCGTTCTTGGTGGCGAGGTACTTCAGCGTCGGCTCGATCACCTGATTCGGGACCCACCCTGTCTGGAAGTAGGTCGGACCGCAGTTCACCGCGGACTGCTGCCCGGCTACGAACGCGACGTTCGCCTGCTGCGCGATCACGTTGCAAGCGTTCTTGTTCGGCGTCAGCATCACCGCCACGATGACGTCCACGTGGCTCTGCTGCACGAGCTGCTGGCAGACTTGCGTGGCTTGCTGCGGGTTACCCTGGTCGTCCTGCTCGTAGGTCTGGATCGTGAGCCCGCTGCTCTTGGAGTTGGCGATCCCGGCCTCGAAGGCGGCTTTGGCCTGCTCGCCGACATCGCTGAAGCTGCTCTTGCTCAACGTGGTCACGAAGCCGATCTTCAGTGTGCCGCCGGAGGTCGCGCCGCTGCCGGAGGTACTGCCGCAGGCTGCCAGCGCGACCATGAGGAGGGCCGCCGCGGCCACGCTCGCTGGTCTTGCGTACGCCCGCAACGCTGAGGGACGAATCTTCATTTCGGTGCTCCTAGGTAGGAAACAAAACGACAACCATCACCCGCCCTGACGCGGTTATGGGGCGAGGTGCCCCAACAAGGTGGTGCGGACATCCGGGGTGTCCCGGAATGCCTCGGCGATGAAGCGACCCGCCTTCATCACCACGATCCGGCGGGCCAGGGACAAGCACAGGTCAATGTTCTGCTCGACCATGAGCACGGTCAGCCGGCGCTCCGCCCGGATGGCGAGCAGCACGTCGGTGACGGCATTCACCATGGACGGCTGCAGACCGGCGCTGATCTCGTCGAGGACCAGGAGCCGCGGATCACGCAGAAGGCAGCGGGTCAGCAGCAAGACCTTCTGCTCGCCGCCGCTGAGGGTCCCGGCCTTCTGATCCAGCCGCGCGGCCAGGACGGGGAAGGCATCGAACAGGCGCTCTGTGGTCCTGGCGTCGGGCTTGTGGCGCCGCAGCCCGCCGTAGAGGTTGTCGCGGACCGTGAGGCCCGCGAAGACCGCCGCCTCCTGGGGCGCGTACGCCACACCGCGGCGGGTGATCGTGTGGGTACGCAACCCGCACTGCTGTGCCCCGTCCAGTTCGACCGAACCCTGGACGTCGGGCAGGTAGCCGAGAATGGTCTTGACCAGGCTGCTCTTGCCCATGCCGTTGCGGCCGACGACCGCGACGACCTCCTGGTCGGCGACCGTCAGATCGACCCCGTTCACGACGGTGCCCGCCCCGTAGCCCGAGCGCAGGCCGGTGATATCGAGCCTCATTCGCGCGCCCCTATGTACGCCGTGCGGACCGCATCCGACTCACGCACCGTGCGCGGGTGGCCGTCGTGGACAACCCGGCCGTCGTGAAGGACGGCCACGCGGTCAGCGATGGCGTCCACGAAGTCGAGGTCGTGCTCGATCAGCACCACGGCGGTTCCGGCCAGCGCGAGCCGTTTGAGCACCTCGCCGATGGCGGCACGCTCGTCGTGGGTGAGACCGGCTGTGGGTTCGTCCATCAGCAGGACCGCGGGGCGCGAGGCGATCGCCAGGGCGATCTCGAGGCCTTGCTTGAGCCCATGCGGGAGGTCGGCCACAGGCCGGTTGAGCTGGTCGGCGACCCCGGCGATGCGCAGGACACGCATGACCTCGGGCGCGACCCCGATGTCCTTGGTGCGCCGCCATGGCGAGAGGCGACGCCCGCGGTGGACGGCCAGCACCAAGGTCTCCGCCCCGGTCACGGAGTCGAAGAGTTCGGGGATCTGGAACTTGCGCGTCAGACCCGCCCGTGCCAGCCGGAAGGGCGGCCGGCCCCGATGCCCGAGCCGGGTGGCGATGCGCAGCGTCACCTCTCCGCCCACGCGCGCCCGCCCGTCCGCCATCACGCTCAGCAACGTGGACTTGCCGGCGCCGTTGGGACCGATGATCGCGAGCAGTTCCGTCCGCCGTACCGTCAGGTCGACCCCGCGGAGGATCTTCAGGCCGCCGAGGGAGACGGTCAGCCGACTGATGTCGACGGCGACCTCACCGGCCGGTTCGCCTCCGGACCGCGCGCCGGCGGAGGCCAGGCGCAGAGTGCGGATGTCGGTGCCGGACGCGGGGCGTCCCAGCAGGCGGCGGCTCAGGCCCGCGAGCGCGGGCAGCACACCGCGCGGGACGAAGAGCACCACGAGGACGAACATCGTCCCCTGGACGAGCAGCCACTGGGCGGCGTATTCGGTGTTCAGGTACGACGTCAGCAGGGACATACCGAAAGCACCGATCGCCGGGCCCACGATCGTCCCGCGTCCGCCGACCGCGACCCAGATCACGACCTCGGTCGCGAAGGAGAACTGGACGAGCGGCTCGGACGCGACACCACTTACCGTGCCGTAGAGCGCACCGGCGATGGCCGCGACCACGGCGCCGATCACGAACACGATGGTCTTGACCGCGAAGGCGTTGACCCCGAGATAGCCCGCGCGCCCCTCGTTGTCGCGCACGGCCCTCATCGCGATCCCGTAATCGCTGCGGGCGAAGACGAGCGCTCCGGCTACGACGACGAGAAGCACGGCGAGGCTGAGCCAGTATCCCCCGCGGGGCCCCAGCTCGGTGTAGGAGAAACCGAAGAGTCCGTTGTCGCCGCCGGTGAACGAGCCGGTCTTGAGATAGATGATGCCCGCGACCACGCTCGCGGCGAGCGTGACGACGACGACGTAGAGCGACCCGCCGTTGCGGAAGGAGAACACCCAGGCGGCGATCACCACCGCCACGACCGCGGCGGCGACGGCGCCACCGACCGTGCCGAGCAGATAACGGCTCAGCTCGGAATGCACGGTGGTGACGAGGGCGGTCACCGGGTCGACGTGGGTGGTGGCGATCCCCACGCCGAGGCAGCCCAGGGCGAACCAGATCGTGTGGCCGAGGTCGATGACGCCGGTGAGCCCCCAGACCAGGTCCAGGCTGACGGCGAGGATGGCGTAGATGAGCGCGGTGGTGAACAGGCCGGTGGTGTATCCGTTGAGCAGCGCCGGTAAGCCGCCGAGCGCGGCTACGCAGACCAGCGTCACCACGGCCACGACAAGGTGGCGCGAACGGGCGTTCATCGGCTCAGCCCCAGGCCTCGCGGCGCGAAGCGCAGGATCACCACGGCGCTGAGCACCAGCACGACCGTCGAGTAGGTCGGGTCGGCGTACGTCGCGAAAACCGTCTCGATCGTCGCCAGGACGACGGAGCCGATGATCATTCCGGAGACGCTCGGCCCGGCGACCAGTACGGCGAGGAACGCCGGGATGAGGAGAGTGGTCGCGTACTGCGGTGAGACCGACTCGATCGGCCCGATCAGCCCCCCGCCGAGGCCGGCCAGCCCGGCGCCGACGACGAAGGTGGCCTGCCGCACCCGGGTTGTGTCGATGCCGAGCCCGCGCGCCATCACCTCGTTGGACATGACCAGTCTGACGGTCCGGCCGACCTCGGTGAACCGGACCAACAGGCCCATGGCCGCCACCAGGCCCGCCGCGATCGCCACCAGCAGAAGCTGGTAGCCGGCGTAGCGGGTGCCCAGGATGGTCAGTGTGCCGCTGATCGGAACGGTGATCGACTTGTCCTGTGACCCCGCGACGAGGGTGATGATCTGCACTATGACCAGAGCGATTCCCCAGGTCGCGAGAATCGTGTCGATCGGCCTCCGGTAGAGGCGTCGCACCACGAGGAACTCCACGACCAGGCCGAGCACCGCGGTCCCCGCACCGGCGAGGGCGCAGGCGAGGAAGAACCCGGTTCCGTGCCGGAGCAGCGCGTAGGTCAGGTAGACCCCGACGGCCATGAACCCCGCGTGGGCGAGGTTGATGACCTCGAGCACGCCCAGCACCAGGGTGAGGCCCATGATGACGATGAGCAGGACCGCGGAAGCGGTCAGCGAGTCCAGGACGACGGTCATCAGCTGTCGTCCTTGCTCGGCCATCGGCGTGCGGCGGCGGTACGGCAGGTGGACATGGCTCTCCATACATGCGTCGTTGCAGTTGGTGAAGGGATGAGCACGGCGGGCGGGGCGCCGAGGCGGGAGCTAGGCCGGGGCGGCGTCCTCGCGCAGGGCATCCATGTCGACGACGGCGCCGGCCCGGGTGATGAGCGCTTTGCGGCGCAGGAAGCGCAGCAGGCCGTTGGGTCCCATACGGGATCCCCCGAGCCCTGAGGAGCCGAACGAGGTCTTCTCGACGTCGCGCATGATGTTGATGGTCAACGAGGTGTCCTGCAGGCTGATGGCACCCGCGTTGAGGCCGCGGGCGATCGAGCCGGCTTCCTCGGCCGAGCCCGCTATGACCGCGCCGGACAGCCCGTAGACGCTGTCGTTGGCCAACCGCAGCGCCTCGTCGAGGTCGGCGTAGGGCATGACCGGCAGCACCGGCCCGAAGGTCTCCTCCCGCATGATCTTCATGCCGTGATCGACCCCGGTGAGGACCGTGGCCCTCATGTAGCGTCCGCCGCCGAGTGTTTCGCTGCGCCCCCCGCATCGGATGGTGGCTCCGCGGCTGACCGCGTCGTCGAGGTGGTCGTCGACGATGTCGGCCTGACGAGCCATGATGAACGGACCGATGTGGCCGTGTTCGATGTCGGGATAGGTGAGGTCGAGCCGTTCGGCCTGCGTCACGAGTTCGTCGACGAATGCGTCGTGGATGGCGGCATCGACGTAGACCCGCTCGGTCGAGAAGCAGAGCTGGCCGGTGTTGTGCACCCCGCCCTTGAGCACGGCCGCCGCCGCCTGGGACAGGTCGGCCCCTTTCGCGACGATGACGGCATCCTTTCCCCCGAGTTCGAGGAACGCCGGGATGAACCGTTGCGCACAGGCCACCGCCAAGGCCCGCCCTGTCGCCACGCTTCCGGTGAAGCAAAGCGCGTCCACCTCGGCAAGGATCGCCTGCCCGGTCTCCGCGCCGCCCGTGACGTAGTGGAACACCGCGGCCAACTCCGGAACGGCGGCGATGGTGTCCGAGACCGGCGCGACGAAGCGCGGGGTGATCTCGCTGGGCTTGACGATGACGGCGCACCCGGCGAGAAGGGCGGGGATGGCGTCGAGGGTGGACAGCAGGAACGGGTGATTCCACGGGCTGATCACCCCGACCAGGGCGTACGGGTCGAACTGCGTGTCATAACTGACGCTCTCCGAGGTGCTGGAGATTCCTCGCAGGCGCGCCCGCTCCAGGATCGCGGGCGCCTGGTCGCACCATCCCCGGACAGCGGCGGCCACCATGAAGGGCACCTCGTGCGCCACGCGGCTCCTGCCGGTGTCGGTCATCTCGGCGTCGCCGATCGCCTGTGCGTCCTTCTCGATCGCGTCCGCCCAGCGGCGGAGCACCTCGACCCGGTACGCCACGCCGGCCGCCGCCCAGGTGCCCTGCGCCCCGCGGAGATCATCCGCGATCGCGGTGATCTCCGCGGCCGTCGCCGGCACGAACTCGAAGTCGACGGTGCCGGTCCGCGGATTGCCTACCAGCAGGGCGTTCGTTGCCGAAGTCGTCATGGCGTGGAGAATAAAGCTGGCCGAAGAGCATGGTCTAAGTCATAGATCTGTGCCAAACCATAGGCAGTCGGCTATGTTTCGCCGGGTCGTCGCGCCGGCCTGGCTACTCCGCCTGGCATAGGCGGAAGACTATGAATACCTGCCGAATTTCGACTTGGACCTATTTGTTCCGGGTTCTTTACGTTGTCGGCCATGCCCACCTCTGTTCATCAGAAGACCGCACCCGCCGATGCTGCCGCGCCCGTCGTCACCGGCCACGGCGCGCCGGTCAAGGACGCCGCGGTCGTCGTCGCCGGCGGGGGGCCGGTCGGCATGACACTGGCTCTCGACCTGGCCGGGCGCGGCATCGAGGTGGTGGTGCTCGAGCAGTCGGCGACCACCACGGACAACCCTCGGTGCAACACCACCAACGCCCGGTCGATGGAGTACTACCGGCGCCTCGGCATCGCCGACGACATCCGGCGCGCCGGCCTCCCTCTCGACCATCCCACCGACGTGGTCTACACGACCAATCTCCTGGGCTGGGAGCTCGCTCGATTCCCGTTCTCTTCCAGCGGCGAGATCCTGAAGGGCACCGCGCCGGAGTTCGACGAGTGGGCGACTCCCGAGCCGCAGCACCGGGTTTCGCAGATCTACCTCGAGCCGGTCATCGCCCGCGGTGTCGCGCGCCACAAGCACGCCCGCGTCCTGCGTGGCTACCGGGTCCAGGGGGTGGAGCAGCACGACGACCATGTCGCCGTCACCACGCACCGCGTGGCACCTGACGGCGGCGACGGCGACGAGGTCGTCTTCCGGGCCGACTACCTGGCGGGATGCGACGGCGGCGCGAGCGTCGTCCGCAAGGCGATCGGAGCCACCCTCCAGGGAGATCCCCGCGTCGCCGAGCAGCGGGTCTCGGTCTACTTCCGCTCGCCTGAATTGCACCAGCTGCTCAGAGAACGCCGCCCAGGGTGGATGTACTGGTGGTACGGCCCCACCTGGCGCGGTTCGTTCGTGCAACTGGACGGCCGCGAACTCTTCCTGTGTCACTCCCGGGTGCCGGTCGGCATGGATCCCCAGGACGTCGACCCGGACGAGGTGATGGAGGCCGCCATCGGCAAACCCGTGGCGCACGAGAAGATCCAGGTCGTCCGGTGGGATCCGCGGCGCCTTGTCGCCGACCGCTTCCACGACCGCCGGGTCATGCTTGCCGGCGACGCCGCTCACCTGTGGTTGCCGCTCGGCGGGTTCGGGATGAACACCGGCATCGCCGACGCGATGAGCCTGTCCTGGCGCCTCGCGGCGAACCTCCAGGGTTGGGGCGGGCCCAGGCTTTTCGAGGACTACGAGCGCGAGCGGCAGTCGGTGGGCGAGGCAACCTCGCGGGCAGCTCTCAAGATCGACGCCGACATGACGACGATCGGGCGTGACCCCGAGCTGCACGAGGACAGCGAACGCGGACGCGAACTGCGAAGCAGCGCGGGTGAGCTGATCGAACTGACCGACAAGAAACAGTGGTACAGCCAAGGGGTCCAGTTCGGTGCCCGCTACGTCGGCTCCCCCGGAATCGCCGTCGACGAGGCCACGGACGACAGCTCGGCCATCGGCGAGATCGACGTCTACGTACCGTCCGCTTCGCCGGGCTCACGGCTACCGCACTACTGGCGCCCGGACGGATCCTCGGTGTTCGACGCCCTCGGTCCCGGCTGGACGCTCCTGCGTGCGGGATCCAGACCACCCGTCTGCCAAGGCCTCGTCGACGCCGCCGCGGCGCACGGCGTGCCGCTTTTCGTCCTCGACCTGCCCGAAGACGAAGCGGTGGCCACCTATCGGCGAGGCGCGATCCTGACCAGGCCGGACATGTTCGTGGCGTGGAGCGGCGACAGCGAACCCGACGATCCGGCGCGGCTGCTCGAAGGCCTGCTCGGACTGGAGACGGCATGACACTCGCCGCGGTGACCTTGTCCCACTCACCCCTGATGGACTTCTCCGAGCCGGGGCCGGGCGTACGCGACCGCGTGGAGGCCGCTTTCGCCGATGCGCGGGCGTTCATCGAGGCGTTCGCCCCCGATGTCGTCGTGCTGTTCGGCCCCGACCACTACAACGGGTTCCTCTACGACCTCATGCCACCGTTCTGCGTCGGGCGGGCTGCCCAGGCGATCGGTGATTACCGGACAGCCAAGGGAACCGTCCTCGTCGATCACGACGCCGCCGCGGTGATCGCCGAGAAGGTCCTGGACGCGGGCATCGACATCGCCATCTCGGAGTCGATGTACGTCGACCACGGCTTCGTGCAGCCGCTCCAGGTCCTCTTCGGCGGGATCGACCGCATTCCCGTGGTCCCGGTGTTCATCAACTGCGTCGCGGTTCCCCTGGGCCCGGTGCGGCGGGTGCGGCTGCTCGGGGAGGCGATCGGCCGGGCAGCGGGTGCCCTGAACCGCCGCGTCCTGGTCGTCGGGTCGGGCGGCCTGTCACACGACCCGCCACTGCCCATGCTGGCCGGCGCGAGCCCGGAGGTGGCGGCCCGCCTGATCTCGACCGGCCGCCACCTGACCCCCCAGCAGCGCGCCGACCGTGAGCGGCGCGTGATCGAGGCCGGCCGTGCGTACGCCGCCGGGAGGCTGACCGTCGCACCGCTCAATCCCGAATGGGACAGGCGGCTGCTCGACATCCTCGCCGGCGGCGACCTCACCGAGTTGGACGCGTGGACTCCGGATTCCTTCGCCGCCCAGGCCGGTCACTCCTCCCATGAGGCACGCACGTCGATCGCCGCATACGCCGCCCTCTCCACCCAAGGCCCGTACGACACCGTGTCCTCCTTCTACGAGGAGATCCCCGACTGGATCGCCGGGTTCGCGGTCACCACGGCGCAGACCCGCTGACCCGGCCGCTTTCACCCCACCTCCGCCCGGGCGCGCACCGGCGCGGCACACCAGAGAGGACCAGCATGACCCTGACCGACACTCCCGCCTGGGTGGCCCTCGGCAACGTCGAGCACACCGTCCGACACATCCAGGTCGGTCAGTGGCGCACGCGCGTGCTCGAAGCCGGCACCGGCCATCCCGATGTCCTGGTACTGATGTCGGGCGTCGGTGGTCATCTCGAGGCCTACACGCACAACATCGGCGCTTTCGCCGAGCACTACCACGTGGTGGCCTACGACTTCCCCGGCCACGGCTACACGAGCCTGGCGACCGCCGACCTGGAACTTCCCGACTATGTCGGGCACCTGCGCCGGTTGCTGGACGTGCTCGGCATCGAGCGCGCCCATCTGAACGGCGAGTCCCTGGGCGGCTGGGTCGCCGTCAAGTTCGCCGCCGCCCACCCCGAGCGCACCCGCAAGCTGGTGCTGAACACGCCCGGTGGGACGATGGCCACGCCCGAAGTGATGGACCGGATCCGCACGCTCACCCAGGGTGCCGCCGACGACCCCTCACCGGAGCGGATCCGGGCCCGGCTCGAATGGCTCATGGCCGACCCCGGGACCGTCACCGACGAACTCGTGGAGATCAGGCGCACGATCTACGCACGGCCTGGCTTCGCCCGGTCCATGCGCCACATCATGTGCCTGCAGGACCCCGAAACCCGGCGGCGCAACATGATCACCGATGCCGATCTCGCCGCGGTCCCGGGCCCGGCCATGGTGGTGTGGACATCGAACGACCCGTCAGGCCCGGCCGCGGCCGGGATGACCATCGCCGAACGGATCCCCGACGGCCGCTTCCAGTACGTCGAGGGAGCCGGGCACTGGCCCCAGTGGGAACAACGCGCCCAGTTCAATCGGCTCGTCCTCGACTTCCTCGCCGAGAGTTGAACGGGCGGGTCTGGTGACGTCATCGCCGGACGCTCCCGGCGCTCGCCCCTCTGGGCTACCATCGGCGCAGGTCAACCCCGAGGTAGCCACCGTGAAGCTGGACAACCGGATCTCGCTGCAGAAGCTGGAAGTCTTCTGCCTCGTGGTGGAGCTCGGCAGCGTCTCGCGCGCGGCCGAGAAGTTGTTCGTCACCCAGCCGGTCGTCAGTGCACACCTCCATTCACTGGAGCAGCGGATCGGCGTGGCGTTGTTCCGGCGCGTAGGGCGGGGAATCGAACTCACCGAGTCCGGGCAGACCGTGTGCAGTTGGGCCCAGGAACTGCTCAGCCGGCGCGACGACCTCGCCCAGGAGCTGGACGACCTCGTCAAGGGCACCGTGGGAGCCGTCTCCCTCGGCTCCAGCATGAGCGTGGGCAACTACTTGCTTCCGCCGATCCTGATCGACTTCCGCAAGGAGTGGCCAGGAGCCAGCCTCACCCTGACGATCTACACCCCCGAACTCGCGCTCGAGGCGGTGCGGACGGGCCACCAGGACTTCTGCGTCATTGCCGCCAACGCCGCGCTGGAGTCGGACGCGCTCGTCGCGGAGCTCATCGGCAAGTTGCGGTTCGTGCTGGTCGCGTCGCCTACCGACGAATCCGTGGGCGACTGCGTGACGGTCGACGGCCTGCGGAACCTGTCCTGGGTCGCCCCACCGCGCGGTCTCACGGTCCGGCGCAGTCAGGACAACGCGCTGGCCTCCCTGGGCGTCACCAGTCGCGACGTCAGCATCGAAATGGGCAGCGCGGAGGCGATGAAACAGGCCATCCGCGCCAACATCGGTGTCGCGCTCCTGTGGGAGGCGTCCGTCCGCGAGGACCTCGACTCCGGAGTGCTGCGCGAGGTCGCGATCGAAGGACCCGACCTGTTCGACAATCTCTACATCGTCAAACATCGCAGCAAACGCCTGACCCCGCTGCAGAGCAAGCTGTACGCGCGGCTGCGGGGAATGCTCGACACCGAGCCGAACGCATTCTCCACCACCGGCCCGGAAAGCCCGGATCCGCCGGCCGGCGGAAACGATCGGCGCTGACCCGATGTCCCGCACCGCGGCCACCGTGCCGTGCCGGCGATCACGCTTCGGCCGGCATGCCGCATAGCTGAACGGCTATCGTCGGCCCCGTTTTTTCGAAAGAGACATATGGGGATCGCTACCGTAGGGTTTCAGTGTGCCCCAGCGCGATTTCCGCATCTCGCTCATTCCCCAGGGAGAAGCACAATGAGTCAACCGATGCCCGCGTCGTTGCCAAAGCCCTTCAGCTTCCGGGCCATGATGTCAGAGCTGTTCGGCCGCGAACCATCGCCCTCCGTCGACTTCGAACCGCCGGTCATCGCGTCCCTGACCAAACCGCTGACCGAGGCGAAGGTCGGCATGTTCGTTTCCTGCGGGGTATTCCACCGCGCGGATCAGACGCCGCTACAACCGACGAACGACCTCTCGTATCGTCTCGTCTCGCGGGAAACGCCATTGGCGGATCTCGAACTCGCGCACCGCGCGGCAATCCGGGCCTTCGCCGTGCGGGATCTCAACGTCGCATATCCCCGGGACCGCATGCTCGAACTCGAGCAGGAGGGCATCTTCCGCGAACTCGCCGCCAACGCGGTTTCGCTGGTCGGCGCCATCAGCCGGCAAGAGGAATTCCTGCGTGAAGTCGTGCCGCATATTCACGATGAATTCGTCAGCCAGGAAGTGGACCTGGTGTTGCTCCTCCCCTTCTGCCCCGCCTGCCACCTCACGGTACCGCTGGTGGCTCGCGCACTCGAAAAACGCGGTCTGCCGACAGTGATGACGAGCTGCCTGTGGGAACGGGTTCACGAGTACAAGGCGCCACGGACCGCTTTCCTGGATTTTCCGATGGGGTGCCCGGCCGGTAAGCCCGGCGAGCCCGCGCTCCAGCGAGACATCCTGCGAGCCGCGCTCACCATCGGTGCGAGGCCGCAGACCGCCTGGAGCGTGGACGAGTTGCCGTTCTCGTGGTCCGCTGATGGCAGTCGCGCCTGGGAGGACGAGGTTCGTCAGCTCTACATCGACGATGCGAAGGGCTTTGACGAGCGGGCCGGTTCCCTTGCCGAAAACCGCCAATCACCGGCGGGCGAGGAGCGAGACTTCGCGATTCGCTGCGCCTGCTGACTGTTGTCGCCGCACACCTCATGGGACGAATGAGCTGCCGAGCCAGCGATCGGCCTGCAGGGCCAGCCCGATGTTCACCGGGTCCGAATCAATGGCGCGACCGAGCGATTGCTCGATGACACGAATCCGGTACAACACCGTGTTCTTGTGGCAGTTGAGCTCCCGGGAGGTCGTGGTGGCGCTCTGGTGGGAACGAAGGTACGTGCGCAGCGTGTCGCGCAGCACGTCGTCTCGGTGGTTGCCGTCGGCCAGTGGTCCCAGTGTCTCCCTGATCCACAGCTTGGCTCGTTCGGGTTGGGCAACCAGGAACGACAGCGCGGACACGTCCTGGTAGGGAAAGACTGTCTCGACGCTGGAGATGCGGCCGACCTCGTGGGCAGCCGCGGCCTGTCGGTGTGACTGGACGAAGCCGGCGACACCGGCGGCCGGGTTGCCCAGGGCGAGCCGGACTCCGTCATCCGCCTCGGCGAGGGCCTGCCGCAGGTCGGCCACCCGCAACCGCTCCACCGGTTGCGGCACCCACGCCCACACAGTCCTCGAGTCCCACGCGACGGCGAAGAGACGGCCGTGACTACGCGCCAGACTCGCGGCACTCATCGCCGCTCGCTGTGCTCTCACCAACTCATCGCCACGTCGGTCGCCGGCATCAACCCAGGCGATCACGGCGAGGTGGTGCTGGCGGAGACGATAGCCCAACCCGCGCTCGGCGTCCTCGTGGTTCTCGGAGGTCTCACCGGCGAGGACAGCCTTGACCCGTTCCAGGCGGACGGATTCCTCTTGCTGGAGCCACCGTTTCCGTTCGTCCTCGTACTCCTCGGACACGCGTTCGCACATGCGGTCCAGGTAGTCGCTGGTGAGGGCGGACAGGGCAGCCGTCTCGGACACGACAACACCGAGGTCGCTCGTCAGCGTAGCGAGTGTCTCGACGCAGATCCGGTACCAGCGGGCGCTGCTCAGCTGGTAGGACCGGATGATCTCGTGCAGAGAGAGTCCCCGTCTCGCCACCTCTCTCACCGTCGAGATCGCGCCGACGGGAGGCTCGGCGGAGTCGAGGTCCTCGGGGTGCAGGAGCAGGTGCAACAGCACCTCGTTGTGGGCCAGGGTCGACTGGCGAATTCGCTCGAACTCGATGTGCTCGGCACGAACGGTCTCGATCTTGTCCACCGTGAGCCGGGCGATCTCCACGGCGATCTCGACCACGCGCGCCGACAGCGCGTCGACGAGCGCGCGTCGCACCTCAGGTACCACCACAGGCCCAACGTAGCCTTTCTTGTACCAATAGCACAAGAAAGGACGGCGATTTCAGTACATCGCCCGTTGTCTATTGCACGATCGCACGGAAGTCTGGGTCACACAGCCAGCGTCGGACAGAAGGAGAGACCGTGGCCAAGACCGCACCCCGGGGCCGCTCGTTGCCCGCACATGTCGACGTACTCATCGTCGGGGCCGGGCTCTCAGGTCTCGGCGTCGCCAGCCACCTCACGACGAAGCAGCCCGGACGAACGTTCGCCATCGTCGACGGACGCGACGCGATCGGCGGCACGTGGGACCTCTTCCGCTACCCGGGCCTGCGATCGGACTCCGACATGCACACCTTCGGTTACGCGTTCAAGCCATGGCGGAACAAGAACGCGATCGCCGACGGACACGAGATCCTCGCGTACCTGCACGAGACCATCGAGGAGTACCGCCTCGCCTCGAAGATCCACCTTGGACACAAGGTCACGGCGGCCGCCTTCTCGACGGCCACGGGGCTGTGGAGCGTGACCATGGAGCGCGTCGCCGACCGCGCTTCGGTCGAGATCACGTGCAACTGGTTGTTCTCGGCTGCGGGGTACTACGACTACTCAGGTGGGCACACGCCGGAACTTCCGGGCCGAGGCGAGTTCACCGGCGAGATCGTCCATCCTCAGTCCTGGCCCGAGGACCTGGACTACACGGACAAGAAGGTCGTCGTCATCGGAAGCGGTGCCACCGCGGTGACGCTGATCCCGGCCATGGCGCGGCAGGCCGGGCACATCACGATGCTGCAGCGCTCTCCCACCTACGTCATCGCCGTTCCGAAGCAGGACCCGATCGCCAACGCGCTGAGCAGGCTGCTGCCGGCGCGCACGGCCTACCGAGCCACCCGAGCGTTCAACATCAACCGCGTCCGTGCGATCTATGGCGCGAGTCAGCGCTACCCGAACGCGGTGCGCAGACTGATCCGCAGCGCGAACAGGCGAGCCCTACCCGATGGTTTCGACGTCGACACCCACTTCAACCCGACCTACAACCCGTGGGACCAGCGGATGTGCACCGTGCCGGACGGGGATCTCTTCGCCTCCCTCTCCAGCGGCAAGGCGTCGATCGTGACCGACGAGATCGTTCGCCTGACGCCGAACGGCATTCGCCTGGCGTCCGGCGACGAATTGGCGGCGGACATCATCGTCACGGCGACGGGACTGCGGATGCTTCCCTATGGCGGCATCGAACTCAGTGTCGACGACGTTCCGGTCGACCTCCACAACTCCTTGGCCTACAAGGCGATGATGGTCAGCGGAGTCCCGAACTTCGCGTTCGCGCTCGGATACACGAACTCCTCGTGGACGCTCAAGGTCGACCTCGTGGCGGAGCACCTGTGCCGTCTCCTGGCGCACATGGACCGGCTCGGCCAGGCGGTTGCCGTCCCGGTCGCGGACGACGACCCGTCGAAAGAACGGCGTCCGCTATTCGACATGAAGGCGGGCTACCTCCAGCGCAGCTCACACCTCTTTCCGCAACAGGGCTCGGACGGGCCGTGGACGATGCCTCAGGTGTACGCCGTCGACCGGGACAGGTTGCGCGACGGGCCTGTCGAGGATCCCGCGTTGCGTCTGTCCACCCCCACCGCCGCGCCCGTGCGCACCGAGGCGGTGCCGGTATGACCTCGCCAACGATCATCGAGGTCGCCGGCCGGGCGACACGCGTGCGCGTGGACGGCGATCCCACTGCCCCGCCACTGGTACTCCTGCACGGCCTCAACCGCAGCCTCGAGGACTGGTCGGCCGTGGTGGTCGACCTGGCGTCCGACCACCGCGTGATCAGCCTCGACGTGCCCGGTTTCGGCTTCTCCGACCGCCGGCCGGAGCCCGCCTCCCTGACCTCATTCGCGCTCGGAGTCCTGGAGACACTGGACCAGCTCGGCGAGACGCGACCAGTTCACCTGCTGGGAAACTCGCTGGGCGGGGCTGTGGCCTTGCAGATCCAGGCGACCGCCAGTGAGCGGGTCGCAAGCCTGGCACTGGCCGATTCCGCCGGCTTCGGTGCCCAGGCCGCGCTGATGCTGCGCCTTATCAGCGTTCCTGGCCTCGGCCATCTCATGACCGCGCGCACCACTCCCTTCTCCGCCAAGATGTCCGAACGGGCCATCCACGCGGATCCCGCGGTGGCGACACCGGAGCGCATCGAGCACGCGCTCGCGATCGCGAAGCGACCCGGCCCCGGCGCCGTCACGCGCGAGATCATGTCGTCACTCGCGACGATCAGAGGCGTCCGTGCCGAGTGGCGGCGTGAACTCTTCGCGGCCATCGCGCAACACCCTCGTCCCACCCTCGTGATGTGGGGCGCCAAGGACCGCGTCCTGCCCCCGGCGCACCTCGACGCCGTCCCCCGGCTCATTCCGCACGCCCGGACCCACACCTTCCCGGAGGTCGGGCACATGCCCCAGATCGAGCGCCCGACTGCCTTCGTCGAGGTCGTGCGCGGCTTTCTCGCCGACGAGGTCCCCACCTCCACGACACCGAAGCGCACCACGCGGAGGTCGACTTCCGAACGAGCCGGCTCATGAAGACCTACAACCTGTCCTCGTTGCTCGAGGCTACTTCCCAGGAGCACCCGGACCGCATCGCGATCGTTTCGGGTGCGACACGGCTGTCCTTCGGGCAGCTCGACGCGACAGCCAACCAGGTCGCGAACCTGCTCCGGTCGCTCGGGGTCGAACCGGGCGACAAGGTCGCACTGATGTGCCCCAACGTGCCGCAGTTCACGGTGATCTACTACGGGATCCTGAAGGCCGGCGCGACCGTGGTGCCGCTCAACGTCCTGTTGAAGGCCCGGGAGATCGCCTACCACCTGTCGGACTCCGATGCGAAGGCGATCTTCGCCTTCCACGGAACGGCACAGCTTCCCATCGGAGCCGAAGCACGAGGGGGCGTTGCGACAGCCGGCACCAGCACCCACCTGGTCCTCATCGGGAGTGGCACCGCAGACAGCTGCGAGCACATGATCTCCGAACAGTCCACGAGCTTCGAGCCGGTCGCCACGAACGAGGACGACACGGCTGTCGTCCTCTACACCTCGGGCACGACCGGGCAACCGAAGGGCGCCGAACTCCGTCACCGCAACATGCGGGACAACGTGTGGTTCGGCGGCGAGGTGTTCCGCTCGGACCCCGACCGGCCCGACACCTACCTGTGCGCGCTCCCGCTGTTCCATTCCTTCGGCCAGTCGGTCGTCCAGAACTCCGCGATCGCCTACGGCGGGACGCTGGTGATGCTTCCCCGCTTCGAACCGCCTGCCGCACTCGAGTTGATGCTCACGGAGTCCGTCACCCACCTGGCCGGCGTTCCCACCATGTTCTGGGGGCTCCTCGGGGCGTTGGACGAGGACACTGACGTGGACCGGCTCGCCCAGAACCTACGGGTGGCGATCTCAGGCGGCTCTGCCCTGCCCCTCGAGATCCACAAAGAGTTCGAGCAGCGCTTCGGCGTCACGATCCTGGAAGGCTACGGGCTGTCGGAGACCTCTCCCGTCGCCAGCTTCTCGACGTTCGGCGCGCCACCACGTCCCGGCTCGGTCGGCGTCCCCATCCCCGGCGTCGAGATGGCGCTGACGCACCCGACGTCCTGGGATCCCATCGACTGGGCTCCTGACGCGATCGGGGAGATCGCCATCCGAGGTCACAACGTCTTCAAGGGCTATCTGAACCGACCCGGCGCGACCGACGAGGTCCTCAGCCCCGATGGCTGGTTCCGCACCGGCGACCTCGGGCGTCGAGACGCCGACGGGTGGTACTACATCGTCGACCGCGCGAAGGACATGATCATCCGAGGCGGCTTCAACGTGTACCCCCGGGAGATCGAAGAGGTGCTGCTCACTCACCCGGACGTCTCGCTGGCCGCGGTCATCGGCGTGCCGCACCACAGTCACGGCGAAGAGATCAAGGCGATCGTCGTCCTCACACCGGGGTCGACGGCGTCGGCCGACGACATCATCAGGTGGTCGCAGGGGCAAATGGCTTCCTACAAGTACCCGCGGGAGGTCGACATCGTCGAGTCCCTGCCCATGACCGCGACCGGAAAGATTCTCAAGCGTGAGCTGACCTGAAATCCCGCAGCAACACCGAGCGCCTCGCGTAGCCACATCCCGTTCGCCACAGCAGCAGGAGTCGATATGCCCGAAATCCGCCACGTCACCGTTCTCGGCGCCGGAGTCCTCGGCACCCAGATCGCCTACCACACGGCCTATATGGGCCTTGCCGTCACCGTCTACGACATCTCACCGAAGGCGCTCACCGCCTCCGAGTCACGCATGCACACGCTCGAGGAGTTCTACAAGGCGGACGGCGTCGAGGGCGCCGACCGCGGTCTGGCCGAGCAGGCGTTCACCCGACTGACGTTCACCACCGACCTGGCCTCCGCGGCCGCGGAGGCCGATCTCGTCATCGAGGCCGTGCCGGAAGACCTGGACGTGAAGCGCCAGGTCTTCGGCGAGCTCATGCGCGTCGCACCGGAACACACCATCTTCGCCACCAACAGCTCCACTCTGCTCCCCAGCGACATCAAGGATTTCACCGGTCGACCGGACCGCTTCCTGGCCATCCACTACGCCAACCTGATCTGGAAAATGAACGTGGCCGAGATCATGGGCACGCCGGACACCGATCCGGACGTCTTCGCCGCGGCGGTCGCGTTCGCGACCGCGACCGGCATGGTCCCCATCGAACTACACAAGGAACAGGCGGGCTACATTCTGAACTCTCTCCTGGTCCCGCTCCTCTTCGCGGCGGGCAGGCTCTGGGTGAACGGCGTCGCCACCCCCGAGACCATCGACGTCGCCTGGCGCATCGCCTCACGCGGTCCGTTCGGCCCCTTCCAGACCCTCGACGTCATCGGCCTGACGACCGCGTACCACGTCGCCGCCGGTGCGCCGGACCCGGACGTCCAGGCATTCGCCGCCGCACTCAAGGAGCAGTACATCGACAAGGGCAAGCTCGGCACCACGACCGGCGAGGGGTTCTACACCTACTGATATGGCCGGCGCCACCAACGCCGACGACACGACGCGGTGACAGGCGCTATCAATGCTCCAGGTGGGTGGGGGCGAACATGCGGAGGGTGACGGGCAGGACGACGACGGTGGGGCCGGGCGTGGAAAGCGCTTTCGCGAGGTCCTCGCGGATGGTGTCCACTGTGGATGTGACGGCCGGGACGCCGAAGGACTGGGCGAGCATGGCGAAGTCCGGGCGCGCCAGTTCGGTCGCGGTGGTCCCGCCGAACGTGTCCGTCATGTACTCCCGCAGGATGCCGTAGCCGCCGTCGTCGATGATCAGCCAGGTGACGTCGAGCTGATGTTGCACCGCGGTGGCCAGTTCCGCGATGCCGTACATCGCGCCGCCGTCGCCCGAGACCGCGAGCGCCGGGCCGTGCACCGCCGCGCCCAGTGCCGCCGGGAAGGCGAAGCCCAGGCCGCCCGCGCCCTGCGCGCTGTGCAGCCGTCCCGGCCATGCCGACCAGGCCCAGTACCCGAGAATGGTCATATCCCAGAAGGTCGGCACGCTCTCGGGCACCACCGCATGAAGGTCGGCAAGCAACTGCTGCTCGCGTCGAAGGTCTTGGGCGGCAAGGCGTTCTCGCACCCGGCGCAGGAGCCCGGCCACGGCGGCTTCCGCGCGGCCGTCCGGCTCCCGTCGCGGTACCGACAGCGCGGCGAGCGCGAGCTTGACGTCGGCGTGAATGCCGAGCGCCGCGTGGTTGCTCTCCAGCTTGCCCGCGTCGGCCTCGATCTGGATCACCCGCCCGCGCGGGGCGAACCGGTGGTAGTTGCTGGACAGTTCGCCGAGTCCGGAGCCGAGGACGAGCAGCACGTCCGCGGCGGCGAGGAACTCCGTGGCATGCCAATCCTCCAGCCACGACCCGCCGGAAAGCGGATGCTCCCACGGGAAAGCACCCTTCCCTCCGAACGTCGAGAGCACCGGCGCCCGCAGCGCCTCGGCCAGCGCCAGCAGTTCCTTCTGCGCCCCGGCCCGGACTACCCCGCCGCCCGCGAGGATCACCGGGTTCTCTGCCGTGGCAAGGAGATCGCTTGCCGCACGGATGAGATCGGGCAGCGGCGCCAAGGCACGTACGGTGTGCGGCACCGACGTGACGGGCGGCAGAGAGGCCGGGGCGAGCAGCACGTCCTGCGGGATCTCGACCCAGACCGGTCCACAAGAGACACTCGACGCCGAGGCCCACGCGTCGCGGATCGCGCCGGGGATCTGGCTCACCGTGCGGACCAGGTGCACCGACTTGACCACGTCCCGGAAGCTCGCCTGCTGATCTGGCAACTCGTGCAGGTACCCGCGGCGCCCGCCGCCGAGGCCGGCGACCGGGATCTGGCTGGAGATTCCCAGTACCGGCACCGAGGATTCGCGTGCCTCGTGCAGCGAAGCCAGCGTCAGCAACGCGCCGGGCCCGGTCGAGACGATCATCGGGGTCACCTCGCCGGTCACCCTGGCATGCCCGTCCGCCGCGAAGGCGAGGTTGTTCTCCACCCGTGCGCTCATCACCCGAAGGTCCGACCGGCGCAGCGCGTCGAACAGGCCGAGCGCGTGCTGCCCCGGCAGACCGAACACGGTGTGTGCGCCGAGAGCCCGCAGCGTCTCGATCACCAGGTCGCCGCCGATACGGTTCACTTCAGGCACAGCAGGCTGACCAGGTCGTAGGCGACGTGGGACGCGGCGATCGCGGTGATCTCGGCGTGGTCGTAAGCCGGGGCCAACTCGACGACATCCGCGCCCACCAGGTTGCTGCCGCGCAGGCCGCGCAGGATCTCCAGCAGCTCCCGGCTGGTCATGCCGCCGGCTTCCGGGGTGCCGGTGCCGGGCGCGTGCGCGGGGTCGAGCACGTCGATGTCGACCGAAACGTACAGTGGCCGGTTGCCGATGCGCTGGCGCAGCGCGTCGATCGTCTCGTCGACCCCGCGCCGTAACACGTCGGCGGAGGTGACGATGCCGAAGCCGAGCTTCCGGTCGTCGTCAAGATCCGCCTTGCCGTACAAGGGACCGCGGGTACCGACGTGGCACAGCGCGCTCGTGTCGAGGATGCCCTCCTCGACCGCGCGGCGGAACGGGGTGCCGTGCGTGTACGGCTCACCGAAATAGGTGTCCCAGGTGTCGAGGTGCGCGTCGAAGTGCAGCAGCGCCACCGGCCCGTGCCGCTTCGCCGCGGCCCGCAGCAGTGGCAGCGCGATCGTGTGGTCACCGCCGATGGTGACCAGCTTCGTGCCGCTCGCGGAAAGCGCTTCCGCCTCACCCTGCAGGGTCTCGATCGCGGCCCCGATGTCGAACGGGTTCACCGCGACGTCCCCGGCGTCGACGACCTGCGCGGCCTCGAACGGGGACAGGTCAAGACCAGGGTGGTACGGGCGCAGCAGCCGGCTGGCCTCCCGCAGCGCGGCCGGCCCGAAGCGGGCGCCCGGGCGGTAGGAGACGCCCGCGTCGAACGGGACCCCGACCACCGCGACATCCGCGTGCCCGACCTGGTCCAGCCGGGGCAGCCGGGCGAACGCGGCGAACCCGGCGAACCGGGGAATCCGTGAGGAGTCGACGGGACCGAGAGTCATACAGCAACTCCTTCTCTTTCGGCGACGGCCTTTCCGCTCAGCCGCTCTGTCCACTGCGCCAGAACGGCGGCAGGGGTGCGGGGTGTGAGCAGGCTGAGGGCGACGTAGACGACGAGGCTCGCGCCCAGCCCGTAGTAGATCGGCTCGTTGGCTTCGAGCCCGTCGATGATCATGAAGGCGATCACCACGGCGGCGCCGGTGACCATCGAGGCGAGCGCGCCCGCGCGGGTGCCGCGCTTGAAGAACAGCGCGCCGAGGGTCGCCACCAGCAGCCCGCCGACGAGCAGGTTGTAGGCCACGGTCAGCGCGGCCACCACGTCGGTCACGATCATCGCGATGCCGATCGCGACCAGCCCGAGCACGAACGTCACGACGCGGTTCGTGCCCACGCCGGGCGAACGGCGCCGGAAGCGGGCGATCAGGTCGTTGGTCGTCACGGTCGAGCACGCGATCAGCGCGCCACTCGCGGTCGACATCAGCGCCGAGAGCGCGGCGGCCAGCACGAGACCGCGCACCCCGGCGGGCAGCAGGCGCTCGACGATCGTCGCGAACGCGTCCTGCGCGCTCGCCAGATCCGGGTAGAGGGCCTTCGCGGCGGTTCCGATCAACGCGCCCGCCAGGCCGTACAGCAGGCAGTAGACCCCGGAGATGATGCCGCCGGTCGTCGCGATCGCCGGCGTGCGCGCGGTGAACACGCGCTGCCAGATGTCCTGGCCGATCAGCAGCCCGAACCCGTAGATCAGCACGTAGGTGAAGATGGTCGCGCCGCCGATGCTGGTCATCGAGAAGTAGCCGGCATCGAGCCTCGCGGCCAGGCCGCCGAACCCGCCGGCCGAGGAGATCGCGATCGGCAGCAGCAGCGCGAAGATGCCGATCGTCTTGATCACGAACTGGGCGATGTCGGTGAGCGTGATCGACCACATCCCGCCGAGCGCCGAGTACAGCACCACGATCGCGCCACCGATGGCGATCCCGGCGATGTCCGGGATGTCCAGCAGCACCTTGAAGATCGTCGCGAAGGCGAGCGTCGAGGTGACGGTCAGCATCAGCGTGTACGCCCACATCACGGCGCCCGAGATCGCGCTCGTACTGCCGCCGTAACGCAGGTCGAGCATTTCGCCGACGGTGTACACGCGAAGTTTCACCAGCCGCCGCGCGAACACCGCGTGCAGCACGAGGATACCCAGCCCGATCGTCATGACCAGCCAGGCGCCCGAGATCCCGTAGGTGTAGCCGAGCTTGACCCCGCCGATCGTCGACGCGCCGCCCAGCACGACGGCCGACATCGTGCCGGAGTACATGAACCAGCCCAGCCGTCGTCCCGCGACGAGGTAGTCGCTCTTGGTCCTGGCCAGGCGCAGCCCGTACGAACCGATCCCGATCATCGCCGCGATGTAGAGCGCGATCACCGCGTAGTCGCCGCCCATGCCGCGTCCCTTCCGTCGCTGCCGTTCCGGTCACCGTAGGTCCGCGGGCGGGACTCCAGGACGGGATGATCCAGCCCAAACTGAGGTAGTCTCTGGTCGAAATGTCCAATCAGCAGTCCTTCGCGGGTGCCGATGTCACCGTCCCGCTAAGAGCCGTGGTCGACCGTCCGGGTCTGGCGCTCGAGGCGGTGCGCGAGACCCTGCGCCCGGGAGCGCTCGACCTGCCGGTCCGATGGGCGCATGTGAGTGAGCTGCGCGATCCGGCGCCGTACCTGCTGGGCGACGAGTTGCTGCTGACCGCGGGCGTGAACCTCCCGGGCGAGCAGCGTGAGGTCGACCGGTATGTGCGCGGGCTGCGCGCGGCCGGGATCACCGCGCTCGGGTTCGGGGTGACCCCGCCGATACACGAAGAGCTGCCGCGTGCGCTGCGCCGCTCGTGCGCGCGGCACGGGCTCCCGCTGCTGGTGGTCCCGGTCGAGACGCCGTTCCTGGCGATCAGTCGCGCGGTCTCGGTCGCGCTCGGCGAGGCGAGCAGGCGGGACGAGCGCCGGATCGCCGAAGCGCGGGAAGCGCTTACCCGGGCCGCCTCCAGCGGTCTCGGCGAGGTCGTGCGCGGGCTCGCGCAGCGGCTGTCCGGATGGGTCGCCATGGTCGGCGGCGCCGACGGTGTGCCCGTCGCGGAGGTCCGGGCGCCGCTGCCGTTCCCGACCGAGCTGAGCGCGCTGCTCGGCCGGCTGTGGTCGGGCACCGGGATTCGCAGCGCCACCACCGAACTGGCCGATGGCACGTTCGTCGTGGCGCAGCCCGCAGGGCCTGCGCACCTGCTCGTGGCGGGGCGCCGCACCCGGTTCGAGAACGCCGAACGCATGATCGCCGGGGTCGGCGCCGGAGTGCTGGGCCTGGTCGCCCGGTCCGGCGTCGCGACGCTGGGCAGTGCGCTGACTTCCTTGCTGCTGGGCGAAACCCGCCCGGCAGACGTGCTGCGGACGCTGCTGCCGCCGGGTGAGTACCGGGTGGTCGCGGGCGTGTCCGAAGGACGCGAGCCCGACCACGACTGGTTGCGCGACAAGCTCGGCACGCCCCTGGTCGCGGACGGCGAGCGGTTCACCGCGATCGTCTCGGTAATGCCGGACCTCGACGAGCTTCGCGCGCACGGCCGGCTCGCCGTCGCGAGCGCACCTGTCGCGCCGGAGGAGATCGCCGACGCCGCCAGGGAAACCACCGTGCTGCTGGAGCGGGCCCGCGCGGCGGGAAAACCGATCGTCTCCGGGGCCGGGCTCGACGCGGTGGTCCCGACGGACGCGGCGAAAGCCTTCGCGGCACGCACGCTCGCGCCGCTCGCCGGGCGCCCGGAACTGGTGGAGACACTGCGGTGCTGGCTTGCCCACCACGGCGGGTGGGACCGCACGGCCGCGGCGCTCGGCGTGCACCGCAACAGTGTCAGACACCGGATCGCACAGGCCGGGCGCCTCCTCGGCACCGACCTGTCCGATCCGGAACAACGTATGCAGTTGTGGTTCGCCCTGCGCTGGGCCTGAGCCGACGTGTTGGCCCTTGACATGGCCGTGTTCGCCGGCCACGACGCTCACCGTGCGCATGACATTCTGTCATTTCGAACAAATCACCGGGCCGAGTCCACGCAGGACTCAGTGCCGCACAGCGCGGGCCAGGTTGTCCAACGTCTGTGTCATCGTCCGCCGGTTGCGGACCGACCGCGGTATCCCCCCGGTGCCGAGGAACGTGAACATCCGGAAGAACAGGTTGCGCTGATCGAAGGTTCGCTCGGTGACCTCACACCCGTCGGGCGTCGGAGTGATCTCGAACTCCCACGTCGACACTGGCTGATCACGCACGCTGACGGCGAAGGCGAAGCGCTTGCCGGAATCGGCCGCGGTGACGGTGCAGACCGTGCTCCACTTGTACCACGGCCGCCGGTTGTCTCCGCGAAAGGTCGATCCGACGGTGCCCGGCTCACCGGTCAGCCATTCGGCCCCAGCTGACTCAGGACTCCACTCGGCCATCCGGGTTACGTCGGAGATCAGCTCGTACACCTGTTGAGCATCGCCGGACATCATCCGCCGGACTTCAACCATGGCCATGAAAAAATCTCCTTGTTAGCCAAAAGGGAGTTAAAGACTAACATTCAATGGCCGCGGAGTTTTTCGCGGATGCTGCCGCGATCGGTTTCATTACCCCAGGCCCTGGAGGAATCGCTCATGGCTTGGCGGGTCGAGGTGCAGGCGGGCGTAAGCCGTCCAGCATGATGCGGATCAGAGCGCCGGCGAAGTCCGGGTGGTTGTCAACGCCGCCGAGGGCCACCAGGCCGTCGAGGATCTGTCCGAGTGAGACGTCGTCGCGCACTTCGCCGCTGCGCTGCGCGGCGAGGAACAGGGGCTCGCCGGCCGCGATCGTGCGGGATCGGTTTTCCCGGAGAACGACCGGAGTGTCGCTGGCCGATTCGGCAAGGAGCAGCGATGCGAGCGGCTTTTTGCGGGCGCCGGTGGTGTGGAAGAACCTGAGCCAGGCGAAGAACGCGTCTCCGGGTGTTTCCCCCGTGACGTGCTCGGCGGCTTCACAGATGTCGTCGACCGTGTGGCGGTAGAGCTCTTCCACCAGTTCGAGACGGCCCGGGAAATTGCGGTAGAGCGTGGCCATGCCGACACCGGCACGTCTGGCGATTTCGGCCATCGACGGCGCGGCGCCCGGCGCGGCGAAGGCCTCGCGGGCCGCCGCGATGATCTTCGATCGGTTGCGCTCGGCGTCGGCGCGCCGGACGGCAGTAGCCTCACCGCCCACGACGGATCCCTCCCTCCATGGTCGTCCCAGCATACCGGATAGCCTTCTCAGTTCACCGTTGCGAAACGGACTGCCTATCCACTACGCTAACTGGATAGGCAGTCCGCTTGTGGATCTGCTATTCAGGAGAGGAATGACCATGACTGTGTCCGCGAACACCGCGCCCGTCGCCGAGGCCACTCGGCGCGACTTCCCCGCGTTCGTGCGTGCCGGCGACCGGATGATGTGGATCGACGGCCGGCGCACGGCCGCGGTCTCCGGGCGGACCCTGCCGAACACCGATCCGGTCACCGAGCAGGCGCTGGCGAGCGTGCCGCGCGGTGAGGCGGCCGACGTGGACGCCGCGGTCAAGGCCGCCAGCAAGGCCTTCACCGATCCCGCCTGGGCGGACATGAGCCCTGACCGGCGCGGCCGGATCCTCAACCAGATCGCCGACGTCATCGAGGAGCACGCCGACGAGCTGGCCACCATCGACTCCGTCAACATGGGCGCCCCGCGCATGCTGACCGGGCGCATGCTGGCCGAGGCGAGTGAGATCTTCCGCTACTACGCCGGCTGGCCCACCAAGCTGTCCGGCGTGAGCGTTCCCGCAGGCAAGGACCGCATGGCCTACACCCGCAAGGAGCCGCTCGGCGTCGTCGGCATCATCTGGGGCTGGAACGGGCCGATGGGCCAACTGCCCGGCAAGCTCGCTCCGGCACTCGCCGCCGGGAACACGATCGTCCTCAAGCCCGCCGAGACCGCGTCGCTGAGCACGCTGCGCCTGGCGGAACTGCTGGCCGCCACTGATCTGCCGGCCGGCGTCGTCAACGTCGTCACCGGTCTGGGCTCCGAAGCGGGCCAGGCGCTGGTTGCGCACCCCGGTGTCGCGAAGATCGCCTTCACGGGGTCGACCGCGACCGGCAAGGCGGTGCAGCGCCTGGCCACCGACACGCTCAAGCGCGTCACCCTCGAACTCGGCGGCAAGTCGCCGTCGGTCGTCTTCGCCGACGCCGACCTGGGCACCGCGGCCCGCGGTGTGGCGGCAGGCTTCCTGGGCAACGCGGGGCAGGTTTGCGTCGCCGGATCTCGCGTGTTCGTCGAGGAGAGCATCCGCGACGAGTTCGTCGAGAAGCTGCTCAAGACCATGGAGGCGTTCACCCCGGGCGACCCTCTGGCGCAGGGCACGCTGGCGGGTCCACTGTCCACCAAGGCGCAGTTCGACCGCGTCGGCTCCTACCTCGACATCGCCCGGCAGGAGGGCGCGAACGTCGTGACCGGCGGTGAACGCTTGGGCGATCACGGCTACTTCTTCGCCCCGACCCTGCTCGACAACGTCCGTCCCGACATGCGCGTGGTACGCGAGGAGGTCTTCGGCCCGGTGGGCGTGCTGACGACCTTCACCGACATCGACGACGTGATCGCCCAAGCCAATGACACCGACTACGGGCTGGCCGCCTCGGTCTGGACGACGAACCTCACGACCGCACACCGCATGGCCGCGGCCATCGAGGCCGGCACGGTCTGGGTGAACACCTGGGCCGAGATGAGCACCGGCAACCTGCCCTTCGGTGGGTACAAGCAGTCCGGTCTCGGCCGCGAAGGCGGCCTGGAAGGCCTGGACACCTACACCCAGGTCAAGGCCGTCCGCATCGCGCTGTGAAGGCACGACCACGCCGCGATTCCGCGGCGAGCGAAGCTCTGTGCGGGTCCCGCCACGGCAGGGGAAGCCACTCGGCAACGGCACGTCGCGGCTGACCGCTGTTGCCTGGACAGCAAGGGAACCGGGCCGTCAATCTGTTCCACAGTGGACAGATGGACGGCCGACATCACGAACAAGAGAATGACCGCCGGCGAGGACGTACCCGGGGTGCGCGGCGCTCTCGCGGACGTGACGGCGTATCTCGCGGGTCGCCCCTACCGGGGTGTGACCGTGGCCGACGGCGCCCCGGCGCCCGAACTCGGCCCCTGGCTCTGAGCGGCTCAACCAGGTCGCGGTCTTCGAGTCGCCGAAAGCACTCGTCGGCGAAGAAGACTGGGGCACGCCCGACGAACTCGACCGGGCGTTCGGCGGCCTCGACCCGTTCATCACCGAAGGCCTGCCCCACCTGTGGCGTGACAAATGGTGGCGCATGTTCGACCGCGACCCGATCGACAACTGGGTCTACGGCCGCGTTGCTCTCCTCGCTGATGCCGCGCACCCGCCGCTGCAGTACATCGCGCAGGGCGCCATCATGGCCATCGAGGACGGCTGGGTACTCGCCCAGCACGTCTCCCGCCGTCTCGTGCGGACCTCCAACGGCATGAAGCCCGACTGGGACCGAGTGCTCGCGGCCTACAACGCTGTTCGGCCTCCCCACTGCCGCCGCGTGGTCCTCACGTCCCGCTCCTGGGGCGTGCTTGAACGCACGATTTCGCCCGCCTTTGCACGGATGCGCGCACGCTGGCCCCTGAGAGCACCACGGACGTGCCGTGCGTGCGGTCGCGGGACAGGAGCCGGTCGTGAAGTTTGCGCGCGCAGTGGTGGACAGCTTCGGCAGCACCGAGCATCGCGTTCTCGTGTCGGCGGGCGACGGGCCGTGGATGGACCTTCGTAGCTGGGTCCGAGACGATCTCGTCCGCAACGGTGCGGAGAAGGATCGCGCGGCCGAACTGGCCCTCGCCTGGGTGCCCGGAAGCCTTTCGTCGGCGTTGCGGGGCGGCACCGGTTTTCTCGAATTCGCGTCCCGTGCCGTCGTGGATCTGAGCCTGGGTACCGTTTGGGATGGTCCACTCGAACTCGCGAACGCACTGGACCCGACGAGTTACCGCGACTTCATGGTCTTCGAGGAGCACTTCCGGTTCGGCTACGAGTGGCAGGGCAAGCCAGTGCCGGAAATCATGTACGAGTTGCCGGTCTGTTACGCGGGCGATCCCCGGTCGTTCATCGGACCGTTCGACGAGATTCCGTGGCCCTCCTACTCGCGGCGTCTCGACTACGAGATGGAGTTGGGCATCGTGCTCGGCAAGACCACTCAGGACGTCACGTCTGACGCGGCGCTGGACCATGTCCTGGGCCTGACGATCCTGAACGACGTCAGTGCTCGTGACATCCAGGCACGGGAGATGTCGGGAGGCCTGGGCCCGTCGAAAGGCAAGCACTTCGCGTGCGTGTCCGGTCCCGTGGTCGTGTCGCTCGACGAACTGTCCGGCGAGCGTCTCGCCATGAGCGTGCGGGTAAATGGGGACACGTGGTGCGAGACGACGAGCGATCGCATGATCTGGTCGGTGGCCGAGATCGTGTCGTGGGCTTCGCAGGGTGAACGCCTTCCCGCCGGCACGCTGCTCGGCAGCGGAACCTGCAACGGCGGCTCCTCCATCGAGCTGGGACGCGAGTTGTCGCCCGGTGACGAGATCGTCCTGGCCATCGAGGGGCTCGGGGAGACCCGCAACCGGCTCGGCCGGCCACAGTCGAACGCCTCGCCCGCGCGACCGCGCATGCGGACGGCGGACGGGCGCTCGGCCGAGCACCACTTCCTCGCCTGAGCGGTCCGTCCGGCCGACCCCGAAGATTTCGCCCTTATTTGCGCGGACCATGGCTGACTGGTGCAATCGAGCCGAAGTGCGGACCGGGTTCTCGATGAGGACGTCGAGAGGCGACACCATTGATCGATCAGGGCATGAGTCTTGTCGCGGCGCGGCTTCGACCTCCGCACCTGGGTGATGAGGTACGGCCGCGGCGGCGGGTCGTCGACCTGATCCACCATCGGCTCTCGTCGCACACCATCCTGATGGTCACCGCGACGGCGGGATCCGGTAAGACCACGGCCGTGGCCCAAGCTCTCCCGGGTCTTGACTGGCGGAGCTGTTGGTTGCGTCTCGATGTGTCCGAACGCGCCGCCGGGCGGCTGCTGATCTACCTCGAGGCGGTCTTGCGCGCCACCGACGGGTCGATCCCGCCCGTCGTGGAGGCCGCGTTCGGGGAGGAGATCGGGCACGTCGAGACGGCTGCGCTGCTCGCCGAGGCCGTCGGTGCCCGGAGGTTGGTCATCGTCCTCGACGAGGCTGAGAAGGTCGTGGTCTCGGCCGGAGCGCGAGCTGTCCTCAGCTCGTTCATCCGTCATCTCCCGGGCAGCGCACGGGTCGTCGTCATCTCCCGCGTGGAGACGCAGCTTTCGCTGTCGCGCGAAGAACTGGGCGGACTGGTGGGAACGGTGGTGGAGCAGGACTTGGCCTTCACCGTGGACGAAGCTCGTGAGGCCCTCGATGCGGTCTCGCGGCCCGAGGTCGATCCACAGGTGGCGGTGACCGCCACGGGAGGATGGGCAGCGGGCATCCTGTTCGGCTCGTGGACGTCGGACCAGCACGTCCACGGCACAGGCGGTGAGGTCGACCCGCTTCACGGTTACCTGTCCACCGAGATCATGTCCGGTCTGCCGGGTCGCCTGCGGTCGTTCCTGATTTCGACGTCGGTGCTGACCGAGGTGACCCCGGCCCGGGCGGCCGCGCTGGGGTTCGACGACGGCGGAGCCCTGCTGGCGGAGCTCGCCGAGATGCACCTGCCGGTGGAGCTGGATCATCAATCGCTGTCGATGCGAGCTCACCCGCGCTTCCGCGAGTACCTCCTCAACCGGTTCCTCGAACTCGGTCACGTCGACCAGCAGACCATCCGGCAGGCCCACGGAGAGCTGCTGGCGAGCGAGGGCCAGATCGAGGACGCCGTCGACGAACTCCTCGCCGCCGGCGACGTCGCGAAGGCCGAGGACCTGGCGAAGCCGGTGATCCTCGACGTCACCCGCCGGCTCGATCTCGATGTCGCCGCCCGGTGGCTCGCCGCCTTCCGGCGGTGGCGCGTCGAGGAGTCGCCGGAGCTGACCGCGGCACAGATGCTCGTCGCCTTGGAGCGAGAGGAGTACGGCGCGGGTGCCGAGGCGGCCGACCGGATGCTCCGCCTCGCCAAGCCGTTGACCGCCGGTTCCGCGATCGACTCCCGGATGCTCGGTGTGATGGCTTGGTGCTACTTCCTCGTGGGCCGCCTCGGCGACGCCGGCCGGCTGCTCGACTCGGCACCGTCCGACGCCCGCATCGACGTCATCCGCTTCTGCATCGGCGTCGAACTCATCGACGACCCGACCCATTACCGGGATCGTCCCGCGGACTCGGGCACGGAGATCGACGGGCTGCTCGCGCGGGTGGACCTGGCGCACGGTCGATTCGAGCAACTCCTGCACCGCACGCCTTCCGCGATGACCGCGGTCCGCCTGAGCCGGCTCGGTGCGTTGACAGGCCTGGGACGCCTCGAGGAGGCGCTGGCCGTCGCGGGAGAGTCGTCGCACGGGTGGACGGGAACCCGGCTCACCGCGGAGCTCCTCGCCGAGTGCGGCCGTCCGGCCGACGCTTGGGCGGCGCTGATCGACGGCCGTGATCGCCTCGCGCGCACCGACGCGCCGTTGTTCCGCATTTTCGCCCTGCTCACGGAGGCCATGCTCGCCCTCAGATTCCAGAAGGACCCCGCCCAAGCCGCCGCGGCGCTGCGCGCCGTAGAACGTGAGCCGACAGCCCTCGACAGGGTGCGGGTGGTGGAGCAACTGGAACTGTGGCGCGGGTTGATCGCGCTCCTCGAAGAACGTGAGCACGACGCCGTGACCCACCTCAGGGAAGCCGTTGGGCTCATGAGCCGGTGGGATCGCCGGCTGTTCCTCCCGACCGCGGCGGTGTACCTCTCGGAGGCGGAGTGGCGGGTCAACAATGAATCCGGCGCCGATGAGGCCGCCGACATGGCGCTGTCGGTGTCGCAGCAGATCGGTTCGATGCACCTCATCGGCCGTGCCCTGGCGGAATTCCCCGCTGTGCTGTCGCGCCGGCTCGACGCCGAGGTGGATTCGGACGGGCCGTGGCGCGATCTCGGACGCACGCTTCTGTTGCAGGCGGAGACGCGATCGGACGTGCCGGACGCGGCGCTCGTCAGGGTTCGGGAGACCCCACCGCTCGGTCTGGAGATCGGGGGCCGGTTCCACGAACTCAAGCTGTTGAAAGCGGTCGAGCTGTTGTCCTACCTCGCGATGAACGGTGGCACCGCCCTTCGGGCCGAGCTGATCGGCGCGCTGTTCGAGAGCAAGAACGACAAGGCCGCACAGGCCTACCTGCGGATGGCCGTCAGCGCCGTGCGCGAGGTTTTTCCCGGTGGACAGTGCATCGAGGTCGACGCGGAGCGCGTGACGTGGACGTTCGGCGAGCTGACGAGCGACTTCGTGGAAGCCCAAAGCGCCTATCGCCGGCTGCGGGACGTCAACGGCAGGCAGCGGCTGAAGCTCGCGCAGAGACTGCTGGCGGAGGTGGTGGGCGGAGAGTTTCTCGCGTCCGCGAGATCGATGTGGACGATCGGGCAGCGGGCGGTGTGGCAGGACCTCGTGGTCGACATCCGTTTCGCGGCCGCTGAGGCGGCGTTCGCGGCGAACCAGCTGGGAGTGGCTCATGTCCTGGTGAGGGAGGTCCTCGCGGCCGATCGGTACCGAGAGCGTGCGTGGCGCCTGGCGATGCGGATCGCTGCCGCGGTCGGCGACGACGATCGCGTGATCTCCCTGTTCCGGCAGTGTGAGACGGCACTGGCCGAGGTACCGGCCGTGCCGAGCGGCTCGACCCGCCGGCTGCTCGACGACCTGCGCGTCTGACCGTGAACGGCGGCACCCGCCGGAGCGTGAGGAACGGCTTCGGCGGGTGCCGTCGCGCCACGAGAGGAGGGCGCGTTCAGACCAGTTCGTCCGGCAACGCGTCCTTCGGCGGCGGGAATTCGCCGTGCACGATCTCGACTCGATTGGCGTCCGGGTCGCGGTAGAAGGCGACCCGCACCTCCTGCCGTCCGCCCGGGTGATACGCCGGCCCCTCGGGCTCGATGCCTTGCGCCGCAAGCCTTTTGATCGTGGCGTCGAGGTCGTCGACCGCCAGTGCCAGGTGGCCCGTTCCAGGATCGGTCGACCAGCCGGGGTCACCGGTCTCGTTGACCGAGAACTCGAGAACCGCGTCGCCTTCGGGCGCGCCGAGGTAGACGGTGTAGAGCCCCGGCATCCGCATGCAGCCGACCACGTCGAGGCCGAGTGCGCGGTAGAAGTCCAGGCTGGCCCGCGGATCGGAGACCCGGATGTTGGCGTGGTGGATGCGGGTCACGAGTCGGCCTGCTTGACGTTCGAGATGTCGAAACCGGCTTCCTTGGCCATCGGCCAGTAGTCGTGGCAGGCCCACGACTCCAGGCCCTGGCCGAAGCTCAGCTCCTTGGTGAACAACTCGCGCCAGGGCTGAACGAGAAGCGATCGGGTGACGCGACGCTGGATGCGGTTGCGCGCCATGAAGATCGTTTCGGCGATTTCCCAGGCCCGCTCGAGGAGCTTGTCCTTGGGTACGACTTCGCTGACCAGACCGAGGTCGAGGCATTGCCGGGCATCCAGGGTCTCGCCGGTCAGCAGGAAGTACTTGCCGCGGTTGTGGCCCAGTAGCTCACGGAACAGCGTGTGCACACCGTCGCCGGGGACGATGCCCATCCCCGTGTAGTGCGTGTCACGGATCGTGGTGGTGTCCGACGCGATGACGATGTCGTTGAGCAGTGCCAGTTCGGCGTGGATCAGCAGGGGGCCGTTGATCGCGGCGATGACCGGGATCTCCAGGTTCAGCAGGGAGAACGGTTCCTTCGTCTGGTCGAAGTAGAAGACGTCGTAGCCGTGACGGTGCTCGAACGGCTCGCGGAATCCGTTGCGATCCCACGAAGCCTCGTCGAACGTCGAGAGGAATCCGTCCCCGGTGCCGGTGAGGATGATGACCTCGTTCTCGGGATCGTGGTGGATGTCCGCGAAAGCCGGGATGAACGCGCGGTGGAGTTCGAGGTCCCACTTCGCTTCGCCACCACCGGTGTGCATGGCGACCTCGAGGATGCCGTTCGCGCGCTTGAAGGTGAAGTACTCCGACCACGTCTGGGAGTAGTCGTCGAGGTAGGTGCGGTACATCGAGTGGCGGCTGAGCGCGGGCTTGTCGGTCATGAAGTACGTGTCCTCTCGGTGTGGTGGCTCCAGCCTGCGGCGTGGGCAAAAACCGAGGCGAAATCCGGTTTCCGCGATCAGCGGCGGCTCTTCGTTACGCCAGGGGCGGTTTGGCGCGCATTTGCGGCGACGGGACTAGCGTCGTCGCCATCAGCGGGCATAAGGGCCGCGCTTGGACATGACGGAGTGCCCGATGACGAAAACCCTGCTGCGCGGCGGCACGGTCGTGCCGGTCGACCCGGCGCAGGCGGAGTCCCGAGTGTGCGACGTCCTGGTCGACAACGGCGTGATCGCGGCCATGGGGCCGGACATCGTCGTGGATCCTGCCGCCTGCGAGGTCCTCGACATGAACGGTCGCGTGCTGACTCCCGGATTCGTCGACACACACCGGCACCTGTGGCAGTCGTTGTTCCGGTACGCCGGTGCGGACTGGACGATCGAGAACTACGTCCGCGACATGTGGGGGAAACTCGGTCCGGCATACACCGCCGAGGACATGTACGTCGCGCTGCGGATCGGACTGGCCGAGGCGCTCGACGGAGGATGCACCCAGATCTTCGACTGGAACCACAACCACCTCACGCCCGAGCACAGTGACGCGGCTGTCGCCGCGCACCGCGACTCCGGTGCGCGGTCGATTCTCGGGTACGGGCAGTCGATGACCGTGCTCAGCGAGTTCCTCGAGACGGGGCCCGGTGCCGGACGGACGCCTCCGTCGGAGGACCTCCGCCGGTTGCGCGAGCGGTACTACCCCTCCGACGATCAGCTCACCCGGCTCGCCATGGCCGCGCGAGGGGGTGAGGTCGCCACCGAAGAGGTCATCGCCGCCGAGGCCCGTCAAGCCCGGGATCTGGGACTGCGAACGAGTGTTCACGTCGGCAACGCCAACTGGGCGAAGGTCGGACCCGTCGAAAAGCAACGATCCGCGGCCGGCCTGACGTCGGACACCACGTGGGTGCACTGCAACTCGCTGAGTGATCGTGAACTGGCTTTGATAGCCGAGAGCGGGGGCACCGTGTCGGTCGCGCCCGAACTCGAACTCCACATGGCCATCGGTCCCATAGCGATCCGGCGGCTCCTCGCGCTCGGGATCAGTCCGAGCCTGTCGGTGGACACCTGTTTCAACATCAGCGGCGAGATGTTCAGCGTCATGAGGGCGGCGCTGTCGAGCGTTCGCGGCGAGGTCAACGCGGCCGCGATCGCCTCGGGATCGAACCCGCTCAGCTTGCCGCTCAGCACCCGTGACGTGCTGCGGTTCGCGACCATGGAAGGCGCCCGGGCGAATGGCCTGCTCGACCGCACCGGGACGCTGGAGGTGGGCAAGGAGGCGGACATCGTGGCGCTCAATGCGAAGAGCGCGAATCTGGCGCCCGTCAGTTACCCGACCGGGAGCGTCGTCATGGGTGCGAACCCGGGCAACGTCGAGCTGGTCATGGTCCGGGGACGGATCGTGAAGAGGGACTTCGCGCTGGTCGACACCGACCTCGATGCGCTCGCCGACCGCGCCCGGCATTGCCACGACCGACTTCTCAGCCGCATCGGGTCTCGCTTCGCCGAGGGCCTCCTCGTCGCCCGCGACTGATGCGGGCATTTCGCCAGTCTTTTCGTGCGGCTCCTAGCGTCTACGCCGTCGCGACAGAGCCGTCCGCACGAGGAGAGGCCACATGGCAAGAGCTGCAGGTAAGAGGGTCGCCATCATCGGTGCGGGCCCCGGAGGTCTCACCGCGGCACTGGGTTTGTCCCGGGTCGGGCACGACGTAACGGTGTTCGAGCGCTGGCCGGAGGTCAAGTCGGTCGGGGCGGGCATCGCACTGTGGCCGCCGCCGCTGAAAGCACTGGAGATCCTCGGCATCGACATCGAGTCGCTCGGCTCCCCCGCGGTCCCGGTCTTCACCCGTCCCGACGGCCGCGTGATCGGGGCATACCCGACCAAGGTCGACAAGACGATCGACACTCCCTTGTGGTTGGGGGCCATGCGGTCGGCCCTCTACGACGAACTCCACAGGGCGCTGCCTCCCGGGTTGATCCGGTCCGGTAAGCGATGCGTCAGCGTGTCACAGGACGATTCGAGTGCCACGGCCCATTTCGAGGACGGCACCGCCTTCGAGGCGGACCTGATCATCGGCGCGGACGGACTGCGTTCGGTGGTCCGGAAATACCTCGAGGGCGACAGGCCGATCCGTGACAACCACCTGACGGTGTGGCTGGGGCACACCTTCGAGTCCTTCCCGGACCGCGCGATGGCGCGGATGTCGTTGGACCCGCGGGGTTACCAGTGCGGCTACACGCCGATGGAGTATTACGGCCAGAAGGGCTGGCATTGGTGGGTCATGGAGCGCCGTGACTCGACATCGCCCATGCCGGAACCGCAGGCCATCAAGGAGCGGGTCATGACGATCGCCGAGGGCGTCGCCGATCCGGTGCCCGAGATGATCAAAAGTACGCCGTTGGAGCATTTCGTGCCCTGGGTCATCCGCGACCGGGATGCCCTGCCCTCGTGGGTGAACGGCCGTATCGCCGTCATGGGAGACGCCGCCCACGCGACCAACCCGTATGCGGGATACGGCGCCGGAATGGCGATCGTGGACGGCTTCTACCTGGCCTGCACGCTCGCCGGCGTCGACTTGTCAGACCGCGCGGCTCTGTCCCCGGTGCTCGCGAGGTACGAGGCGGACCGGAAACCGGAGACCGACGCCGTGGTCGCGTTCGCCTACATGATGGGCCAGCTGATGCACACGACGAACCCGGTCAAGCGATTTGTCCGGGACCTGCTGCTCGATCACACACCCTTCCTTCGCAAACAGCTCGCCAAGCAGTACGGGGACGCGCTTACGAGTGCGTTCGCGATGGTCGTGGAGCTGGGCAAGCGGATGCCGCCCGCCCAGGGAAAGAAACGGAGCCGGTAGTGGCCGAGAAACCGAACATCGAAGAGCCGGGCGAACTGGGGCTCGACGCGGGCGCGCTGGCCCGCTTGGGCGACGCGGTCCGCCGGGACGTCGCCTCCGGTCGCCACCACGGAGCGGTGCTGCTCGTCGCGCGCGAGGGCCGTGTCGGCTACCTGGAAACGATCGGGCACACCGACCTCGCACGTGGTCGTGAGGCCGCGACCGATGACATCTTCATGCTGATGTCGACGGGAAAGGCCTACACGGCGGCTCTCGTCCTCAGGGCCATCGACCGGGGGCACCTGGAGTTCACGACGAGGATCGCGGATGTCATCCCCGAGTTCGCCGTGCGCGGCAAGCAAGACGTCACGGTGGCGCAGCTTCTGACCCATACCGGAGGGACCTGGGCCGGTTTCGTCCCACCGCCGCCGTACGAGTGGGGTCCTGATTGGGGGAATCTCGAGAAGATGACGGCGGCGGTGTGCGCCCAGCAGCTCGCCAACCGGCCGGGCGAGCGAGTCTTCTACAACCCGTTCGCCAGCTACGGCATCCTCGGTGAAGTAGTGCGCCGGATCGATGCCGGTGGACGGCGATTCCTCGACATAGCCCGGGAAGACCTCTTCGAGCCGCTGGGCATGGCAGACAGCTCGTTCGGACTCGCGCTCGACCACCCACGCCGCGTGCCGCTCCGCATGGCCGAACTGACGCCGGGGGCCGCGGAGGTGAGCGTCATGGAGTCGCTCAACGACATCGTCGACGAGAACTTCGAACTGCCCGCCGGCATGGCCTTCAGCACGGTAGGCGACGTGCTGACGTTCACGGAGGCGCTGCGACGTCGCGGCAGCCTCGATCAGACCAGGCTGCTCTCCCCCGCGATCGTCGACTACGCGTACCGGAACCACACCGGCGACAAGCCGAACGACTTCTGGGACTTCAACAAGGAGGCGCGTCGCATCGCGGAGTTCCCGGCCAACTTCACCTATGGTGGCGGATACGTGCGCGGGGTCGGTGACTACCTGTCGCCATTCGGTTTCACGGCCTCTCCGAGCACCTTCGGCTCCGTCGGCTCGGGGTCGACAATGTGGATGATCGACCCAGAGCGGGACCTGACGTTCATCTTCCTCTCGGCGGGCCTGCTCGAGGGGCTCGCGCATTTCACCCGGCTGCAGCGCCTGTCCGACCTCGCCCTCGCTGCCGTCGACTGACCACCCCCGCGCGAGACACCAGGAGCACCTTCATGGGACTCAGCTCAGAAGAAAAGATCGCCTACCTCTATGACCGCAGCCTCATCTCCGACACGATCCACCGCTACTTCATGGCGTTGGACGTCAAGGATTGGGCGGCCGTGCGCGAGGTCCTCGACGATCGGTTCCTGATCGATGCGGCGACGGTCATGGAGAACGTCGCCGAACCCCAGCCTGTCGACGAGTTCATCGAGGGGCTGATCGCTCGCAACGGTGGCTTTCTGGGCACCACACACCTCAACCCGGGCCACATCATCGAGGTCGACGGCGACGCCGCTCACGTGAAGGCGCACATGTACTGCCCACATTGGGTCGATGAGACCGACGACGGGATGTACCTGGCGTATGGCCGATACGAGATCGATCTCGTCCGGCGAGGAGACGGGTGGCGCATGACGAAGCTGCTCATCCACATCGACGGTGCGCGGGGCGACGCATCGAGCGTCTATGCGGCCGCGGCCGCCAACTTCGAGGCGAAGCCGCACCGCTGAGGCGATTCACGCCTCGCTGAGGTTCTCTCGCCTTGGGCATCGGGTTTCCATCGGCTCATACTCCGATCCTCCACGCCGATGCAGAAACTGACATCCGAGTGATGACAGCGCCTGACATTAGTGCTACGTTGATGTCATGTACTGACATCAGTGCATCCGGACGGCCCGGCGAAACCGGTCCAAACGACCCACCATTCCCCTGCACGACCGGCTGCTGTGTAGCCGCGAGGAGACGAACGACTTGAACACCAAGAACGCATACGAGCGGATCGACCCCGAACTGGCCGAGGCCTTGAAGGCGGTGCCGATGACGGAGGCGGGGGTGTTCGACCTCAGCGATCTGGAGGGCACGCGCGCCGGCGTCCGCGCCTTCGCCGAGGCGATCGCGGCCCAGATACCGGATGAGCCGTCCGTGTTGGTCGAAGGGGTCGACGTGGTCCGCCCGGACGGATCCACCCTCCCCATCCGGCTCCTGCGGCCCACCGATGCGGCCGGGCCGCTTCCGGTGCTGCTCTGGTTCCACGGCGGGGGGCAGGTCCTCGGGTACGCGGCCCAGGACGATCCCACCCTCAAGCACCTGGTCGTGGAGGTCGGCTGCGTCGTCGCCTCCGTCGACTACCGGCTCGCGCCGGAGGCTCCCGCCCCGGCCGCCGCCGAGGACGGACTGCTCGCCTATCGCTGGCTTCGCGGTCAGGCGGCTGCGCTCGGTATCGACGAGGGCCGCGTCGCCCTGGCGGGACAAAGCGGCGGCGGGGGCATCGCCGCGGCCACCGCGCTCATGATCCGCGACCATGGCGAGCCGGCGCCGCTGTTCCAGGCGCTGAGTTACCCGATGCTCGATGACCGCAACACCACGGCTTCGAGTCACGAGATCACCGACATCGGCATCTGGGACCGCGCGACCAACATCTCGGCCTGGAACCTGATCCTCGGGGACCGCGCCGGCGTCGACGAGGTGCCGCCGTACTGCGCACCCGCGCGCGCGACGGACCTCACCGGCCTGCCGCCCACCTTCATCGCGGCGGCCGAACTCGACGTCTTCCGCGACGAAGACCTGAGCTACGCGACGCGGCTCCAGGCCGGCGGCGTGCCCGTCGAACTGCACCTGTACCCCGGCGCCTACCACGCCTGGGACCTCTTCGCCCCCGAAGCCGCGGTGAGTACCGCGTACGTCCACGCCTGGTACGGATACCTGCGCCGCCAGTTCTCTGCCCGTCAGCCCTGAGAGGAAGGCTCGCGGTCCAGCCGCGCGGTGACGAGTCCCATCTCCGACATCGTGGTCCTTCTGCCGAGGCACGGTGCCCCGGCCTCCGGATCACCACCCCGCCCAAAGATCACTGACAGTCCCGGTCGTACTTCTGGGACAGTCCGCAGTAGCGCCATGTGCCGGCCGCGACGAGCCAGGAGACAACGAAGAGGGCGACAACGATATAGCCGACCAGTTCGAAGTGCTCCGCGAGAGAGGCATAAGTGGCCAGGAAGCCGCCGGTTCCGGTGGCGTCGGCGAGGAGCCTGCCCACGTAGACGCTGGCGATGAAGACCGCGACCACGACGGTCATCCCGGTAGTGGCGATGTTGTAGTAGAGCCTGCGCGCCGGGCTGCGGTAGGCCCAGGAGTACAGGCGCGTCATGACGATGCTGTCGGCCGTGTCGAACGCGCTCATTCCCGCGGCGAAGAGCAACGGCAGCGACAGGACGGCCGGCGTGGGCAGCCCTGGGCCATCGGAGGCGGTGCTCGCGGACAGGGCCAGCAGGGTGACCTCGCTGGCCGTCTCCAGGCCGAGTCCGAAAAGGATGCCGACCGGGTACATGTGCCATGACGAGCGCACGAACCGGCGGGCGCGGCGGCCGAGGACACGGTTGAGCAGGCCATGGTTGAGCAGTCGCAGTTCGAGCTCCTGCCGGTCCAGCCTGCCTCCGGCCATCTGCCGCCACAGGCCGATGACACCGGCCAGCACGATCACGTTGAGCACGGCCACGAGCAGCAGGAACAGCATCGCGACGAGCTGGGACACCAGCCCGCCGACCTGGCGGAAAGCGCTCACTCCCCCGCCTGCGGCGCCCGCCGCGAGCGCCACGACGAGGGCGAGCACGAGAACCACGGTGGAGTGCCCCATCGCGAAGAAGAATCCGACGCCGACGGGCCTGCGGCCGCGCTGCACCATGAGCCGCGTCGTGTCGTCGATGGCGGCGATGTGGTCGGCGTCGAAGGCGTGCCGCATGCCGAGCGTGTAGGCGAGGGTGCCGGCGCCGGCGAAGGCTCCGGCACCGGCGGGACCGTTGGCGTAGCCGAGATACAGGCTCCAGCCGATGATGTGCAGTGCGGCGACGACGCCGGCGATTCCGGCGATCCGCACCCGTTCGGTGCGGGTCCAGCGGCCGGCGGTGACGGTGGTGAGCACAGGCGGCATCCTTTGGCAGTGGGCCGCGCCCGTGCGGGCGCGGCCCGGTGGCTCACGGAAGTCGGCCCGCGACCGGAAGCCGGGCCTCCAGCCAGGCGCTGAAGCCGCCGTCGAGATCGGCGACATCGGGGAAACCGTGGGCACGGAGGGTGGACGCGGCGATGGACGAGCGGTAGCCCCCGGCGCAGTACAGCCGGACCGGACGGGTGGCGGAAAGCTCGCCGATCCGGGCGGCCAGTTCAGGGAGCGGGATCGAGATCGCACCTGCCACCATGCCGGTGACCGTGGTCTCGCCGGGACCGCGCAGGTCGACAACCTGGCTCGTCGGCGCTTCGTCGGCGAATTCGGTGGCGGTGAGCCGGCGAGCCCGGTCCAGACCCGTATCGCCGGCCGCGTCGATGCCCCCGGCGAAGTAGCCGAGGACGCGGTCGAAGCCGATGCGCGCGAGCCTGTTCCGGGCTTCGACCTCCCGGGCTGCCGGGGCGACGAGCACGATCGGGGTGCCGGCGTCGATGACCTCACCGGCCCTCTCCGCGAACCGGCCGTCAAGGCCGACGTTGATCGCGCCCCGCACATGCCCGGCGGCGAACTCGGCGGGGTCGCGGACGTCCAGGACGACGGCATCGGGTCCGGCCGTGGTGACCTGCCCGAGGTCCAGCGCCTCGACCGGTGCGTGTTCGTCGAGAACGTCCCGCTTCCGGCGATTGAGGGCGGAGGCGTAGGCGAAATACCGGGGCACGCTCGGTTGCCCTTCGCCCACCATCGCCACGAACTCGCTTTCGCTCATGGGCGCGAGCGCATAGTTCGTCCGGCGCTGTTCACCGATGGTGCTGCTGGTTTCCGAGGACAGGTTCTTTCCGCACGCGGACCCGGCGCCATGTGCGGGAAAGACCCGTGTCCGGTCAGGCAGGTTCAGCAGTTTCTCCCGGGTGGAGCGGAACAAGGCGGCGGCGAGTTCCTCCGAGGACCAGCCGTTCGCGGCGAGGAGGTCCGGTCGGCCGACGTCACCGACGAACAGGGTGTCGCCGGTCAGTACCCCGAACGGCACCTCGTCCGTCCCCGATGCGCGGATCACCACACACATCGACTCCGGGGTATGCCCAGGGGTGTGCAGGATTTCCAGTTCGACCTCGCCCAGCGAAATCCGCTGCCCGTCGGCGAGAAGGTCCACATCGAACTCGACCCGCGCGGACGACGCGTACGCGATCCGGGCGCCGGTCCGCTTCGCCAGTTCGAGGTGACCGGATAGGAAGTCCGCGTGCACATGCGTTTCCAGGACACGTTCGATCACCAGCCCGGCGGCCTCGGCGTCCGCGAGATATTCGCCGATGTCACGGCGGGGATCGACGAGCACCGCACGCCCGGTATCCCGGTCACCGATGAGATATGACGCCTGAGACAAGCAGTCGAGGTAATACTGCTTGAACAGCAAGCGATTAATCTGTTCCATTCCTGCCTCTCTACGAATTTCAACGCACGCCAGGGTGCTACGCGCTCTCCGGCGACGCCTTCACCGGATCCCCGGACAGCGCCAGCGCGCGGTCGACCAGCCGCTGGGCGCCGGACTTGTCGTAGCTGAGGTAGTTCCCGGCGAACAACCGGACCGGGTCGCCCGCGTAATAGCGCTCGTACTGCAGAGCACGTTGGCCGAACGCTTCGCCGCACAGGTCCCAGGCGAGCTTGTACAGCCGGACCCGGTCCACCGCCGGCAGGCCACCGGCGCCCTGGAAATACTTGGCGACATCGTCGGCGATCGGGCTGTCGAAGTCCTCGGCGGAGGGCATCATGAGCAGTCCGCCGGCACCGAGGGTCTGCAGCATTTCCACCACCTTCGGGTACGTGGTCGCCAGGTGCATGCGCAGAGTTTGCAGGGCTTCGAACCGTGGCCTGGCGTTCCCCATGGACGAGCGCTCGAAGTCGGCCTCGGAAGCCACCAGCAGGGCGTCGCAGATCTCGACCGCCGCGATGGCCTCGCCGAGTTTCTGCTGGACGTGCAGGAACCCGTCGATCTTCACGCTTTGTGCCAGAGCCATCGCCACGCCCAGCGCGAACCGCATCTTGACCAGCCCGCGCGAGCCGGTCTGATGCCCGGTGTGCTGCCTGATGCCGGTCTCGGCATACATCGCGTTGGCCAACTTGACGTCACCGTGCAGGAAGACACGGTCCCATGGCACGAGCACGTCATCGAAGACAACGAGGGAGTCCGCTTCCTCGAAGTTCGACGAAAGCGGGTGGTCGAAGGAATTACGGGAGCCGTCGTCGTAGGGTTCACGGCTGATCAGGCGGAGGCCAGGCGTTTCGATCGGGATGGCGAACACCGCCGCGTGTTTCTCGTCGCCCTCTCGCAGACCGGGGAGCGAGTAGATCAGCATTTCATCGGCCATCGGCGCCAGCGTGGCGAGCATCCGCGCGCCGCGGACGACCAAGCCTTCCCCGGTTTCCCGCACGACACCCATGTGCAGGAACTCGTCGCGTTGTTCGGAGGCCGACTTCGACCGGTCGGTCTGCGGGGTGATGAGCGCGTGCGTGAGGAACAGGTCGTTGTCCCGCACGTACTCGAGATACCGCTGCACGTTGTCGGCATACCGCTGGCCCAGACGAGCGAACACGGCGGGCTCGTCGGCGAGGGCCATCAACGTCGTGTTCAGGAAGTCGGGACTACGGCCCATCAGCCCGAAAGTCGCCTCGGCCCACAGGGTGTAGGCCTTACGCCGGTCAAGCAGATCCTCGCCCGTGCGGGGCGGCACGAACGAAATGCCGACCGGGCCATCCGGGCCGGGCCGGGTCAGCACGTGGGCATGCTCGGGATCGTGCTGCATGTCGTACAACCGGGCGATCTGCTCGACCGGTTTGCGAAAGAACGGGTGTTCGGCCACGTTCTCGACTCGCTCGCCGCGAACCCACACCTCGCGGGGGGTCTTCTTCAGCCGCTCGATGTACTCGGCGCCGGTTCGGACAGCCATCGGACTCCTCCTTCGCCCGGCCCGGGACAGGGCCGATCAGGCGTGACGTTGACATTCTAGCAGATTGACATGCTAGCATTTTAGTTACCGGCACACGGCCCCGGTACTCGTCGAACACCGTCACGGTGGGCCGGAAAAGAGGAAGGCGAGAAGATGAGACTGCATCACGTCAACATGGTCAGTTCCGATGTCGAAGGGCTGAATGACTTCTACCAGACCGCGCTCGGCCTTGACGCGATCCCGCAACTGCCGGCCATCCACGTGGAGGGCTATACCGACAACAGCGCGGGCGAGGTGAAAATCCCGGCTCGCTTCCTGTCGGCCGGTGATCCCGAACTCCTCCAGTTGCACCTGTGCGCGCCGGACGAGGGTCTGTCCGAACGCCTCCGGCAACCGGTCAACCCACTGACCCGGGGTCACTTCGCGTTCCGTTGCGATGACATCGAGGTCGCCAAGAAGCGTCTGGAAGACGCCGGGATCGAGTACGCGGACTACGGCGTTTGGGCCGTCAAGAACTGGTACCAGATCTTTTTCGTCGATCCCATCGGGAACGTGGTCGAGATCCACCAGGTCCTGCCGGACGACCCCGGACAGGACTGAAGGGCTCGCGAGCCACGGCCCGTCTCCGCACATCCGATCGCGGGCCTTGGAAAACACAGCCGAATCCGCCCAGCCGCGCGTGCGCGGCTGGGCGGATTCTCGTCTGCGGCGTCACCACGCCACGATGCTTTCGAGGCCGACGAGCACGCCCACCAGCATCAGCAGGGCCGCGAAGGCCCGGCGGGTGACCGTAGCGCTGAGTTTCCCCGCCAGCCTCCGGCCCACGACGGCGCCGACGGCCGCCGCGGCGGCAAGCGGCAGGATCCAGGCCCAGTCCAGATGTCCGGCGCCGGCCCGGGAGACGACCGCGGACACCGAGTTCACCACGATGATCAGCAGCGAGGTGGCGATCGCCCGGTGGACCGGCAGCTTCAGCACGACGGTCAGCACCGGGACGATCAGGAAACCGCCGCCTACGCCGAGGAATCCGGCCAAGAAACCCACCGCGATCCCTCCGCACACGATTTCGGCCGCGCTGTGGAGCGACGAACGCCGGCCGGTGGCCGGTCTGGGCATGACCGAGACGGCGGTGCCTTCAGGCCGTGGCGGTCGCCACGGGCATCGCGCGTCCGTCCCAATGACCGGCTTGGGCCGGATCGCACGGACGTTCCGGAGCATCAGCAGCGCCGTCACGACGGCGAGCACGGCGAACGCGAGGAGCAAGACCGGTGCCGGGACCGCGCGGTTGAGCAGCGTGCCGAGGTAGGCCGCCGGTATTCCGGCCAGCCCGAACGCGATTCCCAGCCGCCAGTCGACACCGCGAACCCGCGTCACCACGGCGGTCAGGGCGGCCGCCCCGACGATGATCGCGCTGGCGCCGGTCGCCTCCTGAGGGCTCTCGCCGAGCAGGTAGACCAGCGCGGGAACGGTGAGGACGCCGCCACCACCGCCGAGCCCGCCGAGCACGACACCTATCGCGAGGCCGATCACGACCGCGGCAATGGTCATCGAGCCTTACCTTTCCGGCCCGCGCGCCAAGCGGGAGACCGCGCATCAGGCGACGGGGCCACCCGCGGCCTTCCACGCCTCGAAGCCACCCTCGATCTGCGCCACCCGCGCCAAACCCATGTCCTGCGCGGTCTTGGTGGCCAGCGCCGAACGGCCTCCACCGGCGCAGAAGAAGATGAACTGCTTGTCCTCACCGAAGACCGGCAGCCCACGAGGACTTTCCTGATCGATCAAAAACTCCAGAGTCCCGCGCGGTACCTCGATCGCGCCGGGAATCCTGCCGTCCTGCTGGAGTTCACCGGCTTCACGCAGGTCGACGAAGACCACACCGTCTCCTCCGTGCCGGGCGATCGCGGTGTCGACCGGCAGGGTGGTCACCTCCGCCTCCGCCTCGGCGCGAAGGTGCGCCGACGTCTTCCGCACGGTCATTCCGTTCCGCCGTTGGCGGCCGCCACGCCTTCCTCCCGCCACTGCCCGGTGTCACATTCGGGCCGTCCACATGCGACACAGGTGACAAGGCCGTAGGTCTCCCGCAGCGCGACGCCGATAGGGTAACGCTGGGCGTGGTCACCCCAGGAGTCGATCTTGGTGATCTTTCCGTCCTCCACGGTGGCCACGAGGGCGCGGGGGATATCGATCTTCGTGCCGTCGGGAAGGGTGCCGGTCGCCCGCGCGGCGAGGATGAACGCGGACTCGGCGACATGCAGGTAGAGCAATTCGTCCTTGTGGTCGGGCATGAGCTCGTCGGTCAGGCTGAGCGTGCGCACCATCGCGGCGGCCATGAACTCGCCGGGGAACGTATCGGCCCGGACATCGTAGTTGTGCCAGTGCGTGAACACCGGCGCGAACAGCTCGGCGAAATCCGGGTCAGGATCGGTTTGCATGTAGGTCCCGGCGAAGCGCTCCGCGACTTCACTCACGCTCATCGTCATGGTGTTTTCTCCCTTTCAGGTGAGGGGGTTCGATCTGGTCGTTCGCAGACGCGCAGGACCTCATGGACGCCGCGTGTGGTTGTCATGGCGTAGCCGGCCGGACACCATGCGGTTGCTCGTCAGCCTAGGATTCGACGCCGCCCGTCCGTAGCTTTTTTGCCACGGTGGCAAAAAAGCCACGGGATGTCCCGGTGTATCAGGCGTTTGTCAGTTCACGCAGCATTTCCAGGACGTCGTAGTCGAGTTCCACGACGCCCTCGTCGTAACAGCGATCGCGCCGGACCCGCGCCACCTCGCCCGGGAGCCGGACGCCTTCCCCGGTCAGCTCGGACAGCAGTCGCTCGGTCGCCACCGCGCCTGCCGCAGGATCGCCGACCAGATCGGGGTGGTAGGCAAGATAGAACCCGCTGAAGTCGGCGGGTTCCTGCACGAAGGGACCGCGCTTGTCCTCACCGGTCCGCCCCGTGACGCCCGCCGAGACCATGAGTTCGAGCATCAACGCGAGGCCGAATCCGCGATGTCCGCCGAAGGGCAGGATGCGGCCCCGCCCCGACACCGGGTCGATCGCCGCGGCCGGATCGCGCGTGGCGTTGCCCGATCCATCGGTCGCGACGCCGGCCGGGAGTTCCTGCCCGAGATCACGCGCGCGCAGAATCTGGTTGAACGCGATCGACGAGGTGGCCATGTCCAGCACCAGCGGCGGCCGCGATCGGCGAGGCACGGCGATGGCCAGCGGATTCGTGCCGAGAGAGGGCACGGAGGTTCCGGGCGCGACCACGGTCACCGGGGAACTGTTGATCGCGATACCGACCAGCCCGGCGCCGGCCATGCGCTCGGCGAGGTAGCTCAGCGCGCCGCTCACTCCCGCACCGGCCGCCGACACGATCGCGATGCCGGACCGCTCAGCCTTGGCGATGGCGATGTCGACGGCGCTCCGGTGCGCGAACCAGGACAGGTGGAAGCCTCCGTCAAACCGGGCGGAAACCGGTGTCTCGTGCACGACCTTCGGCTCGCTCCGGCGTTCGGCGGTGTGCCGGTACTGCGCGACCACGTTGCGGAGGAGGCGAACACCGTGCGAGCCGTGGCCACGCAACTCCGCGTCCAGGCACATCTCGGCGCCCACCTCGGCTTCCTCATCAGGAACCCCGTGGTGCGCCAGGACAGCCCGCACGTCCCGGCGGAGCTGCTCGATATCGACCTTCACGCTGGCCTCCGGCGACAGGTAGGAAGAGAATCTACAGTGGATCCGTCGTGGCCGCCAGGAAAGGCAACGCACTCGAGTCAGTGGCATGCTAGCATGCTTGAAACGCGAACCCCGGAACGGCTCGGAACGGAGTTTCATGGAACTGGCAGGCAAATGCGCCGTGGTCACCGGAGCGTCCCGGGGCATCGGCAAGGCCATCGCACTGCGGCTGGCCGCGGCGGGCATGGACGTTCTGGTCTGTGCCCGCAGCGAGCACCAGAGCGATCCGAATCTGCATGGCACGATCGTCGAAACGGCCGAGCAGATCCGGCGACTGGGCGGGCGCGGGGTCGCGCACCGGGCAGACCTGGCGGACACCGCCGACGTGCGGTCCGTGATCGACCGGGCCAGGCTGGAGTTCGGCCGGGTGGACGTGCTCGTCAACAACGCCGTCCACATAGGATTCGGATCGATTCTGGAAGCCCCGGCGGACGAACTGGACACCGCGCTGGCGGTCAACCTCCGTGCGCCCTATCTCGCGGCCAAGCTGGTACTGCCGTTGATGATCAGCCAAGGCGGCGGCGCGATCATCAACATCACCGCGCCCGGAGCACGCCCGGCTCCGGTCGAACCGGCACCGGAAAACGCGCCCCCGTCCCCGTTCCGGTTTCCGATCCACCCCGGTTACGGAATCTCCAAGATCGCGCTGGAAGCCTTCACCAACCGGCTGGCCCACGAAACCGCACCGCACGCCATCGGTGTCATCGCCGTCGAGCCCCAGTTCGTCGACACCGAGATGGCCAGGTGGCTGCTCAGGCCGGACTTCGACGCCTCGGGCATGCACAGCCCGGACCTGATCGCGCGGGTCGTCGCGGAGATCGCGCGGAACCCGATGGCGCACAGCGGCGAAGTCGTGTCCGCCCAGGACTTCGCCGCCTGAACCGACGCGCCGCCGGCGGGACCGGTTTTCCACCGGCCCCGCCGGCAGGTGGTCAGTCCCGGAAGCCGGGGCTGTCGCGATCGAGCAGCCGGATCATCGCTTCCCACTCCATCACGCCGTAGGGCCGGCGCACTTCCTCGTCGTAAAGATCCAACGACAGCTTCTTGCCCGGATCCTTCGGTTGCAACAGATCCGCGGTGAGCACCCGCGCCTCCTCGGCCGGGATGACCAGTTCGGCGCCCGTCGCCATCGCGTCCAGCTGGGCTTTGCAGGCCATCTCGATCCAATAGACCATGTTGAACGCCTCCGGGATCGAGGGCGCGACGACCAGCAACCCGTGGTTGCGCAGGAACATCACCTGGTTGTCGCCCAGATTCGCGATCAGTTTCGCCCGCTCGGCCAGGTCGGCGGCCGGTCCCCCGTAGTCGTGATACGAGACATTGCCGTAGAAACGCATCGCATGCTGGCTCAGGGGCAGGAAGCCGCATTCCAGCATCGACACCGCCATGCTGGCCCGCGCGTGGGTGTGAATCACGCAGCCGGCGTCCGGCCGGGCCGAATGCACCGCGCTGTGAATGATGTAACCGGCCGGAGTGATGCCGTACCGGGTGTCGGGTTTGGCCAGGACGTTGCCCTCGATATCGATCTTGTACAGATTGGACGCGGTGATCTCGTCGTAGCGGTAGCCGTAGGCGTTGATCAGGTATTCGTTTTCCCGGCCAGGAATACGCGCGGTGATGTGGTTGTACACCATGTCGCTCATGCCGTACCGGTCGATCAGCCGGTAACAGGCGGCCAAATCCACCCGTGTCGCCCATTCCTGGGCGTCCCTCGCCGGAAGTTTCGCCGCCGGTACGGTCGTCGTGCTGGTCACATCGTCTCCTCGCGGTGTCAGAAGGGAATGTTCACGCGCTCAGTGCGTTTTACCGGACTCGGGGGCGAGGGCCTCTTTCGCGAGATATTCGAGGACCAGCCGATTGAACTGCTCGTGCTGCTCCCACTGTGGCCAGTGCCCGGCGTCGGCGATGTACTCGAACCGCCCGTCCGGGATCTTGGCCGCCATTTCCATTCCCGCGGCGGCAGGCCCGGACGGGTCGTCGGAGGTCCAGATCACCATCGCCCCCCGCGGCACGGCCGACAGTTCGGCGTCGGTGACCAGATTGCGCTGACGGATCACCGGATCCTGAAGGCAAAGGATGTGGCGCATCGACTCCGCGAACCCCGGCCTGGCGTAGACGGCCCGGCGCAGACCGACCAGTTCCTCGGTCACGGTCGCCTTGTCGGCCATCAGCCATTCCAAGCGCGCCCGGATCCGGTCCGCACTGGGATCGTCGGCCGCGGCCTGCGACAGACCCCGGATTCGTTCCATCACTTCGGGACGCGCCATCGTCCCTCCCGGAGTGTTCAGCACGAGACGTCCGGACCGGTCCGGATGAGCCGCCGCGAACTTCATGGCGACCCAGCCACCCAACGACTCCCCGTTGAGGTGCGCCCAGGGGATTTCCAGCGCGTCCAGCAGGTCCAGCAGTTGCCGGACGTAGGTTCCGATCTCCAGGTCGGCGACGGCATGCGTGGTGTACCCATGCCCCGCGAAGTCGAACGCGATCACCCGGTAGTGCTCGGCGAACGGACCGATGTTGCGGAGGTAGGCTTCCAGATGGCCACCCGTGCCGTGCATCAGCACCAGTGGCTCCCCCTCCCCCGCTTCCAGCACCCGGGTGGACCACGGACCCGCCTGGACGTAGCGAACGCTGTACGGGACTCCGCCCAACGCTCCCCAAGCCGAGATATCAGAACTCATCTCCGTCTCCTTTCAGCACGTCGGCCGGCCTCGGTCGGCCGAACCCGATGGACGGGCCTGTGTCACGGCGAAGCCGGCGATCCATTCGGGAATCGGCGCGTAGAAGGAGGAGGTGACCTCGTAGGGTCCGGCCGCGGCCAGCGCGGCATAGGCCGCGATCCAGGTCCGCACCTCATGGGAAGAGTGACCGGCCTCGGCGACGAACCATTCCGTGCGCCACGAATCGATCGTGTCGAAGTCACCCGCCGCCAATGTTTCCAGGACCAGTTTGTCCCACGCCGGATTGAGCGGCTGAATCGTCGCCGTGCCCGCCGCCAGATCGCGTCCGGCCTGGATCGCCCGCATCTCGCGCTCGGCGCGCTGCGCCGGGGTGAGCCGCCGTCCTTCCGAGATGATCCGGGCCTTGACCTCCGGTGGCGCGGTCTCGAGCCTCGGGGCCGGCGGGTCGTGGGAAAGCCCGCCGGAGCCAAGGAAAAGTACTCGCCGGTCCAGGGACAGAGCCGCCCGTCCGATCGCCTCTCCCAGCCGGCGGACCCGCCGAACGTGCCCCAAGGGCTCGGCGAGCCCGTTGATGAACACCGGAACCACGGGCACCCGGCCCAGACCACCGAAGAGCAGGTCGAGCGGTTGCGCGAAACCGTGGTCGACATACATTTGCTCGGACATCGCGATGTCCACGTCGGCATCGAGAACGATTTGGAGTAGCCGTCCCGCGGCCTCGCGGTCCACCGACAGCTCCCCCGCCGACGAGTTGTAGTCCCCGATCGAGGTGGCGGCCATCCCCACGCAGAACGAAGGCATCATGTCGTAGAAGAAGCCGTTGTAGTGATCGGGTCCGAAGAGCACGACCAGTTCGGGATCGAACCCCGCGATGAAGGCACGCGCTCCGGCGAAAGCGGCCTCGACGGCTTCTCGCTGCCCTGCCGCCGGTTCGGTGAATTCCATCAGCGGCGAGTGCGAGGCGCACACGAGCGCGACACCGGTCATTGAGCTCTCCTCGGACTGACGGCTCGAAAAGTCACTACGCCTGACATACTAGCATTTCAGTAATCGCGGTCAAGGACACCAGAGGCACCGGGAACCGCCGACTGAAGTAAGCTCATGGCCGTGAGAGCGAACAGTCGTCAGGGCCCATTGGAGGGGCAGCGGCTGAGTGAGCGCGCCTACCAGAGCATCAAGGCACGGCTGCTGGAAGGGGAATGGTCCGCACACGACAGCATCGCCGTCGAGGCGCTGCGGACCGAGCTGGGGGTCAGCAAGCAGCCCGTGATGGACGCGCTCCGCAGGCTGTCCGTCGAGGGCCTGGTCGAGATCATCCCGCAGGTCGGCAGCCGGGTCCCGGCGTACACGCAAGACGAGGCGTCCGATTTCTTCACCATGTTCGCCAGCCTCGAAGCCGAAGCGACCGCGGTGGCCACGCGCCGCTACGCCGAGGATCAGCTCGCCGAGCTGATCCGCATCAATGACGAGTTGGGGCAGGTGGCCGTCATCGACGATCCGGGCGGACGGGTGCACGGTTACCGCACGCTCAACCGCGCGTTCCACGGTCTCCTGCTGGAGATGACCCACTCCTCGGTCATCCTCCGGGTCAGCGAGCAGATGTGGGACATGAGTGATCTCATCATCAACACCTCGGGCCGGCGGCGGCCGCTGGCGCACGAGGTCGGCGAGCGTCATGCCGACCACGAGCGGATCATCGACGCCCTCAAGAGCCGCGACGTTCGCCAGGCGCGCAAGGAGATGCGCCAGCACATCCTTCGCAATATCCCCATGCTCGAACACGCGCGTTCGGAGGACTAGGGGCGGATCAGACGGCCTCGCCGAGGTAGGCGCGTTCGAGCAGCGCCGGATCGGCCGCGAGGTCGCAGGCCCGTCCCGACAGCGAGACGCGGCCGTGGACAAGGACCATCGCCCGGTCCGCGACGCTCAGCGCGAAGCGCACGTGCTGTTCGACGAGCACGACCGCGGCGCCGGTACGGTCCGCGACCTGCCGGACGACGGGAAGCAGTGCCTGCACCACGACCGGGGCCAGGCCCATGCTCATTTCGTCGATCAACAGCACCCGGGGCCGCTGGATGAGAGCGCGCCCGATGGCGAGCATCTGTTGTTCGCCACCGGAGAGCTTGCCCGCCGCGACGTCCAGCCGTTTACCCAGTTCCGGGAAGTAGCCGAGGATGTCGTTCACGCTCGGGCCACCGGACCGCCTGCCGAGCAGCAGGTTCTCGCCGACGGTCAGCGTGGTGAACAGGGCACGGTGATCCGGCACGAGCACCACGCCCCGGGAGCCGCCCCGGCCCGGCCGGCCGGTCACCACGCTCTGGCCGCCGATCCGGGGCAACAGCCCGGCCAGGGTCCGCAGCACGGTGGTCTTGCCGGCTCCGTTCGGCCCCAGCAGCGCGAGCACCTCGCCCTCGCCGAGTTCCAGGGCGAAGTCCCGCACCACCGGGTTCCCGGCGTACCCAGCGGTCAGCGAGGAGCAGCTCAGCACCGTGTTCATCCGACCTCCTGTATCCCGACGGAGCCGAGATAGGCCTCGGTCACCCGTGGATTCGCGCGGATCTCGGCCGGGGTTCCGCTCGCGATCAGGCGGCCGAGGTCGAGCACATACACCAGATCGCAGGCGGACATGACCAGATCCATGTCGTGGTCGACCATCACGATGCTCACCCCGCCGTCCCGGATCCGCTTGAGCTGTTCGCCGAGCCACGCGCTCTCGGTGCTGTCCAGGCCGGCCGCGGGCTCGTCGAGGAGCAGCAGCCCGGGTGCGCCCGCGAGCGCACGAGCCACCGACGTGAGCTGGCGATGGCCTTGCGACAGCTCGCGAACCGGCCGGTCCCGCAGTTCGCCGAGGCCCAGCAAGGACAACACCCGCGCGACCGGCATGCCCACCGCCGGGTCGCCGGGCCGAGCCGGACCGACGCCCACGGTGACGTTCTCGGCGACGCTGAGGTCCTCGTAGAGTCCGATGCCCTGGAAGGTGCGCCCGAGGCCACGCCGGACACGCCGGAAGGCCGGGACCCCGTCGAGCGGCACGCCGTCGAACCGCACTTCTCCGGTGTAGTCGACGAAGCCGCTGATGGCGTCGATCAGCGTGGTCTTGCCGGCGCCGTTCGGCCCGATCAGGCCGACCAGCTTCCCGGACGGTACGGACAGCGACACCTCGTCGACGGCGACCACTCCCCCGTACCGCACCCCGACGTTGGCCAGGAACAGGATCTCACCGCCGCCGGCCGGCGCCGCCGGCGCGGGCGGCTCCGGTTCGGCCGGCGGGCCATCCATCGGCACGGCGGGCCCGGCACGGCGCAACCGCTTGCGCAACCGGTCGCCCAGGGCGTGGTAGTACCCCACCAGGCCCTCCGGGTAGAGCACGACCGTCACGATCAAACCAACCGCGGCGAGCGAGTTGTACCAGCTCGCTTCGCCGAACAGGTTCAAGAACAGCACCGAAATGATGCCGCCCGCGGCCATCGCGCCGGACAACAGGCCACCACTGATGGAGGTGACCCCGGCCAGGTAAACCGTGCCGAACAGAGCCAGACCCGTGAGCGGGGCGTACTGACTGGCCACCGCCAGGGTTTGCTGATAGGCCAGCAGCGCCCCGCCGATGCCGGCCAGGAAGCCGCCGATCGCGAACGCGGCCACCTTCGTCCGGACGACGTCGATGCCCGACGCCGCCGCCGACCGCTCGTCGGCCCGTACCGCCAGCATCCGCCCGCCGAGCCCGCTGCGCCGCAACCACGCCACCGCAAGCGCCATCGCCACCAGGACAACCAGGCACAGCGCTCCGAAGGCGAACCGGTTCTGATCCAGTCCGATGCCCGGGGCGAGGTTCAGTCCGAACAGGACAGGCCCGGGAACGCCGGTCCTGCCGCCGTCGGTGAGCCCCGGGTTGCCGAACCACACGGCGTCCACGGCGACGGCGAGCGCCAGCGTGATCATCGCGACGGACAACCCTCTGACCCGCAGAGCCGGCAGCCCGAACACGACTCCGACCGCGGTCGACACCGCGGCGGCGAGCAGCGGGGCGATGGGGAACGGCAAATGGAGCCGGACCGTCAGGAAATGCAACGAAAACGCGGAAATGCCCGCGAGCGAAAGCTGGGCGAGGGATACCTGCCCCGCGTAGCCGGTGACGACGACCATGGACAGCCCGATGACCGCCATGATCATCGCGGTGGTGATCGCGCCCCGGTACCCGCCGGAGGTCGACAGGAGCACCGCCAGGCCGAGGACCGTGCCCACGACGGCCGGGATCATCACTCCGCGAGGCTGCGGGGCCCTGCCGAGCGTACGGAGCACCAGCGCTCCCCGAACGGGCAGCGGCCTGCCCCGGACGACCAGGTAGCCGAAGATGAGGACCAGCGGCACGAGCGCGGTCACGGCGTTCGCGTTCAGCCAGGTGATTCCGCTGCCGGCCTGAAGGTGCCCGAACTCGGAGTTCAGCGCGCCGATCGCCAGACCCACCAGAACCGCCACCGGGATCGAGCTGAATCCGGCTACCAGGGCCGCGGCCAGGGCCGGGACCACGTAGAGGGTGTACGACGCCGGCGCCAGCGGGGCGATGGGCGCGATCAGGATGCCCGCCGCCCCGGCCACGACCGCGCTCACCGCCCAGCTGGCCATCGCGATCCGTTGCGGGGACAGGCCGGTGACCAGCGCCCCCTCCTCGGACTCGGCCACCGCCCGGGTGGCGAGGCCGAATCGCGTGTAACGCCCGATCGCCCATACCGCGGCCCCGAGCGCGACGACCACCGCGGCCAGACACAGCACTCCGACGGCGATCTGATAATCCCCGATCTCGACCAGCCCATCCGGGAAGATCGGATCGGTCACGATCGAGACGGTGCCCACCTTGAGGATCATCAGTCCCTGCAACAGCAGCATCAGGCCCAGCGAGGCGACGGCCTTGGCGACGGCGGGGGCGGCGCGTAGCGGCCGGAAGATCAGCCACTGCACCACCACGCCCAGCACCCCGGCCATCAGCAACGCGATGGCCATCGCACCCCCGGTCCCCGGCTCGAACGGTAGGTCGATCCCGTCCGGCATTCCGGGCACGGGATTGAACAACCGGCCCTCGCGCAGGTAAGCGAAGTTGTACGCGGTGTAGAGCGCCATAGCGCCCGTGGCGAAGTTGACGACCCCCGAACTGCGATGGGTCATCACGAGGGCGAGCGCGAGGGCGGCGATGACCGCACCACTGCCCAGGCCGAGAATCAGGAACGCAATGTGCGTCATCGCCGGTCCCTCCGGTGGTGGCTGGCCTACGCGCCGAAGGCTGTCTGGACGAACTGGGCGGAGTCGATGCTCTGCACCGGGCCCCGGACGCCCTTGGTGATCTCCGAGACGTAGTACCGCGAATCGCAGATGACCGATTTCACCTGGGGGATCGTGTACACGCTGTGGCCACAGGACATCGTTTCCGTGTCAAGGCCGCCCGGCCGCTGGACCGGCGGCGCGGTGGCAATGGCCTGGCCGACCTTCCGCGCGTCGATCTCCCCGGTCAGGCCCGAGGCGTTGACCAACCGCGCCAGCCCCATGATGCCGATGTAGCCGTTGCTGGCCAGGCCGCCGGTATCCGTCTTGGACGAGTAGTGGCTCATGATCGCGTGGTACAGCTTCGCCTCGGCGGAATCGGAGGTGGCGGCCGCGCCCTGAATATCGGTCAGGTTCATCCGGCTCCGCATGGCGTCGACGACCGAGGTCGCGCCACAGTTCGGGAAACCTATCACCGGCAGCCTGCTGCCCACGGTGTCCAGGGCCCGCAGCACCGTGAGGCAGCTGGTCGGATCCGTCTGGACGAGGATGGCGTCCGGATGGGTCGCCAGCGCCGCCTGGATCTGAGGCGCGACGTCGGGGCTGCCGATGGGAACCGGGGAAAAGCTCAGATCGATCCCGGCCTGGCGGTAGATCGGACGGGCCATGCTGTCGAGCAGCTGCGTCACCACGGGGGTTTCGAACGACACGAGGGTCAGTTTCTTCCACCCTTTACGCTGGGCGTACAGCGCGACCGCGGCATACCCGGGCGCGGGACCGCCCTGGAAAAAGTACAGCCCCGGCGTGCTCGTTTCCGGCACATTCACCGGTCCGGCCGCCCCGATATAAGGAATCCCCGCCTGCGCGAGAATGGTGGTGAACTGATCGAAATTGAAACCGAGCAGGGAGACCACCGCGGTCACGTGCTCGTCGACGAACCGATTGGCGCAGGCGGTCGCGCTCGGGCCGTCCGCGAGGTCGTTGCACACGTCGACCTTGACCGGATGGCCGGCGATCCCGCCCAGGTGCTCGTTGACGTAGCTCGCGGTCGCGGTGGCCTGTTCCCCCAGCGAGGGGATGGAGTACGGACCGCCGGCGACGCCGAGCACCCCGATCGTGACGGGGGTGCCGGTCGCCGCCTTCGCCGGACCGAGCACTGTCTCGCCGGAGTTCGCCGCGGCGCCACCCGAATCGGGCTTGGCCGCGCAGGCGGCGAGCGCCAGGACACAGACCACCAGCGCGACGAGTGGCCACCGGCCCGACCCGCGCGATCTCCTGAATGACCGAATGATCGACATTTTTGACGCCTCCTAGGGTGTGGCGAAAGAGCGAAAACTCCCGGCTTCGCCCCCCAGGAAGCGCCGGAACCGGCAGCACGGGTCGGGTGTTTTGAGAATTCTACAATTCTAGCATTCTAGTAGCAAGCAAAAAATTCGGTTCTCCGGTTGAAAACCGGGAACGTTACTTCTTGTTGATGAAGCCCGCGTCGACGGGCAGGGCCACGCCCGTGACATAACGTGCCTCGTCGGACACCAGCCAGGCGATCGCGTTGGACAGGTCTTCCGGCTCGATCATGGTCACCGGAAGCACGTTCGGCTCCGCCTGGCTCATGGCCGGATCGGCCTCGAAGAACGCGCGCAGCGCGTCGTTGACGACCATCGGGGTGTTGGTTCCGGTGGGCAGGATGCTGTTGACCCGGATCCGGTGCGGCCCGAGGTAGTTGGCGTAGGCCCGCATCAGCCCGACCACCCCGTGCTTCGAGGCGGTGTAGCCAAGGCCCCCGGGCGTGTTGCCTCCGGTGCCGGTGGCTCCGCAGGTGGAACTGGTGAGCACCATCGCTCCCCCGGCTCCGCGCTCGACCATGCCCGGCGCGGCGGCCCGCACGGTGTTGTAGGTGCCCGTGAGATTGACGTCGATGACGTCCTGCCACTCCGTGGCCGACGGCGTCAGGTTCATCGGGGCGATGCCGGCGTTCGCCAGCACGATATCCACGGGTCCGAGCGTCTTGATACCGGCTTCCAACGCCTGCTCGAGAGCGGAGAAGTCCCGGACGTCCGCTTCGGAGGCGACGATCCGCCTGCCCAGCGCCCGCACTTCCTTCACGGTCAGCGCCAGGTCCTCGGCCTTGCCCAGCGGGTAGGGGACGGAGTCGATCTGGCCACAGATGTCCACCGCGATGATGTCCGCGCCCTCCCGCGCGAGCCGGACCGCGTGACTGCGCCCCTGCCCCCGCGCCGCCCCGGTGATGAACGCGACCTTGTTCTCGAGTTTGCCCACGACGCCTCAATCCTTCCTCTGGTGGAACCTCGGTCACCGTTGACCGTCAACGGGTCCCCGCACTCGTGCCGGAATTACGGCAACCGGCTGCCGGTTTCCGTGGTGATCGTGTCGCGGCGCACAAACGCCCTCCGCGTTGTCCAACTCGACGGGTTCGCCGTGCGGAGTGTTGAGGTAGGCGCGGTGCCAGCGCTCGGCGGTCGCGGTGAGGTCGGCTTCCGCGCAGACCTCACCGCGCACCAGAATCGTTTCCAGCGCTCCCAGCCACTGCCGGTAATAGGCCTGTTCCACGGTTTCACCGGCCATCTGCGGATGGTCCGCGATCTGTGCGCCGAAAACCTCCGTCCATTCGTGCCACGTGAACAGGCCACGGTCGCTCAACTGGTGGACGCAGGCGAACGCCTGTGCCTGCCACGGCTCCGCGAATCCCGGCCTCTCGCCCGAACCGGACTCGTTCATCGCCATCCTCCGTCATTCCAGGTAGGAATCCCACATATCGAGGTGCACCGCGTCGCGCGCTTGTTCACCCCACAGTTCGTGGGCGGTGAACCGGACGTTGTACAGGTGCTGTGGCTGCTCCCCCATACCGTGCGCGTTGGTGTCCGGATAGACGAAACAACCGTGCATTCGCGTCACGACGCCGCTTTTCCCACGCGCGTAGCGCGGGAGCCGGGTATGCCCTTGCGGATTCCTGTTGCGGACCAGAACGACGTCGCCGACCGCGAAGCGCGGCGGCAGCGTGGTCTCACGACGCGGTGAGCCGGCGCTTCGGTACGCAGGCCACACCTCGGCGGGTGCCAGCACCGGCCCGTCCCACGGCGGATTGTCCGGCGACCGGTGACCGGCCGCCAGTTCCTCGAATCCGGCCACACCATTCTCCATGAGCATGGTCTCGACCATGTGGAGCCAGCGGCCGAAATACGGCGTGGTCAGGTACGCCTCTGGTGTCATCGCCTCGGCGGCCCGGCGAAACTGGTCGCTGCCGCACACTCCGGCGAACGCCACCAGGTTGAGAATGCCCGCGATCCGCCGTTCCCAGCGCTCTCGGAAGACCTCTTCCCCGTCCGGAGTGACCACGGGTCCGAAGCCGTGCATTCCGCCGAGATCGTGCAGGCCGTTCACGGGATGACCTTCGGCAATCCGGTCCCGATCATCGAATCACGGGTCACCAGGCCGGCCAGTTCCGCTTCGGTGCGGTTCTCGGCGCCCGGCGGACGTTCCGGCAGCACGAAGTAGCGCACCTCGGAGTTGCTGTCCCAGACCCGGATCTCGGTCTCGTCCGGAATCCTCAGCCCGAATTCGGCCAGCACCGTCCTCGGCTCGATGACCACGCGCGACCGGTAGGCGAAGGACTTGTACCAGGCGGGTGGCAGGCCGAGCGTCGGCCAGGGATAGCACGAGCACAGGGTGCACACGACCACGTTGTGCACACCGGGCGTGTTCTCCACCACCACCATTTCCGCGCCCTCACCGCCGGAAAAGCCCAACTCGGCGATGGCCGAGGTGCCATCGGCCAGCAACCGCCGCTTGTAGGCCTCGTCGGACCATGCGCGGGCGACCACCCGCGCGCCGTTGCGCGGGCCGACCTTGTTCTCCAGCACGTCGATGAACGCGTCCACGGAGACCGGGTCGATCAAGCCCTTCTCGGTCAGCACCGTTTCGATCGCGCGCACGCGCAGGGCGTAGCTCGACGGCGGCTCGGTTTGGGAATGGTCGTGCGTCGCTTCGCTCATCGGTCAGGCTCTCCGGTCGGTGGGCAGGGATCACGGCAGCGGACGGCGGCGGTGCCAGTCGGTGACCGACTGGAACGCGTGCCCGGCTCGCAGAACCAGCCGCTCGTCGAAATGCCGGCCGACGAACTGGAACGCGACCGGCGTGTTCGCCTCCGTCAGCCCGCACGGCAGGGTCAGCGCCGGATTGCCGGACATGGTGAACGGGCAGGTGAACTTGTGGACCGCCGTGATCAGGTCATCGTCGAGGTGCGCCATCCGGCTCGACGTGGTGTCGGAGATTCCGAGTACCGGCAACACGATCAGGTCGACCTCGTCGAAGAGCGCCTCGACCCGGCCCCGGAAGTCGAGCCGGCGCAGGATCAGGCGCTGATAGTCCATTCCGGACAGTGCACGGCCCCGGTCGATCAGGTCCGCCAGGTCCGCGCCGTACTCGGCGCGCCGAGCGGGGAAGGTCGCCTCATGCGCGACCGCGGCCTGTACCGCCGTCACCGGGAACCAGTCGGCCACCATGTCCGTCACGTCGGGAAACCGGATATCGACGATCTCGGCCCCGAGCGTGCCGAGCACTTCGATCGCTGCGGTCACCGCGGCAACCGTGACCTCGTCGGTGCCGGCGAAGGCGTAGTCCTGATCGAGGCCGATCCGGATGTCGAGCGGGCCGGGCTCCAGACCGGCGCGGTAGTCCGGAACCGCGACCCGGGCAGCCGTCGCATCCTGGGGATCCGGCCCCGCGATGACGCCGAGCAGCACGGCCGCGTCCTCGGCCGACCTCGCCATGGGCCCGACCGTGTCCAGCGTCGCGGCCAGTTCGAAGACGCCGAACCGGCTGACCCGTCCCCAGGTGGGCTTGAGCCCGGTGACACCGTTGACGGCGGACGGCAGGTGGATCGACCCGCCGGTCTCGGTGCCCAGGCTGCCGGGCACCAGCCCGGCGGCCACCGCCACACCGCTGCCGCTCGACGACGCGCCAGGCCAGTGATCCGCGCGCCAGGGATTCACCGGCGGCTCGACGGGCGGCAGGTGGTTGGCGAACGCGCCCTCGGTCATCTGGGCGCTGCCGATGAGATTGGCGCCGGCTTCCCTGAGCCGTCCGACCACGGTGGCGTCCAGGGGCGGCTGGAAGTCACGATGGATCACCGTGCCGGCGGCGGTGCGCTTTCCCTTGTGCCAGAAGAGATCCTTGAGGGCAAGCGGGATACCGTGCAGCGGCCCCCGGATATGCCCGGCGGCCAGTTCCTGCTCCAGCACCACGGCATGGGCCAGCGCGTCCTCCGGGGAGAACCGGGCGAACGCCTTCAACCGGGGGTCCAGCCGCTCGATCCGGGCGATGTGCGCCTCGATCAGTTCGACCGGCGACAACCGCCGGGCCGCGATGAGCTCGCTCAGCTCGGTGATCCCGAGGTAGTCCAGGCTCGAACCGGCCATTCTTCGTCTCCAATCGCCGGGTGTGGAGGGTGAGAGTGGGCTATCCGGCCGCGCGCATCGCGTTTTCCAGGTCGGCTGCCTGGCTTTCGTCCCGGACGGAGTTGATCGCGACGATCCGGCCGTCCGCGACGTCGAAAACGACAACGCCGGGGATGCGCACGGCGGTTCCGTCGGGCAGCGTCCCCACCGAGGTCTGGACGATGATGAAGGCGTCTTCGGCGATATGCACGGTGAAGTCGATGACGTCGAAATCAGGCATCACCTGGCGAATGGCCTCCCGGCGCGTCAGCATCTGCTCGGCCAGTTCACGCCCCGCATATTCCTGGGACGTCACGTCGAAGTTGTGCTTGGCGCGCACCACATCGGCGAACAGGTCGAGAAAATCCGGGTCGGGGTCGTGGCCGAGATAGGAACCGGTGAATCGCTTCGCGAGGTCCGCGACGCTGATAGTCATGACTGTCCTCATTTCTGGTGGAAGTTGGCTGCTCACCACGGGGCCGACAGCAGCCATTCAGGCGGGGATTCGGCCACCGCCGGCTCGGAAACGAAGCCCGGCGCGGACGGCCCCAGGAAACCGCCGAACGCGCCGCGGGAATAGATCAGCGGCTCACCTTCGGCCAGGTGGACCTCGGTGACCTCGCCCAGCACGATGGAATGGTCACCACCGTCGAGCACGCGCACGGTGTCGCATTCGACGGAGGCGATGCAACCGGTGAACAACGGGATTCCGTGTTCTCCCGGCCGCCACGAATTGCGCTGGAAACGTTCCGGATCGAAACGCGCGAAACTCAGTGCGAGGTCCGCCTGACTCTCGGCCAGCACATTGACCGCGAAACGCGCCGAGCCGGTCAGGTCATCGTGCGAATAGCGGTCACGCCCGACGCAGAACAGCACCAGCGGCGGGGTCAGCGACAGCGAGGAGAACGCGCTGATCGTGCAGCCGATCGGCAAGCCGGCGCCATCGAGCGTGGTGACGACCGTGACCCCTGAGGCGAACCGGCCCATCGCTTCCCGGAACCCGGCGCTGCCGGTCATGTCGCCACCACTTTCCGCACTCCTCGAACCACTGGTCAAGAAATTCCTACAGTGCCGCGACACCTTGTACCTCGAATGAGATCCCGGCGCGGGCGAACCGCGCGATCAGGGTGGTGCGGGCCGGGCCAGGCACCGGCCAGCGCTTCAGGAACTCCTCGTTCCAGGCGTCCATCATGTCCTCGGCGGCGACGAAGGCCTCGATCTTCACCATCCGCGCGAGCGTGGTGCCCGCTTCGGTCAGTGTCGACTCGAGTTCGCGGAGCGCTTCCACGATCTGTTGCTTCGCCGGTACCGGATCCCCGTCCGGGCGTTCGAACGCGCTGGGCGACACCATGCCCGAGGTGAAGACCAGCCCGGCGGCCGTGACCGAACCGGGCAACCACGAAACAGGTCCTGGAGTGCGAACCAATTGCATGCTCATGGGAACTCGCTTTCGCCGGAAGGAACCGCCGACGCTGGGGTTCACAACTGGAGAGATGCTAGCATGCCAGTTGCCGGTAACCCAATGGTCAAAATCGATGGAGAGGTAAGTGCAGATGATCCTGCTGGACAATTGCCTGGTGTTCGACGGCGTCTCCGCCGAGCTCGCCGACGGCCGCGCCATCCTGATCGAGGACGGCATCATCCGCGAGATCGGGAAGGCCGGCCGGCTGCCGGGTAAGGCGACGGTGCTGGACCTCGGCGGCCGCTTCGTCATGCCCGGCCTGATCGACGCCCATTTCCACAGCTACTGGTACGAATGGGACGGACGCCGTATCGACGCCACGTCGCCGCAGTTGCGGATCCTGCACGCGAAGCGACAGCTGGAAGGCACGCTGCGGCGTGGCTTCACCACGGTACGCGATGCCGGTGGTGGCGATGTCCACCTCGCCGAGGCGTTGCGGCTCGGACTGATCGACGGACCGCGATTCTGTTACCCAGGACAGGCTTTGACCCAAAGCGGCGGGCATGCCGACCTCCGGGAACCGGCCGAATTTCCCGCTTCCGGCACGACCCGGCAGAGTCTGCACGCCTGCCCCTACAGCGGCGCGATGTCTCGGGTCGTGGACGGGCCCGAGGAGATGCGGCGGGTGGTACGCGAACATCTGCGCCAAGGCGCCACCCACATCAAACTGCACACCTCCGGCGGTCCGACGGCCTCGGAACACGACCCGGTTTGGTACACCCAGTTCAGCGAGGAAGAGATCCGCGTCGCCGTTTCCGAAACGAGCCGCCGCCGCGCCTATGTCATGGCCCATGCGCACTCGAACGACGCGGCCAAGATGTGCGCCCGTAACGGCGTGCGCTCCATCGAGCACGTTTCGTTGCTGGAGGCCGACGGCGCCCGGGAGCTTGTCGAGAACGGCGCGTTCGCCGTACCCACGCTCGCGATACTCGGCGCGATCGTCCACATTGGTCCCAGCAAGGGACTCGGCCCGGCGTGGACGAACGCGGCCGCCTCGGCGCTGCGGTCCGCCCTCGGCTCGCTGGAACTGCTGCACGCGGCGGGCGCGAAGATCGGGTTCGGCACGGACCTGTGCGGCGTGTACGGCGACCAGCAACTCACCGAGTTCCGACTGCGGAGCGATGTCCTGCCGGCCCTCGACATCCTCCGCTCCGCGACCTCGGTCAACGCCGAGTTGATCCAGCGGGCGGGCGATCTCGGCACCATCGCCGTGGGTGCCCGTGCCGACATTCTGGCGATCGACGGCAACCCGCTCGACGATATCGCGGTACTGGAGAACCCGGCACGGATGGCCATGATCATGCGGGGCGGCGAGTTGATCACCGCCCCGCAGACCGCCTGACCGGAACCCCCGGCGCCTCAGGCAGGCACCGGGATGTGGTTGTACTGACCGATGCCCTGGACGAGCAGGGCACGACTGGGTCCGCCCGCGATGCCCGACACGAAATGCGGCATTCCTTTCGGGACGGTCAACGTCTCACCGGGAAGCAGGACATACGACCGTCTGGGGTCACGCGTCTCCACCCGCATGGGTTGGTCCAGGCAGAAGAAGTTGTCCGCGATGACGTCGTGCCGATGCCACGGGACGCACTGCCACGGGCCCAGCGACTGCACAATGATCCGCAGGCCCGGCGCCTTCGCGACCGTGTCCAGCCGCACCAGTCCGGGCGTGTAGGCGCCCCAGTCCTCGTCCAGCGCCGCGGCCAGCGCGGCCCGGTCGAAACCGGCCGAGTCGGTGATCGTGGCGATCGCGGAACGGTGATCGGCCGGTCCCTCGGTCTCCACGGGGGCATACGGTCCACCGGTCGCGAACGCAAGGTATCGCGCGGGGCCGTCCGTGTCGTTCCCGATGCGATAGGTCAACCCCGGGGGCACGGTGTAGATCTCGCCAGGGCCGAGGTGAAACGTGTAGTCGGGATCCACTGTGTCCACCGCGACCGTCCCCGCCATTCCGACAAGGGTCAGCGACGCCCGGCCGGCAAGCCACGGAGAGGGACCGCCCACCGGAACTTCCTCGATCCGCACCTCGAGTTCGCCCGACGCGGCAATCGTGCCAGGTTTGGACAGGTCTGCCATCATGGTGACTTCTCCCTTTCCTCGCGCGGAACCACCGACACCGCGTCGAATAGTCATTCTAGCATTGCAACTCGCCATTTGCATGCTAGAATTTCAGCCGATCGTCATGGATCGGTGGTGGCCGACGGCCGGCTACGCCGGCCATGTTCTCCCGCAGGAGGCTTGCCATGTCAGCGAAGCACGTACCCCTCCCCGAAACGCTCCCGCCCCCGTTCAGCTTCAGCGGGATGCTCGCCGAGCTTTTCGGCGAGTCCCCTTCGGACGAAGAAGCCGAGGACTTCGCCCCTCCCGCACTCACCCCGCTGCGCCGGCCGGTCGAGGAATCCACCTTGGGGCTGTTCGTCAGTTGCGGCGTTTACCATCGTTCGCAGGAGCCTCTGGGAACGGTCAACGACCTGTCGTACCGGCTCATCGATCGCGATATGCCCTACGACGAGCTCATCCTCGGACACGGAGCGCTGGTCCGTAAGTTCGCGGTGGGAGACCTCAACGTCGCCTATCCCCGGGAGCGCCTCGTCGAACTCGAGCGGGAAGGGGTGTTCCGCGCACTCGCCCCGCAGGCGGTGTCGATGGTCGGCGCCATCGGCAGCTACACCGACCTGATGCGGCGGACGGTGCCGGCGATCGCGGCCGAGTTCGAGCGCCAGGGCGTGGATCTGGTGCTCCTGCTGCCCTTCTGTCCCAAATGCCATACGACCGTTTCCCTGATCGCGCGCGGCCTGGAAACACGCGGCCTGCCGACCGTGATGACCAGCTGCAACTGGGAGGTCAGCCAGGCGATCAAGGCGCCGAGGACGGCGTTCCTGGACTTTCCGATGGGATGCCCGGCCGGAAAACCGGGTGAGCCCGCACTGCAACGCGAGGTCCTGCGCACGACGCTGCGGGCCGCCCCCGATTTCGCCGGACCCTGGCGTCCGCTGGAGCTTCCCTTCTCCTGGTCGCCGGACGGCAGCCGGGCGTGGGAGAAGGAGATCCGCGACCTCTACGCGAACGATGCCGGCTTCGCCGCCCGCCGGGCCGCCGTCGAGTCCACCGTCGAAAAACTGGCCGGCCAGGAAGACGAGTTCGTCATCCGCTGCGACTGCTGACGCGGACCCACCGGCGAGTCCTTGCTGCTTCGGCAAAAAAATTCGCCACCCGCCGGACTTTCGGCGAACCTACGCGTCCGAGGGCATCTCGTGCGGTCAGGGCACTTGCCCCAGGAAGAGAAGGGAATCTCCATGCACGTTTTCGTCACCGGGGCCAGCGGCTACATCGGCTGTGCCGTAGCCCTCCGCCTCCTCGAGGCCGGGCACACGGTCACCGGTCTGGTCCGTGACGAGGCCAAAAAGGACAGCCTCGCGCAGTTGGGTATCCAGCCGGTGGCAGGCACCCTCGACGACTCGGCGGTGCTGACCGAACAGGCCCGCCAGGCCGACGCGGTCGTCAACGCCGCCAACAGCGACCACCGCGAGGCGGTGGAAACGCTCGTGCTCGCGCTGGCCGGCTCCGGCAAACCACTGATCCACACCAGTGGCTCCAGCATCGTGGGCATCGGCAGCGACGGTACCGTCTCGGAGGCCATATTCGGCGAGGACATCCTCGACCCCGGGTCCGGCTGGGAACCCGAGCACCCGGTCCGCGCGGCTCGCGTCGCCATCGATCGGTTCGTCCTGGCCGCCGCCGGTAAGGGAATACGCACCGCGGTCCTGTGCCACAGCCTGATCTACGGAAACGCGCAAGGACCAGCCCGCGACAGCGTGCTCGTCGCCGCGCTGATCCAGCAGGCCCGGGCGCGCGGAGTGGTCGAGCAGGTCGGCCCCGGCGACAACATCTGGTCCACAGTGCACCTTGAAGACGTCGCCGACCTGTACCTGCTCGCCCTGGAGAAAGCACCTGCCGGCACCTTCTGTTTCAGTGAGAACGGTGAGGCTTCCTTCGGCGAGATCGCCGGGGCCATCGCGCGTTCTCTCGGGTTGCCCGGCCCCCGGCCATGGGATCCCGGCTCCGCCGACAACACCTGGCACCCCGACTTCGGCAGGCACGCCCTTGGCACCAACAGCCGGGTACGCGGCGATCACGCTCGCGAGTTGCTCGGCTGGCGTCCTCGGCACCGGTCCATCACCGACTGGATCGCCGGCACCGACCTCACCGCGAACATGCCGTAGCCGCCGGTCTCCCGGCGGACCAAGTCCGGCCAACCATCGGGAAGAGGAGCCTTCAGATGATCGTCCTGGACAACTGCCTCATGTTCGACGGCGACTCCGCCGAGCTCACCGAAGGTTCCCGGATCGTCGTCGAGGAGGGCATGATCCGCGAGATTGCAAAGGCGGGCGGGCCGTCCGGGCGGGGCAAGGTCATCGACATGGGCGGACGTTTCGTCATGCCCGGTCTGATCGACGCGCACTTCCACAGCTACTGGTACGAGTGGGACGCGACGGCCATCGACGCCACGCCACCGCAGTTGCGGATCCTCTACGCCAAGCGCCTGCTCGAGGCCACGCTACGGCGTGGCTTCACCACGGTTCGCGACGCGGGCGGTGGTGACGTCACCATCGCCCGCGCACTGGAACTCGACCTCATCGACGGGCCACGGTTCTTCTACCCCGGCCAGGCTCTCACCCAGTCCGGCGGACACGCCGACCTCCGCGGGCGGAACCACTACGGACCCGATCTCCGGGAAATCACCGGCTGTGCCTACGCCGGCACGATGTCGCGCACCGTCGACGGGCCAGACGAGATGCGCCGGGTCGTGCGCGAGCACCTACGGCAGGGCGCGACGCATATCAAGCTGCACACCTCCGGCTGCCCGTTCCCCATCGAAGAAGATCCGGTCTGGTACACGCAGTTCACCCCCGAGGAGATCCGGGTCGCCGTCGACGAAACCACGCGCAGGCGGCGCTACGTCATGGCACACGCGCACTCGAACGAAGCGGCGATCATGTGCGCCGAGAACGGCGTTCGCTCGATCGAACATGTCTCCTCGATCGAGGCCGATGGCGCGCGGGCAATCGCCGCACACGACGCGTTCGCCGTTCCCACGCTCGCCGCGCTCAGCGCGCTCGTGGAGGCCGGTCCGGGCATGGGGTTGGCCCAGCCCCTTCTCGAAGGCGCGAAAGAAAAGGCACAGCGGGCCCTTACCTCGATTGAACTGCTGCGCGCGGCCGGCGCGCGAATCGGCTTCGGGACCGATCTTTGTGGCGTCTTCGGAGACCGCCAACTGACCGAGTTCCGGCTCCGCAGTGAGGTCTGCACCCCGCTGGAAACCCTCAGATCCGCGACCTCGGTCAACGCCCGGATCATGCGGCGGGAAGGTGAGCTGGGCACGATCGCGGTGGGCGCGCACGCCGATCTGCTGGCGATCGACGGCAATCCACTGGAGAACATCCATGTCCTGACCGAACAGAATCGGATCGCGATGGTGATGCGGGGCGGGAAGATCATTACCGGCCTTCCCGGATAACCGGACCACGGATCACGAGCGGTGCGCCGGGGGGAAAGAAGTCGACCGGACACAGAGGACACCTTCCCATTCGTCCACTTTGGAGGACAGATGGCTCACCCCGGCAAGGATACCCGACGTTCTCGAACCACCCCGGGAGCGGCGGCGCTCGCGGCGTGGATCGGCACCGCGCTCGAATTCTACGATCTCTCGATCTACGCCTTTGCCGCGTCCCTGGTATTCCCCAAAGTGTTCTTCCCCACGGCCAGTACCACGCTGGGCGTCATCGCGGGGTTCGCCACCTACGGTGCGGGTTATCTGGCCCGCCCCTTCGGTTCGGTGATCTGGGGTCATGTCGGCGACCGGCTGGGACGCAAGCCGGTCCTGCTGGCAACGGTGCTGACGATGGGAACCGCGACTTTTCTCGTCGGATGCCTGCCGGGTTACGCCGCCATCGGCGTCGCGGCGCCCGCGATGCTCGTGATACTCCGCCTGGTACAGGGCATCTGCGCGGCCGGTGAGCAGTCCGGCGCGGGCTCGATGGCGCTGGAGCACGCGCCCGCCCATCGCCGGGCCTTCTTCTCCAGTTTCGCGACCAGCGGGAACGCCGCGGGCGCGTTGCTCGCCAACGCGGCCTTCCTCCCACTGACGGCCTATTTGGACACAACGGACCTGCGGACGTGGGGTTGGCGGATACCCTTCTGGGCAAGCGCGATCCTGATCGTGGTCGGACTGGTGCTCCGTCGCAGGCTGGACGAAACGCCGGCTTTCCTCGAAGAAACGGCCTCCGGACAGGTGGCCGGTCAACCACTCGCGGTCCTTTTCAAGCACCACTGGCGAGCCCTGTTGCGAACGGTGCTCCTCCTGGCGTTCTCGGCGGTGCAGCCAATAGTGTCGCTCTGGGCGCTGGCCTATGGGAAGTCCGTTGGCGTGCCGGCGACCGTCATACTGTGGGCAGGCCTGGCATCAACGCTGGCAGGCCAGTTGTTCATTCCGCTCGCCGGCCGGCTCGCCGACCGGATCGGGCGCCGCCCGGTGTTCATCACCGGCCTCGCCGGGATGGTCATTTTCGTTTTCCCCTTGCTGTGGTCGGTCGGCCACGGTCAGGTCGCGCTCATTATCGTTCTCCAAATCCTGGTGATCGGCGTCTTCGGCGCCTTGCCACTCGCTACCATCGCGGCGCTGACCGGTGAAATGTTCCCGACGCGGGTAAGGATCTCCGGTACCGGTATCGGATTCCAGTTCGGCGCCGCGATCGCCGGGGGCACTTCGCCCGTCGCGGCGGCCGCGCTCGCCAGCACGGGCCCGAACGGATGGGTACCGGCGGCCCTGTGGGGCGCGGGTGCCTGCGTCATCGCGGCCGTCGCCGCGGTGACGGCCCGCGAGACCTCCCGTATCGCCATGGAGGACCTGGGAAAGGCGTCGCCTTCCCGGAGCGGCCAGGTGAAACATCGCGAAACCTCGGCCAGGAAGGAAACCGCGAATTAACCCCCTTGCGAGCACCTGCGCACAGTATGCGAACCACACCGCAAGAGCACAAAACTCTTTGCCGCTATGGCAAAATGGACGCATGGACGACGACTTCGGGCCGGTGATGATGGCCATCGGCCCTCGGCTGCGGAGCCTGCGCAGCCACCACAACATCACCTTGACCGAGCTGGCCGCGGTGACCGGTATCTCCATCAGTACGCTCTCGCGCCTCGAGTCCGGACAGCGCCGGCCGACCCTGGAACTGTTGCTGCCCCTCGCGCGAGAACTGCGGGTGTCCATCGACGAACTGATCGATGCGCCGCACACCGGTGATCCGCGGCTGCACCTCAAGCCGATCGTCCGCAACGGCATGACCCTGGTCCCGCTCACACGCCGGGCCGGAACTCTGCACGCCTACAAACTGATCATCTCGCCCAAAATGCGCTCCCGGGAGCCGGAGCAGGCCAGTCACGAGGGCTATGAGTGGCTCTACGTGCTCGATGGGCGACTTCGGCTGGTCCTCGGCGACAACGATCTCACTCTGGGCCCCGGAGAAGCCGCGGAGTTCGACACCCACGTGCCCCACTGGTTCGGCAACGCCGACGACCGGCCGGTGGAGGTGCTCACGCTGTTCGGGCAGCAAGGCGAACGTGCCCACCTGCGGGTCCGTCCGGCCGGGAAACCTTCAAACCGAAGAGAGGGCCGAGCCGATTCGCGGCTCTGAGCCGCCATCGAGCCTGAAGAGCTCTGCCAGGACGTTCAGGAGCGCAGGGCCTGCGTCGCGCCGCCACGCCGCGCGCAAGTCGACGTCCCGGGGAGCATCGGCGAGCGAGAGGAACACCACGTGCGGGTCGGTCACGTTGCGGGCCACCGACGCCACCGTCAGATGACACCCCACCTCGGCGCTGACCAGCGCCAGCGCGGTCTGGGTGTCGGGCGCGATCTGCGCGATGTCGGCCACGAATCCGGCGGCGTGGGCGAGCCGTCGTAACCGATCGGGCAGTACGGCTCCATCGTGTGGCGGCAGCGAAACAATGGGCTCCCCGGCAAGCTGTCCGGCAGCCAGCTCCCCGGCGCCGGCCAGCCGATGGGTGGCGGGGACCGCGACGACCAGCGAGTCGGGCATCACCACGTGTGCGGTGACCTCGGCGGGAATCACATCCCATCGACCGAACGCGAGGTCGGTCTCACCCTGGACGAGCCGGCGCATCGCCGGCTGCGCGAAGTTCTGGCTCGACAACTCCAGTTCGATACCTGGCCGCCGTGAATGCACCGCCCGCGCCAGCCTCGCCACCAGCGGGTGCGTCGACACGCCGGCGAACGCGATCCGGACCAGCCCGGCCTCGCCGCCGTCGGCGGCGCGCACCGCGTCTTCCGCGCGCCCCAGACTGGCCAAGACCTCTCTGGCCGGGCCCAGAAACGCCTGTCCGCCGGCGGTGAGGCTGACCGAACGGGTGTTGCGATCGAACAGCCGGGTGCCCAGCTCCCGCTCCAGTTGCTTGATCGTGCGGCTCAACGGTGGCTGGGCCACGCGCAGTCGTTCGGCCGCACGCCCGAAATGCAGTTCCTCGGCGACGGCCAGAAAACACCGCAGTTGCTGCAGTTCCACCGCCGGCTCCTTCGGCCTTGATTATTGCGGTGAAGGTATCACAGAGGGACCAATTAAGTATTGGACTGATCTGAATTGGTCCTGGACGGTAGTCACGTGTACACCGGCAACGCCGACGTCCCCGACGACGTCTTCGCGGAGGTTCTCAGCCAGATCAACGATTTCGTGCGCACCCGGGTCATGCCGCGCGAACTGGAGATCATGAACACGGACGCCATTCCCGCCGATCTCCGCGCGCAGGCCGCGGAGATGGGATTGTTCGGGTACGCGATCCCCCAGGACTGGGGCGGGCTCGGCCTCGACCTCGTCCAGGACGTCGAGGTCGCCATGGCGCTGGGTTACACGTCGCTGTCGCTGCGCTCGATGTTCGGCACGAACAACGGCATCGCAGGGCAGGTCCTGGTCGGGTTCGGCACACCGGAACAGCAGGACCGGTGGCTGCCCGGTATCGCCTCCGGCGAGATCGTCGCCTCCTTCGCCCTCACCGAGCCCGGCGCCGGCTCCAACCCGGCCGGCTTGCGGACGACCGCGACACCGGACGGCGAAGGCTGGATCATCGACGGCGGCAAGCGATTCATCACCAACGCCACCGAGGCCGGCTTGTTCGTGGTCTTCGCCCGCCTTCAGCCGGCGCAGAAGTCCGGTACCGGTATCGCGGTGTTCCTCGTGCCCGCCGACACGCCCGGTGTCCAGGTGGGCGCCAAGGACGCCAAGATGGGCCAGGAGGGCTCCCGCACCGCGGATGTCGTGTTCACGCAGGTCCGTGTCGGCCCCGAGGCGTTGGTCGGCGGAGACGGGGAGGTCGGATACCGGGCGGCGATGACGTCGCTGGCCCGCGGCCGGATCCACATAGCGGGGCTGGCCGTCGGCGCCGCGCAGCGAGCACTGGACGAGTCGGTCGCCTACGCCGCCACCGCGACCCAGGGCGGCACGCCGATCGGAGATTTCCAGCTCGTCCAGGCGATGATCGCCGACCAGCAGACCGGCGTGCTCGCCGGCCGCGCTCTGGTCCGCGATACCGCACGGCGGTACGTGACCGGTGAGGATCGCCGGATCGCTCCGTCGGCCGCGAAACTGTTCTGCACCGAGATGGCCGGTGCCGCCGCCGACCTGGCGGTCCAGGTCCACGGCGGAAGTGGTTACATCCGTGAGGTCACGGTCGAGCGCATCTACCGCGACGTCCGGCTGTTGCGGCTGTACGAGGGCACCAGTGAGATCCAGCGCCTCATCATCGGTGGCGGGCTCGTGCGGGCCGAGAAGGAGAAGCGGTCATGACCCGCCCACTCGACGGCGTGACCGTCGTGGCCATCGAGCAGGCTGTCGCCGCCCCGCTGGCCACGCGCAACCTCGCCGACCTCGGCGCACGTGTGATCAAGGTCGAGCGCGTCGACGGTGGCGACTTCGCCCGCGACTACGACCACGTCGTGCACGGAACCGGCGCGCACTTCGTCTGGCTCAACCGCGGCAAGGAATCGATCGCCGTCGACCTCAAGACGCCGGAGGGACGCGATGTCGTCCGGCGGCTCGTCGCGAAGGCGGACGTGTTTCTGCAGAACCTCGCCCCGGGTGCCGCGGCGCGCCTCGGTCTCGGCGCCGACGACCTGCGTGCCACGCGGTCCGGGCTGATCGTGGTGAACCTGTCCGGGTTCGGCGCGGGCGGCCCGATGACCCGGCGCAAGACCTACGACATGCTGATCCAGGCCGAGGCCGGGCTCATCGCGATCACCGGCACCCCGGAAACCCCGGTGAAGACCGGCATCCCGACCGCCGACATAGCCACCGGGATGTACTGCGCGCAGGCGATTCTCGCGGCCTTGCTGCGCCGCTGGCGCACCGGCGAAGGCGCGACGGTCGAGATCTCGATGCTCGAGGCCACCGTCGAGTGGATGGGCTACGCCCTCTACACCCGGATGTACGCCGGAACCCAACCGGAGCGGATGGGGCTGGGTCATAGTTCGATCGCGCCCTACGGCGCGTTTCCCACCCGCGACGGCCGGATACTGATCGGCGTCCAGAACGATACCGGCTGGCGCACCCTCGTCACCGACGTCCTCGACGCCTCCGCACTGGCCCGCGACCCTCGCTTCGCCACCAACATCCAACGGGTGCGCAACCGCGCCGAATGCGACGCCGCGGTCGCGGCACGCACGTCCCACTGGTCCACCGCCGACCTCGACGAGAGGCTCGCCGAAGCCGGTATCCCCGCCGCCCACCTCAAAGATGTCGGCCAGGTCGTCAACCACCCTCAGCTGCGTGCCCGCGACCGCTGGCGCGAAATCGGCACCGAGCACGCCCGCGTCGACGCTCTCCTGCCCCCGGTGACCTTCGCCGATTTCGAAGCACACATGGGCGACGTCCCCGCGCTCGGCCAGCACACCCGCACGGTGCTCGAAGAGTCCGGTGTGGACGCCGACGACCTCATCGCCCGCGGCATCGCCGCCCAGGCATGAACACCCTCGTCCAAGCGGTCCCGTTCGAGACCGAGGACGGTTCCGGGAACGGAGAAAAGACATGACCCGACTGCCCACGACGGTCAGTGTGATCGGAGGCGGTCGAATGGGTGCCGGGATCGCCCAGGTCTTCGCCGCCGCGGGCGCCGGCGTGTCGGTGCTGGAAACCGGTGACACCGCGGCGGCCCGTCAGCGCATCGCCGACGGCCTGGCCAAAGCGGCCGACCGGGGCAAGCTCGCCGAAAGCCCGGACGGCGTGCTCGGCCGTGTGACGGTCATCGACGACATCGCGGCGTTGCCACCGGCCACCGAACTGGTCGTCGAAGCCGTGCCGGAACAGCCGGACCTCAAGATCGACGTTCTTACCCAGGCGGAGCAGGTAGTCGGCGACCACGCCGTGCTGGCCAGCAACACCAGCTCGCTGTCCATCACCGAACTCGGCGCCGTCCTCCGGCACCCGGCCCGGTTCCTCGGGATGCACTTCTTCAATCCCGTCCCCGCGTCCAAGCTGGTCGAGGTGGTCACCGCGGCCGGCACGACCGCGGACGTCGTCGACCAGGTCCGCACCTGGGTCCGCACTCTGGGCAAGACCGATGTGGTCGTGCGCGACTCCCCCGGCTTCGCCACGAGCCGTCTCGGCGTGCTGCTGGGCATCGAGGCGATCCGCATGCTGGAGGAAGGCGTCGCCGATGCCGATGCGATCGACAAGGCCATGGAACTCGGCTACGGCCACCCGATGGGGCCGCTTCGCTCGACGGACCTCGTCGGACTCGACGTCCGCCTCGCGATCGCCGAATACCTGTACACGACGCTCGGCGACCGGTTCGCGCCACCGCGCCTCCTGCGCGACAAGGTCGCCAGTGGACACCTGGGGCGCAAGACCGGCCAAGGCTTCCACACCTGGAATCAGTAGGACAGCCGCCGGAGCGGGGGGCCGGTTCGTTCCGGACTTCCGGAGAATGACCGGTCAGCGGACGCCGGCGGTGAGCCCGCCGTCGATCACGAAGTTCTGACCCGTGACCCACACGGACTCGTCGGAGGCCAGGTACAGGGCGAGGTGTGCCACTTCGTCACACGTTCCCGGACGGCGGATCAGGTGGTGGGACAGGTTGTAGGCGCGTTGCTCGGCCGAAACGTACTTGTCGGTGGCGGGCGATTTGATGAAGCCAGGCGACAACGAGTTCGCGCGCACCCCATGTTCAGCGCCCTCGGCGGCCAGGCTCCTCGTCAGCCCGATCACGCCGGCCTTCGCCGCACCGTGCGCGGCCTGCCCACTCGCGCCGATCCCGCGCATGCCCGAGACGGATCCGGTATTGATGAGGGAGCCGCCGCCGTCGAGGAGATGGCGCCACGCCGGCCTGCAGGTGTGGAACACGATGTCCAGCTCGACGCTCATGACATGGCGCCAGAGATCCAGGGTCATCTCGGAGAACGGTGCGAACCCGGCTCCGGAAGCGTTGTTGTACAACACATCGAGGCCACCCAGCTCTCGGACGCTCGATTCGATCCAGTCCTCGGCCGCTTCGGGGTCGGTGAGGTCCACTGTGTACCCGGTCGCGTCATGGCCCTGGTCCCGAAGCACCGCTGCCGATCGTTCGGCGCCACCCTTCTGTACGTCGCACCCGATGACCCGGGCGCCCTCCCTGACGAACAGCTCCTGCGCGGCCGCCCCCTGGCCGCCCGCGGTCCCCGTGATCAGCACACGCTTGCCCTCGAGCCGCATGTCTTGCACCGCCTCACTTGGTTCAATGGGTTTGATTCGACTGGACGGGGTCGGCGGCCCTGTCCGTTCCCCACGGAGACGGCGACATCGCCGAGGGGAAGATCGTGCCGGTGCGTGGTGTGGTCGCGATGGCGGCCAGGCCACCGATGATGGCCGAGTTGAGCATGAATTGCTGCTTGTGCTTCTCGCGCTCCAGCGGGTCGTCAGACTCCCAGAACGCGTGGGCGCCGACCGTTGTCGGGATCAGGTTGGCAGCCAGGATCGCCGATATCACCCGGGGCCGCACCCCGGCAGCGAGCAGAACGCTGCCGACCAGCTTCACCGCCGCATCCGCTCGCGTCGCGAGTTCCGGTGCGGGGATGCCGAGCTTCCTGGCGACGTCCTCGCGGATCTTCGCCGTCCGCTTGTAGGAGAGCCCACCGGCGAAAAACGGGATAGCGAGCAGTGTCCGCGCCACCAGTGCGCCGATGCTCCGGGCAAATCGGATCCGGGCGTCGGGCGTGAAGTAGTGCATCGAGCCCTCCATGTCGTTGCTGGGCCTTGTCGCCGTTCAATGGCCGCTCTGCTGTGATGAAAGCCGCGTATTCCCACCCGGACAAGTACGAATCGGCCGCGAGGCCATCGGCGTTCAGCGATATCCCGGATCGGGCCGCGTCGGCGAGCTCCGCTTCGGCGTCGCCAGTGGCGATCGCGCCCCCGCCATCGCCGAACGCCGATGGCCCGGCATGCGATTCGTATTTCCCGGGGCGGCCGGCGCGGCTTATGTTTCACCAGAGTTGCACCATCGACGGAGATGGAGACACCGAACAATGTCGGACACCGCGGAGATCGCGCTCGGGGACCTTTCGAGGCCGGATTCCTTCTTCGAGACGCTGAAGGCCGAGCGCGAGTGCTGGGACACCTATCTATACTATTTCGACATCATCGACAAGAAGAAGCCCGCCGAGTTGGCCGGCCGGTGCTTCACTAAGGACGCCGACATCGCCTACGACATGAAGGGGATGCCTCTGGTCTTCCATGGTCGCTCCGAATATGCGGCCTTCTTGGAACAGGCGATGGCGGCCCAGGAGATGACGGCCCATGTCGTCGGCCAGCATCGCTTCGTGTGGACCGACGGGAAACCGCGGCTTCTCACCTCGGTGACGTCCTGGCAATGGTTCGTCGTAAACGAGCACCTCGGCGACACCCGGCCTGCCGAATTCGTGACCATCGGCTACTCCGAGGACGATTTCGACTATGTCGACGGCACGTGGTTGATCGGCCGCCGGATCGTCAGGCCGGCCGCCGGCCTGGTGGCAATCGGCGCGCCCCCGCCGGTTGGCTGATGCGTGGTTCGAAATGAAGCCTCAATCCGCTTCCGCATCTGGAGTGGCCCCAGCATGAGTACCCCCCAAACCCCGCGCCTGGCAGACCGGATCCTGCCGGAGATGATCTGGATGGAAGCGCTTGATCCCGCCGAGGGCGGGCATCCGGGCCTTCGAACGGGCGAGTTGGTCGAGGAGGACGGCGTTCTCATCGAGCGGGACGTTCCCGTGTCGCTACGCGACGGCGTGACCGTCTACGTCGACATATTCCGGCCACCCACCGGCACCGATATTCCGGTGATCCTGACGCTGAATCCCTACGGCAAGCACGCACCGAAGGGCTTTCACCTGTTCCCGGGTGCCGACGTGCCCGACGGGGCGATTTCCCGGCACACGGTGTGGGAGGGGCCGGACCCGATGTGGTGGGCGAAGCGCGGATACGCCGTCATCAACGCCGACTCCCGCGGCTCCTGGATGTCCGAGGGAGACCTGGTCGTCCTCAGCGAGCAGGAGGGTGACGACGGTTACGACCTCGTCGAGTGGGCGGCGGCCCTGCCGTGGTGCAACGGCAGGGTCGGGATGACCGGCGTCTCCTACCTCGCGGTCATCCAGTGGCGCGTCGCCGCGACGCGGCCGCCCCATCTCGCGGCCATCAACCCGTGGGAAGGGTGGAGTGACTGCTATCGCGAGTACTTCTTTCACGGCGGTATACCGGAGACCCGGTTCGTCAGGTTCACGCAGTGGTCCTGCCGGTGCGGGACTGGGCGCGTCGAGGATTTGCCCGCGATGCACGACGCGCACCTGATGCTCGACGACTACAACCGGAGCAAGTCGGTCCCGGATCTCTCGGTGATCGACGTGCCCGCTTACTGCGTCACCGATTGGGGGGACCACGGACTGCACACGCGTGGGACGATCGAAGCCTGGCGCGAACTGAGCTCCGCGCACAAATGGCTCGAGGTCCATGGGCGCAAGAAGTGGCAGTATTACTACCGGCCCGAGAGCCTGCGTCGCCAGAAGGCGTTCTTCGACCGGTTTCTGAAGGACGCCGACGATGAGGTGGACAGCTGGCCGCCGGTGCGTGTCGAGGTCCGAGAGCGTTACTACGAGGGCGTCGAGCGCGCGGAGCGCGAGTGGCCGCTCGCCCGCACCGACTATCGTCCCTACGCGCTGGACGCCCGTGACGGTCGCCTGCTGGCCCAGCCGCCTGCCGTCGAGTCGTCGGTCGCCTACGACTCGGGTGCCGAGGACGGGCGCGCTGTTTTCGATCTCCGGTTCGACGCCCGCACTGAGGTCACCGGCTACGCGAAACTGCGGCTGTTTGTCGAGACCGACGACAGTGACGACATGGACCTGTTCGTGGCACTGCAGAAGCTTGATCGCGACGGTGCGCAGGTGCATTTCCCGTACTGGTCGATGATGAACGACGGCCAAGTCGCGCTGGGGTGGCTGCGCGCGAGCCACCGCGAACTCGACGAGGAGCGTTCGACACCGTGGCAGCCCCGGCTGCGCCACGAACGGCAACTGCCGCTTCGCCGGGGCCGGCCCGAGGCAGTCGAGATCGAAATCTGGCCGTCGTCGACGCTGTTCGAGGCGGGCGAGACACTCCGGCTCATCGTCCAGGGGCGGGACATCCACCGCTACGACATCGGACCGGCGCAGGCGCACGAACACTCCGTCAACCGCGGACAGCACCGGATCCACACTGGTGGCCGCTATGACAGCCATCTGCTTCTTCCCATCATCCCCGACGGAGCGCATAAGTCCTGATTTCGACCGGCTACCACGGAAAACAAGTCCCGGGTATGCCGACCACAAGGAATTCCGTCGTGGTCGGCATACCCGGGACGCTGTCGTGGAAACCGGTGCTCCGCTCAGGCGCCGAATGTCTGGGGGCGCGCAGCGACGTCCCGTCGGGCGGGTGCGAAGACCGGGGACATATCGACGTGCGCACGCAGTTCGGGAAAGCGCCCGTCACCGTCTCGGCCGAGCGAGGCCACGCGACCGTCCACTGTGCACACATCATGGGAGCCGGGCACCGCGTCCTGCTCGAACATGACGACGCCCCAGGGGGCCAGCACTGTGTGTGTCTGCCGGGGCTGGTGACCCGCCGTCTCGCCGAACTCCGTGCACATCGCTTCGCTGCCGTTGACAGGGTCCTCATTCGAGACCCACAACTGCCCCTCGGGCTCCCCGTCCTCCTCGGCGCCGTCGGTGTAGTCAGCGGCGCAGAGCAGGTACATGCGCTCGATCCATGCGTCCCGGGCTGAACCCGATCCGACCACCATGGTGTCCTCCTTGTCGTCACAGACCGGAAAATGACGGGCCGGGCCGCGGACAGGATCCGCGGGCCGGGCCCTTCGTCGCTCAGATACGGGCGGCGACCTCGCTGACCTTCGCCGGTTCGCCGAGGTCGGACTTGGAGGTCTCGCGCAGGGCGAAGACGCAGCCCATCGTCAGGACGCACCCAGCGCCGATGATGATCGAGATGGGGAGGGTGCCCCCGCCTCCGGCGATCATCGAGGCGAACACGACCGGTGCGACACCGCCGCCGATACCGGCGATCTGATAGGCGAGGGAGGCGCCGGTGTAGCGGACCCGGGTGGGGAACAGTTCGGGGAAGAGCGCGGCGAGCGGGCCCGACATGCAGGCGCACACGATGCCCAACCCGACGACGACGGCGACGGTGAGCTGGAACGCCGACCGGCTGTCGATCAACGGGAAGAGCACGAACGCCCAGATCGCCATGCCGGCCGCGCCGGCGATGATCAGCGGACGGCGTCCGAATCGGTCCGACAGCGCGGAGAACCCGATGATGCCGGCCACCGCGACGACCGAGGCGGCCGTGAGCGCGTTGAGCACGGTCTGGCGGGGGAATCCGGCATGGATCGCGTACGAGATGACGTAGGTCGTCAGCGTGGTTTGGCCGACGTAGGTGCCCAGTGCGATGCCGATCGCGAGGAGCAAGCGCCGGGGATGGTGGCGCAGCACTTCGAGCAGCGGTGCCGGTGCGGGCTTGGCATCGGCGGCTTCGGCGAACACCGGTGTCTCGGCGACGCGCGATCGGACGATGAGGCCGATCGCGAGCAACAGGACGCTGGCCAGGAACGGGATCCGCCATCCCCAGCTCAGGAATGCCCGCTCCCCGGTGGCGCCGGCCGAGACGGCCATCAGCACGGTGGACACGACAATTCCGCTTGGCGCGCCCGCGTTCGTGAAGCTCGCCCACAGGCCACGTCGCGATCTGGCATGTTCGACGGACATGAGCACCGCACCGCCCCACTCGCCGCCCACGGCCACGCCTTGGATCACCCGCATCAGGACGAGCAGAACCGGTGCCCAGGCCCCGATCCGCGCCGATGTCGGCAGGACACCGATCAGCGTGCTGCTCAGGCCCATCATCGTCATGCTCAGGACCAGCATGCGCTTGCGGCCGAGCCGGTCACCGAAATGTCCGAACAGGATGCCGCCCAGCGGTCGCGCGAAGTACCCGGTGGCGAACGTGCCCAGACTGGCGACGGTGCCGGCCAAGGGATCGAGGCTGGTGAAGAACACCTTGTTGAACACGACCGCCGAGGCGGCGGCGTAGAGCGTGAAGTCGTAGTACTCGATCATGCTGCCGAGATAGCTCGACAGCACGGCGCGGCCCAGTTGGCCGCGCGAAGCCGAGTTGGGGTGCGTCATTGCGAAACCCTATCTCCTGATTAACCCCCCACGGTACGCACCGGACCTGCTGTCACGGTTCGTCATTAATCGCAGCCTACGGGGAGAAATGTCAATACGCAACAAAAAAGGACTTCCCTCCCGGGCCGCCGGTCGAGTGTTCCCTCAAAGCAATCGCTTTTCACCCGTGAGGCCATCGCCGGCGGCGAATAGTTCTCCGGTGGAATCGCGATTCACCACACGAAAACGAAATTCGTGAGTCGGGTCCATCGCGCCGGGATGCGGCCCGGCCAGTCCGGCACGGATGTCGCCGCGGAGCCGGGTATCCGGCCGCGGACGGTGGGTAAGCGGCGACAGCGGTTCGCGGGCATCGCTGGTCACCGATCGCTCGGCGGCCGATTCGTATTTGTCCGGGCCGAGTGGTGCGGCTTATAACTCGTACCAGGACGGACGGTGCTGTTCGGAGCACCGCGGACAGGTATCACGGCCGGGGCGCTCCGCCGTACGCTGGCCACTACGAATGCGGTGCGCGGTCCCGGCACGTGAATGCGCGGGTGCCGGCCACTGACGGCCGGCCGCGAGCACAACGACCGATACAACGAAGTTCGGCAAGAAGTGAGGACAGAATGGACGGCAATACCTACCCGCACAACTGGAGCAGGGAGGGTTTCCTCGGTGACTTCGTCGTCACCCTCCGACCGCACCCCATCAACGAGTACACCGAGGTAACGGGCCCACACGCCCCCCACCGTATCGACCTCACCGCGATCAAGGCGGCCGATGCGACGGATCCCGCCGAGCTTCCCACGGTGTTCGCCCGCTCACGCAACGATCTGACCCTCTCGGTGTCGGCCCGGTCCGAGCCGACACCGTTCGTGTGGCGCAACGCCGAGTACGACGAAGTCCATTTCGTCCAGGAGGGCGAACTCGACTATGTGACCGACTGGGGCACCCTTTCGGTGGTGCCGGGCGACTTCGTGTTCCTGCCGCGTGCGGCGTCCTACCGGGTGGTCCCGACGACGGAGTCCACGCTTCGCGCGATCATCGAGACGCCCGAGATGGTGTCGATGAACCCGCTGGCGCAGCCGGGAATGATCAACGCGGCCCGTTCCGTTCGCCGCCCCGATCCGACGCGCACGTCCCGGGCAAGCGGGGAGACGACGCTGCTCATCAGGACCGCCGACGGCTTCACGCGGTTCACGATGCCGCGCGACCCGCTGGCCATGACGGAGGTCGTCTACGGTCAGCCACCGGTCTGGAAGGTCAACCTGGCCGAGATCCAGCCGGTGGCCTATCTGCCCGCCGGCGGCCCACCGTTGCATTTCGCGGAAACGCCGACCAAGGATCTGCTCCTTTACACCCTGAGTTCCCGGCCGGGCGGCCGTCCGCCGCAACATCACAATGCCGACTACGACGAGATTGTCTTCTACTTCCGCGGACCCGCTCCGTACGGCGGACTGTCCAAGCCCGGCAGCGGGATCTGGATCCCGAAGGCCGTTGCCCACTGGGGTCCCCGTGAGGATCCCGAGGGCGGCTATCTGGCTTGGCTCATCGAGAGTGGCGGCACCCTCAGGCTGACTTCCGAGGGACTCGCGGCCGCGGAGTTGATGGAGACCAGCCTCTTTCACCCTCTCAAGCAGGACGACGCGTGAGCGCGGTCATCACGGTCGCCCCGACGGGACCGCTCGCCACCAAGAGCGACAACCCGAGTTTGCCGACTCAACCACACGAGATCGCGGACGCGGTGGCAAAGGCCTACCAGGCCGGCGCTTCCGTCGCGCATCTTCATCTGCGTGACGAGCATGATCGGCCGACCGCCGATCTGGACATCGCGCGGCGAACGATCGACCTCATCGCCGAGCGATGCCCGATCCTTGTGCAACTCTCCACGGGCGTCGGTCTCGAGGTGCCTTTCCAAGAGAGGGAACGGCTTGTCGAGTTGCGGCCGCGTATGGCGACTCTCAATCCATGCAGCATGAGCTTCGGCGCGGGTGAGTTCAGGAACCCGCCCAAGGACGTGCGTCGCCTCGCGGCGCGCATGCGCGAACTCGGTGTCAAGCCCGAACTCGAGATCTACGACACCGGCCACCTGGACGCGTGCCTGCGGCTGCGTGACGAGGGGCTGCTCGACGAGCCTCTGCAGTTCAGCATCGTGCTGGGAGTGCGTGGTGGTATGGCGGCCACGGCCGACAATCTGTTGACCATGGTGCGCCGGCTCCCGGCCGGGAGCGTTTGGCAGGTCATCGCGATCGGCCGCGCGAACCTCCAGCTGACGGCGATCGGACTCGCACTGGGCGGTAACGCCCGCGCGGGGCTGGAAGACACCCTGCACATCGCCAAGGGTGAGCAGGCAGCCGGGAACCAGCCGCTCGTCCAACGCGCGGTCGACCTGGTACGAAGCGTAGGAAGAACACTGGCCACTGTGGAGCAGGCGGAACACAGCCTGCGGTTGCCCCGGCAGTCCGTAGGCCAGGGAGTCTGAGACCCCGGACATGATTCCGCCGCGCGAGGTTGTCCGATCTCGCGCGGCGGAATCATGCCGGAGCCGGCCCGCGGCTACTTCCTGGTCTTCACCGCACGCCGTCGGAGCCGTGATCGACCGCTTGTCGAGAGGAGTGCACCCGGCCGGTGAGCCTCTCCCAGTTCCCGTAGGCGATCTTGTGCCGCTGCGCCTCGGTCAGCAGGGCCGACTTCTCCAGGAAGGCTCGTGAAGCGCCTCCGCCGATGGTCGGGAGATAGGGATAATCGGTGGAGAACATGATCCGGTCGACACCGACGAGGTCGATCGTCCACGCCAGGTACCGCGGCGAGTACATTCCACTCGGCGTGTAATAAACGTTCTCGCGCAGGTATTCCGTGAGTGATCGGTCGAGCGGGGGACGCATCACCTGGTCGAGCAGTTGTACGCGTTCGGCATAGAAAAGGACGAGTTCGCCCCAGTGCCCCACGATGATCTGCAGGTCCGGGTAGCGATCGAAGACCCGTCCGTAGATCATGCGCAACAGCTGGATGCCGGTTTCGTAGTGCCAGCCGATGGCGCCCGCGGAGAAGAGGAAATCCGCGTCCTCGTTCCCGAGTCCGGAGTAGTAGGCGTCCTTGACGGCGCCAGGGGGCGAGGACGGATGAAGGTAGAGGGGGACGCGCAACTCCGCGGCCGTGGCCCACAGTTCGTCGAAGTCGGGATGGTCCACATTGCGCTCGCCGACCCGGCCGAACATGAAGCCGGCACGGAAATTCAGGTCTTCGACACCGCGACGCAACTCCGCGGCGGCACCGGCCGGGTCCGGAGTGGGCAGGCTGACGAAGCCATCCAGCCGGTCGGGATGGGCCGCGACCGCTTCGGCGATCCGGTCGTTGGCATCGCGTGCGAGCGCCACGGCCTCAGCGGGGGGCAGCGCTTCGAGTCCGGGCGCCGACAAGGAGAGCACCTGCACATCGACGCCCGCATCGTCCATAGCGGCCAGGCGTGTGCCGGACAGATCAGCGAGCTTGCCGGCGATCGGTCCCCCGCCGAACGGCAGGGAGCGCGCCGTCCATGCGTCGGCCAAGGGCGGCGTGGAGACATGCTCTTCGAGGCAGATGATCTTCATGGATGAGTCCCTCTGACAGAAGTACGAATCGGCACCCGGCCCGTGTGCGGCCTGGTCGGGGCGCACACGGGCCGGCGCGCTCCAAGAGCGTCAGGAAACGACGCCTGCCGTCGCGTCGGACGGCGCGAACACCGGTGACATGTCGACGTAGATGCGCTGTTCGAGAAAACGCTCGCCCTCGACCTGACAGACCGCGGCGCCGGGAACGACCACATGGGACCCGTCGTGACGGTCGAACGCCACGTCCATCTCGAACACGACGAGACCGCCCGGTAGTTCCCAGAGGTTGAGCAACGTATGGGTCTCCTTGACCCAGTTGTCCACGATCCCGCCCAATACGGAGTGAATCGCTTCCCGTCCGACGACCGGTTCGAAATTCGCGAACCGCAGCACTCCTTCCGGTGCCCAGAATTCCATGGCGCGATCGATGTCCTTCGCGCCACAGAGCTCGTAGTAGCGCCTGATCCAGGGCGCCGACGCGGTTCCTTTTCCGACACTCATGTTGCCTCCATCTCCGTCGATGCCAGTGCAACTCTGGTGAAAAGTAGGCCGCGCCGGCCGCCCCGGGAAGTATGAATCCCCCGCCGGGTCATCCGCGTTCGGCGATAACCCGGCGCGCGATCGCCAACGCCCGATGACCGACGGCCCCAAAACGTATTGGAGTCCGCTCGGCACTCGAACTACGGTGCCTCGTAGGGGAGGCGAAGGCCACGGTCGCCGCGAACGCTCCTCCGCAGCGCAGGCTCGCGCGGCCTCGCCGTCATCGGCTTCTCGTGGAAAGAGGACGGATCGTGCCGATCATGCTCAATGGCGTCGAGGCACCGGTGCCCGCCGACGCCCGCGTCTCGCTGCTCGACTTCGTGCGCGAGCATCTCGGGCTGTACGGCTCGAAAAAAGGATGCGCGCAAGGGGCGTGCGGCGCTTGCACGATGCTTGTCGACGGCGAGCGCATCCTCGCCTGCCTGGCCTTGGCCGTGCAGTGCGAAGGGCGCGAGGTGACCACGATCGAAGGCCTCGCGAACGACGGTGTGCCGCATCCGCTCCAGCAAGCGTTCATCGACGACGACGGGTTCCAGTGCGGCTACTGCACCCCCGGTCAGATCTGCTCGGCGGTCGGCATGGCGGCGGAGGTGGCCCGCGGGGTCCCCAGCCACGTCACCGAGGATCTCGCGGCGACCGACATCGAGCTCAGCCACGACGAACTGCGTGAGCGGATGAGCGGCAACCTCTGCCGTTGCGGCGCCCACAACGGGATCGTCGACGCCATCGCCGAGGTTTATGCGAGGCGGCTCCGGTGATCGAGTTCGGGTATTCGCGCGCCGTCGATGCCGCCGACGCGATCCGCCGGGCCGAGGGCGGCGCGCGCTACCTCGGTGGCGGGACCAATCTCGTCGACCTGATGCGCCAGGACGTCGAGGGACCCACGGCGCTCGTCGACGTGTCCGGCCTGTCGCGGAGTATCACGGAGACCGCCGACGGTGGCCTGCTGATCGGGGCGGCGACGCGCAACACCGCGGTGGCCGAGCACTCCGCGGTCCGCACTCGCTACCCGATGCTCACCCGCGCGATCGTCGCGGGCGCCTCGGGGCAGATTCGCAACATGGCGACGGTCGGTGGCAACTTGCTGCAGCGCACGCGCTGTCCGTACTTCTACGACACCGACGGCGCGCGATGCAACAAGCGCTCCCCCGGCGAGGGCTGCGATGCGGTCGAGGGCATCAACCGCGACCACGCGATCCTCGGTGCCTCGCCCTCGTGCGTGGCCACCCACCCCTCGGACATGTGCGTCGCACTGGCCGCTTTGGACGCCGTAGTGCACCTGCGCAGTTCAGCCGGCGAGCGCACGGTCGCTCTGTGCGACCTGCACCGGCTGCCTGGTGATCGTCCCGACGTCGAAACGGTTCTCGAGCGCGGCGAGCTGATCACCGCCGTGGAACTGCCCGCGCCCGGGTTCGCCGCGCGTTCGACCTACCGCAAGGTACGCGACCGTGCCAGTTACGCGTTCGCGCTTGTCTCTGTCGCCGCGGCACTCGATCTCGACGGTGATGCGATCACCGGTGTGCGCCTGGCGCTCGGCGGGGTCGCCCCGAAGCCCTGGCGGGCGTGGCGCGCCGAGGAGATGCTGCGAGGCGGCGGGGCAACCGTGGAGAACTTCGCTCGGGCGGCCGACGCCGAACTGGCCGAAGCCCGTCCCCTCGCGGGCAACGCCTTCAAGGTCGGCCTCGCCCGCCGCACGATCGTCGCCGTCCTGCGGCAACTGACCGAGGGAGCCCGCACGTGAGCACCAGCCCCTTCCAACCCGTAGTGCCGGTCGCCCCGGAGGGCTGGACTCCGGGCGTCGGTCCCGACCCGGTGCTCGGCGCCCCGCGCCGGCTCATCGGTTCGCCAGTATCGCGCCTGGACGGACGGGCCAAGGTCCTCGGTGAGGCGCGTTTCGCCGCCGAATACGTGTTCGACGGAATGGTCTATGCCGCGCTGCGGTACGCCACGATCGCTCGCGGGCGCATCACGGCGCTGGACACGCGCACCGCCGAGGCCGCGGCCGGTGTCGTGCTCGTCATGACCTATCGCAACGCTCCGCGGATCAACCCCGCGCCCTCGTTCCTGACCGGACCGAAGTCCTTCGGCTGGAGCAGCCTGCCCATCATGCAGGACGACAGCATCCACTGGAACGGCGAACCGGTCGCCGTCGTCCTCGCCGCGACACAGGAGCAGGCCGACCATGCGGCGTCGCTGATCGAGGTCACCTACGCCTCCTCGGCGCCACGACGATTCGTTGACGCCAAGGCCCATCCCCGCAAACCGGACCACGTCCTGTTCCGGCCGACCAGCGTCACCGTCGGTGACGCCGAAGCGGCGCTCGCCGAGGCGGCCCACTCCGTCGACCTCGTCTACCGCACGCCGCGCCAGAGCCACAACGCGATCGAGCCCCACGCCGTGACGATGGCCTGGATCGACGGCGACCTCGTCGTCCACGACTCCAGCCAGGCCGTCAAACCGCACGCCTGGACGTTGGCCCAGGTCTTCGGGATCGATGAGGACCAGGTGCACGTCAGCTCGCCCTACGTCGGCGGCGGGTTCGGGGGCAAGACGGTGTGGTCCCACCACGTGCTCGCCGCCGCCGCGGCGAAGCTCGCCGGGCGCCCCGTGCGGCTGGCCCTTTCCCGCGAGGGCGTCTACCGGCTGGTCGGCGGTCGTACCAACACCGAACAGCGAGTCGCGATCGGCGCCGACCGCGACGGGCGCTTCACCGCGCTGATCCATACCGGCATCTCCGCGATAACGCCGTACAACGTCCTCGCCGAGCCGTTCACGCTGCCCGCTCGGATCATGTACTCGACCGAGACCTTGAAGGCGGACCAACGAGTGTCCGATGTGGACATGGTCGCCAACTCCTTCATGCGCGCGCCCGGGGAGGCGGTCGGCACCTTCGCGCTCGAATCGGCGATCGACGAGCTCGCCGCGGAACTCGGCATGGACCCGATAGAACTGCGAATCCGCAACGAACCCGAGCGAGATCCCGGCACCGGGCTGCCGTACTCGTCCCGCCAGCTCGTCGCGGCGTGGCGCGCCGGTGCCGAACGTTTCGGCTGGGAGCGGCGGAAACCGCCGGGCGAGCACCCGGACGGTGAATGGCTGATCGGGCTCGGCTGCGCGAGCGCGACGTATCCACACCAACGCTTTCCCGGCGCCGGCGCGCGCATCACGCTGGACGACTCGGGCCATGCGACGGTGCAGGTGGCGGCCAACGACATGGGGATGGGCACCGCGACGACACAGACGATCATCGCCGCGGAGCGCCTCGGTCTGCCGCTGGACCAGGTGACCGTCGCCTACGGTGACTCGTCGTTCCCCGGCACCTTTCAGGCCGGGGCTTCCGCGCAGACGGTGACCATCGCCGCGGCGGTGGTCACCGCCCAGCGCGAACTCGTGGCACAGCTGCTCAAACTCGCCGGTGACGACTCGCCACTGTCCGGGTTGACCGCGGACGAAGTGGGTTGCCGCGACTCGGGACTCTGCGAGCTCGCCGACCCGAGCCGCTGGGAGAGCTACACGCGGATCCTGGAACGCGCCGGATGCGACGAGGTGTCCGCACTCGCCTCCGCCGCCGAACCGGACGAAATGAAAGCCCACTCGATGCATTCCTTCGGTGCGGTCTTCTGTGAGGTCCGGGTCAACGAGGTCACCGGTGAGACCCGCGTCGATCGCGTCGTCGGTTCCTACGACTGCGGCCGGATCCTCAACCCCAAGACCGCCGCAAGCCAGCTCCGCGGCGGGATCATCATGGGGATCGGCCTCGCGCTCATGGAGGAAACCGTGTTCGACGAGCGGACCGCCCGGATCATGAACGCCAGTCTGGCGGACTACCACGTACCGGTCCACCTGGACGTGCCGAGGATCGAGGTCATGTGGACCGACATCCCGGATCCCCTCGCGCCCGCCGGCGCGCGTGGAGTCGGCGAGATCGGGATCACCGGAGTGGGCGCGGCGATCGCCAACGCGGTTTGCCACGCGACCGGCCGCCGGGTCCGCGACCTACCCATCACTGTGGACAAACTGCTCTGAGGGCTCCGGTTCCGCCCACTCGACGAAATGCCGGGTCGGATTGGTCATCATTGGTGAGCCTCTCATCAGTTAGGGTGGCAAAATGAGTGCTGCAACACACGAGCGGACCGGTACCGATGTGGATCCCGTGTCGCCTGCCCGGGTCTCATCTCGCTATGACAACCGCATCACCCTGCAGAAGCTCGAGGTGTTCTGCACTGTCATCGAACTGGGCGGCGTCTCTCGTGCGGCGGATCATCTCTGGGTCGCCCAGTCGGTGGTCTCCGGTCACCTTCGCTCGCTGCAGGAACGACTCGGTGTCCAGCTGCTCTACCGCGATGGCCAGCGGATGAAACTGACCAAGGCGGGGGAACAGGTGCACCAGTGGGCGAGCGAGATGCTGTCGGGGACGCGTGACCTGATGCGCAGGCTCGACGACCTCGACGATGCGAACAGCGGCACTCTCTCGCTTGCGGCGAGCCTCACCGTCGGTAGCTACCTGATGCCGCCGATCCTGGCCGAGTTCCGCCGCGAGCGGCCGCGCGCGATCATCACCATGAGCGTGTCCGATCCCGAGATGGCGTTCGCCGCGGTGGAATCGGGCAAGTGCGATCTCGGGATCGTCATCGCCGGCACGGGCCACGAGCACCCACACGTGCGTTCCGAGGAGATCGGCCGCGAGGAGATCGTGTTGGTCACGGCGCCGGACAAGCTCGGCGGGGTTGACGAGCTGAAGCTGGCCGACCTGTCGGAGCTGTCCCTCGTGGCGCCATTCGCCGGAAGTGTCGCGCGCGACGTAGTCGACCGTCAGCTCGTCGAATGCGGCGCTCCCCCGCAGCGCGCCGTGATGGAGCTCGGGCACCCGGAGGCAATGAAACGCGTGATCCGCAACGGCGTCGACGCATGCCTGCTCTTCCGCAGTTGCGTCGAAGACGAGCTCCACCAAGGAACCTTGCGTGCGATCCCGTTGGCGGATGGGGATCTGTCGATGCCCGTGTTCAGCCTCACGCACGCCGAGCGGCCGCCGCTCCCGATCCACACCGAACTCGTCGAGGAGACGCGCGCGTACCTGGCGGCGCGCTAGGGCGTCGAGCCCGGCAAAGCCTGCCCTCGACGCCGCCAGGTCCATTGTGGATCTTCTCGCGACGGTCGGCCGAAATCACTTCGCGCGTTCGCTGACCGGCGTGAGGCCGGCCGGGGGCTTGGGTCCCTGCCCCGCGCCGCGGGTCGGGCACAAGCCCGCTCCTTGTGAGGACACGGAGACGGTGAGCCGGTCGAGCCCGGTGACTTCGACCTCGATGCGGTCGCCGTGGTGGACGGCGCCGACTCCTTCCGGAGTACCGGTGGTGACGATGTCGCCCGGGTGGAGCGTCATCACGGACGAGACGTAGGAGATCAGTTTTCCCACGTTCCAGATCAGATCCTTCAGATCGGCTCGCTGGCGTAGCGCACCGTTCACCCACAGCCGCAGTTCGAGTTCGTCGATCGGCGGGACATCGTGCCGGTCCACAATGGTCGGTCCGAGGGGGGTGAAGGTGTCGAAAGACTTGCGCACCGAACGGTCTTCGCCGCCACGCATGGTCATGTCCAGCAAGCAGGTGTAACCGAAGACGTAGTCGAGCGCCTTGTCCTCGGGCACATCGCGTGCGGGGCGGCCGATCACCGCGGCGAACTCGCCTTCCTGGTCGAACCGCCGGTCGGTATAGGGCAGCCGCACCACGCCGCCGTCCCCGAGAACCGACGACGGCGCCTTGAGGAACACGCCGAGCGAGTCGATGTGGCTCGCCTCGTTCATCTCGGCTTGGTGGTTGCGGTAGTTCACCGGCGCCGCGACGACCTTGGACGGGTCAGGCACCACCGGGAGCACCGTCACGGACGCGGCGTCCACCAGCGGAGCGCCCACGGCCAGGGCGTCCAGGTCGGTTCCCGATCCGGCGACCGCGATCAGCCGGCGCATCGGGCTACCGTCGCCGGCCGGCAGCAGGTCGGTCAGGTCACGGATCTGCCGGCCGTGAACTCCGGAAGCGCCGGATACGCCGACGCGCGTGCGGCCGGCGGAATCCCGAAAACTCAGATAACGCACAGGGTTTCTCCTTGGTGGGACGGAATCAGGGAACAGTGACCGGAGTTTCGGCCGGCGCGGCGGCATAGAGCCAGTCGAGTTCGCTGTAGTCGTCGGGTTTCCGGAGCGCGAGGAGCCTGTTCCGCAGTCCGACGGTGAGTGGGTCATCGGTGTGCCAGAGTTCGCCCCAGGGCCGGGCCCTGGTCTGGCATTGCGCCGTGCGGGGCAGGCGGATCCGCTCGAACTCGCGGTACGCGGCGTCGATGTCGTTGCCGTGGAGTTCCAGCCGGTAACCGAGTTCAACGGCGTCTTCCAGTGCCTGGCACGCGCCTTGGCCGAGGTACTGAAGCATCGGGTGGGCCGCGTCGCCGGTCAGCAGAAGCCGTCGGTGGATCCAGGTGCCGACCGGGGTGCGGTCGTACATCGGCCAGTATTGATCGCGCCCGATCCGTGCCACGGCCGCGCGCACCGGGTCACAGGCACCGGCGAACGCCGCGTCGAGCTCGTCGGGAGTGCCCCACTGTCCCGGCTCTGTATGTCCACTGTGGAATCTTTCGCTGCGGAACACCGCGACCTGGTTGCACAGCTCACCACCCCGCACCGGGTACTGGATGGTGTGCACGCCGGGCCCCACCCACAACACGACTTCCTCGGGTGCGACCGCGCCGTCCACCTCGGTCATCGGCACTGTGCCACGGTAGGCGGCATAACCGCCGCACACCGCGGCGTCACGCACGACCTTGCCCCGCAAGGTGGAGTGCAGGCCGTCGGCCGCGATCAACGCTTCGGTGTCGTAGGCCGCTCCGTCCGCACAGAAGACGGTGGCTCCGTCGGCGCGTATTTCGGCATCGACCACCGTCCGCTTGGTCTCCAGCGTGACCAGGTCGTGGGCACGGCATGCGGCCAGCAGCGCGTCGAGCAGGTCGCTGCGATGCAGGACCAGGTACGGGTAGCCGTAGCGGCGTTCGAAGCTCGTTCCGAAGTCGAGCGAGGTCAAGAGGTTCCCGTTGACCGCGTCCCTCATGACGGCCCGACGGGGCGCGACCGCGAGCGGGCGGATGTCGTCGAACACGCCGAGAGCGGCCAGCGCCCGGCTCGCGTTCGGTCCGAACTGAAGGCCGGCACCGATTTCGGTGAACTCCCCGGCCCGCTCCAGCACGTGGACCCGCCGACCGTGCCGCGCGACCGACAAGGCGGTGGCCAACCCGCCGATACCGCCACCGACGACGAGGACCGGCACAGTGGTAGTGGTCATGCTTTCGCTCCTGTGACCGTCTCGACGCGAAAGAGGCCCAGCGCCTCGAGCACCGGCGCGTCGCTCGTCGTGAACAGGTCGAGCTCGGTGTCGGCAATGACCGATCGTGGCGCCCAGGAAGGAATCGCCACGATGTCACCCGGCTCGACGGAAAAGACCTGGGCCTGCTCGCCACTCCCCACCGTGATCCGTCCCGTACCGTGCAGTACGCACGTCACCTGCCCGCCGGTCTGGCGGACGGACGCGGTCATCGTGCCCGGACGGAGACGCTCCATCTCACAGCGCATTGTCGGCATGACATCACCACCGCGGACGGGGTCGCTGTAACGCATCCGGGCGTGGCCGTCGGCGCGCACGGCCAGTTGTGCTTCGAGCGCGCGTTCGGTATCCGCCCACCGGTAGGCCAGCAGTGGCGAACGATGGGCCGGCAAGTCCGGCCCGCCGACCGGGACCAGTCCGGGGCCGCCGCCGAACCAGGCCTCCGAAGAGGACTGGCGCATGGTTGCCCGGTCGGCGTCTTCCGAGGGGCCTTCCTCGAAGAAGACGGCGTCGAGCGCGGCCACGACCGGCAGGTCGAGCACGTCCATCCAGATCATCGGGGCGGCCGTGGGGTTGTGGTGTTCGTGGAAGGTCCAGCTGGGAGTCAGGACGAGGTCGCCGGTGCTCATGTGCAGCGGGTCCGAATCGACGAGGGTCCACACGCCTTCCCCTTCGACGATGAATCGCAGCGCGGCCGGGGTATGCCGATGCGCCGGGGCGACCTCGAATCCCCGCAGGTACTGCACTGCCGCCCACAGCGTCGAGACGGCGTACGGAGCGCCGTCCAGCCCGGGGTTGCAGCACGCCAGAACCCGCCGGTCACCGCCACGATCGACGGGCACCAGTTCGCCTGCCCTGGCACCGAGTTCACGCAGCTCTTTCCCAGCCCATCGGTACGGGACACCACGCACGACCGGCTGCGCGGTAAGAAGTCCACTGAGTTCCCACAACGGTTGCAGTGAGGTTTCGGCGAGTTTCTCGTAGAGGACCGCCAAGTCCGGATCCGTGGTCTTGAACTGTCGTGTCGCCATATCGCTCCGATCAGGATCGGCCTTCTGGATGCCGGCAAACAATTTCTCGTCCCGGGCCACGAAATGTTCCCGTCGCCGACGAGTACGTGGTTTCCGGGCAACCCACGATTCCGGCGTCGTCGAGCCGGGGATGGGAACTTGTGCCGAACCGCCGTGCGTCCTGCACACCGAGCCCGACGCCTCGACCAAGTAAGACCGTACACGCACTATCTACGAGTAGGCAAGATGTCTCTCAGTTCTGGCCTTTCCAAGGATCTGTCGGCATCATGTGTCCGTATACGTACTATTGCGGGATCGCGATGGGCAGGCTCCGCACGGAGGCTGCGAGCGCGCCCTCGCCGGCAGGGCCCAAGCCCTGGGTACGCTTGCGCATATTGTTGGAGAGGAGTGCCCAGTGACGGCCCGCGGCCATGATCGACCATCCGTTGCCACGGCGTCGTCCGCGTCGACACCCCTGGTGTCGGTCCCCGGCTATCTCATCCGCCGGAGCCAGGCGGTGCACAACGTGTTGTGGGGAAAATTGGTGCCCGGAGACATCACCCCACCCCAGTACGCCGTACTGTCCGTGCTCGCCACCTTTCCCCGGTCCGATCGGCAGCAGATCGCGAGGCTGGCGTCGCTGGACAAGTCGTCGGCCGCGGACGTCGTGGCCCGGTTGGCACGGAAGGCGTGGATCAGGCGTGAACGCGACCCCGAAGACGCCCGCCGTTATCTGCTGTCGCTGACCGAGGCCGCCTCAATAGCATTGTCGTCCATCACCCCGCAGATCAGCGCTGTGCAAGACGCCCTGCTGGCGGTCCTCCCGGAATCGCGGAGAACGGCGTTCATGAACGAACTGACCGCGGTCGCGCGGCTGATGCCCGGCGAACTGGGCGACCTCCCCCAGGACACCTACCCGGTCCTCGGGCTGACTGTGCCCGGCCACCTGATCCGCCGTGCGCAGCAAGTCCATACCTCCTACTGGGCCGAGATCATGGACGGCCGGCTGACCGGACCGCAGTACGCGGTGCTCCGCGTCATCGGCCGGCAGCCGGAAATCAATCAACGGCGACTCGGCGAATTCGCGGCGCTCGACAATTCGACTACCACTGACATTGTCAACAGGCTCGCGGGGCGAGGCTGGATCACCCGCGAAACGGATCCCACCGACGGCCGGGGAAGGATCCTCACGCTCACCCGCGAAGCGACCACGTGGCTGCAAAGCATCCATCCCAAAGTCGAGGTCGTCCAGCAACGCCTGCTCGAACCACTCCGCCCACGCCAACGTACGGGGTTCCTCCGCGATTTGGCGCGTGTGGCATTCGAGGGCGACCCTCCTGAAGCGGTTTCTTCTGTCTGAAGAATCTCATCCGCGTAGTGTTCGAGTTGCCGGGTCTGAGGCCGCGCGCACTCGAACGCCTAATCCTGGTGGGGGCGGACGACGATCGGCGGGTTCGGGCCTTGGGTTCGCTCCAGGGTCGGCTGCCGCAGGTCGAAGCGACGTACAGGCAAACAGGGCATGCCCGGTTAGCACTCCCCCACGCGACACACCCGCTCAATCGCCGACAAATCGCAAGAAACGATGCGGCCCCGCAAGACACATGTCACACAACGCGAAAAGCGTCTCAGCGAACCAACCGGGTGTCCTCCATCCGGACTCTGGCGATCTCGGCCTTCAGAGGTTTGGCCTGCATTCGGTTCAGAAAGGTGTCACCGTAAGGGTCCAGGTGCCCCAGGATTGGATAGGCGTCACGATCGACAACGAGCTGTACAGGATCGAAATCCGGATCAGCGGAAGTCGATTCGAGTACGTCGCCCCGCGCGGTGCGTACCTCGACACGGATCATTTGCGAAACCTCCGCGACTTACCGTCGATCCTGGCGACATAGGTCCAAGGCTTGGCCCTACCCGCCGTCCACGGGACAATCTTGGTGCTGCGCGCACCGCTAATTCCGAACACGCGGGGCAACGGCCGCGCCCGGCTCAGATCGCGTCGGGGCCGCGCTCGCCGGTGCGCACCCGTACGACGGTGTCGACCGGGGTGACCCACACCTTGCCGTCCCCGATCCGGCCGGTGTGGCAGGCGGCCACCACGGCCTCCAGTGCCCGGTCCACCAACTCGTCGTCGAGCAGGATCTCGACGCGCACCTTCGCCACGAAGTCCACCGAGTACTCCGCACCGCGATAGACCTCGACGTGCCCCTTCTGACGGCCGTACCCGCGCGCCTCGGTCACCGTCATGCCCAGCACGGCGAGCCGGTCCATCGCCTCCCGGAGATCGTCGACCACGAACGGACGCACGACCGCGGTCACCAGTTTCATGCTTGTCCCCCTTCCACGGCACGGGCTACCGCAGTCCGCCGACCGGGTTGCACCGCAAGATCGTAAGCGCCTTCCGCGTGTTCGGCTTCGTCGATCCCGTCGAACTCCGCCTCGCGCCCGGCGCGGAGGCCGATCGTGCGGTGGATCGCCCAGGTGATCCCGAACGTGACCACCAGCGAGTAGCCGAACGCGGCGAAGGCGGCGACCGCCTGGCGCCACAACTGATCGAGCCCGCCGCCGTAGAACAGGCCGTCCGCGCCCGCGCCGTTGACCGCCCTGGTCGCGAACAGTCCGATGAGGATCAGCCCGGCCAGCCCGCCGACGCCGTGCACGGCGAGCACGTCCAGCGAGTCGTCGAGGCGCAGCCGGTACTTCAGCCCGATCGCCACCGAACAGACCACACCGGCGACGAGACCGATCGCCGCGGCGCCCACGGGCTCGACGTAGCCACAACCCGGGGTGATGCCGACCAGGCCCGCCACCGCGCCGGAGGCGGCACCCAAGGTCGTCGGCTTACCGTCGCGGAACTGCTCGACCAGCAGCCAGCCGAGCACCGCGGTCGCCGCCGCGAGCGTGCTGTTGACGAACGAGGTCGCGGCGACACCGGAAGCGCCCAGGGCCGATCCGGCGTTGAACCCGAACCAGCCGAACCACAGCAGCCCGGCCCCGAACATCACGAACGGGAGATTGTGCGGCCGCACGGCCTGGCTCGGCCAGCCGTGGCGCCTGCCGATCACGACGGCCAGCGCCACCGCCGCGGCCCCGGAGTCGACCTCGACGGCGGTGCCACCGGCGAAGTCCAGCGCGTGCAACCGGTTGACCAGCCAGCCGCCGGCCGTGCCCGGCCCGGCGAAGCCGTCGAAGGCGAACGCCCAGTGCGCGAGCGGGATGTACACCAGCGTCACCCAGAGCGCCACGAACAGCAGCCACGGCCAGAAGCGCGCGCGTTCGGCGACGGCGCCGACGAGCAGCGCGACCGTGATCACCGCGAACATCAGCTGGAAGGCGGCGAAGGCGAGCAGCGGCACCTTGTGTCCGTCGGGTCCGACGGTCGCTTCGCTCAGCCCGTGCAGTCCGGCCAACCGGAAGTTCCCGATCAACCCGGCGAAGGCGTCGTTTCCGAAGGCGAGTGAATAGCCGTAGAGGAGCCACACGATGCCCACGACGGCCAGGCAGACGAAGGTCAGCATCATCACGTTCAGCACGCTGCCGGCGCGCACCATGCCGCCGTAGAACAGCGCGAGGCCCGGTGTCATGAGCATGACCAGTGCCGCCGAGCCGAGCAACCAGGCCGTGTCCCCGGTGTTGAGCACCGCCGCCTCCTCGCGTCTCCGGTATGTTGCCTGGAGATTTCGCGGGCCAGACCGGGTTGTGGTCGTTGTCACGCCGATCACGCGGGCGCGAGGCTTCGTCGATTCACAAGGGCTCGCCTTCCCAACGGTTCGACCGATCACCACTTGTGCTTGTGGTTCGCACGGTGTGCCAGCCGCAACAGCGTCCGGCACTGGAACCGAGCCAGCGTCGCTCCGGTAAACGCCTGCCAAGGCAGATCGTCATGGTTTCCGATGACCGACCGTGCCTGGGACACCACCTCGTCGAGCAAGACGTTCGCTCGCTCGTTGTCGCCATTGTGACCCCGGAGCTTGAGGGCCATCGCGAATTCGAACTGAGTCCGCAAGGTTTCCGGGTGGGCGATCCCGAGCGCGCCGAGTTGTCCACGGTGAGCGTGTCCCAGCGCCTCCACCGCCTCATCGAACTTGGCCAGCTGGTAGTAGGCCAAGCCGTGCACGTAGTACTCCCGAAGGACGATCGGATGGTGCTTGCCCAGCCTCTCGTCCAGCACCGGGAGCAGGGCGGTGGTGGACGCCAGCGCCTCCTTGGCCTTGCCTTGCGAGATAAGCGCGAAATCGACACTGACCTTGGTTGCCAATACTTCGACGTTGCGTATGCCGAGTTCTTCCTCCCGCTCCCGCGCGATGCGGCGCAGCGTCGTCTCGGCGGCGGCCCAGTTCGGTTTCAGGGTTCCGCGCAGGCGCCGCCCCCGGATCCGCCGCACCTCCTTGGCCACTGTCGACAAGACCACGTGCCGAGGGGGTAACGCCGTCTGGGGGTACCCCTATGTACTGTCGAGTGGTCCGGATCATTGAGCCGGGTTGTGCGGACCGGTGCGGTCCGCGCCGATGGCGACGCCGACGATCGTGCAGGACTCGGTGCCGTGGTTGCGCCAGGCGTGCCGGGTGCCGTTCTGGATGACCACGTCGCCTGCCCGCAACACCGTCCGCTCGCCGTCGTCGAGCTCCAGGGTGATCTCGCCCGACACGATCAGCACGTAGTCGATGCTGTCGGTGGTGTGCATCCCCGGCGCGCCGGGTTCCATGGCAGCCCATGCGCCCGGCATCAGCCGCTCCAGTTCGGCCAGGGCCGCGGCCTGGTCGAGATCGGGAGCCGGGACCAGCTCACCCGGCGCGATGGTGTTGACCATGAAGCGCGACCCGTCTCGCGGCGGGTAGTACGCCTCGGCGCGGCGCGGCGAGCCGTCATCAGGGAACGTGGGCCGCTCGTCCCGCCCCCACAGCCGGTAGGCCGCACAGCCGGGCATCAACTCGGACGTGATGGGCTCGACCGCACGGTCCTCGACCACGCGGGCCTTGCCGGCGGAGTCGTGCCCGGTGACCACCCGGCGAATCCCCCTGTGCTCCATCCGGTCCCCCTTTGATACTACAGCGTATGGATACGGTGGCGTATGGATACGCCACCGTATCCTGAGCCTGCGAACGTCGTCAATACGCTGGCGTATCCTCTTGCTCGTGGTGAGCGAGTCGACCCGGCTATCCGCCCAGGACTGGACGCGGGCCGCGCTGAAGGCGATCGCGGACGGCGGGCTGGCCGCGGTCGCGGTCGAACCGCTGGCGCGGACGCTCGGCGTCACCAAGGGCAGTTTCTACGCCCACTACCGAAACCGGGACGAGCTGATCGCGGCGGCACTCGCGGAATGGGAACGAAGCCACGGCGACGAGGGGCTCGCCGAATTCGCCGCGATCACCGATCCGGAACAACGGCTGCGCGAACTACTCACCACTGTCGTGCACGCCGTCGCACCACTGACGCCGTCGGTGCACCTGAGCCTGCTCGGCGACCGCAACGACCCCCGGGTCAAAGACGTGGTCCGCCGGGTGAACCGCGCCCGGCTGGACATGCTGACTCGCACCTACCGGGAGCTCGGCTTACCCCCGGACCGGGCGCGGTCCCGCGCACGGGTCGCCTACGCGGCCATCCTGGGACTGGTGCACCTGGCTCAAACCGATCCGGACGCCCCGCACTCCGCCGTACTCGCCGACGAGGCAGTCGCGGTCTTCCTGCCATCGCGATGAGAGCGTTGCGTCTTCGGCCGTCCTCGACGACGCGTTCGGCGATCGGACCGTTCTCCTTGGCCCGAGTGTGATCTCAGGCGCCTCGGCCGGCGTTCACTGCCCCGAATGCGGGAGACGCGCCGGTCGAGTCCGTGGAGGGGCTGAAGCCGGAGAAGCTCTCTTCGCGTTTCCTGAGCCAGTAGGAGATGCGGGTCGGGGCTTGGGCGTAGGGGTCGGACAGGCCCAGTTTGCGCGCGGCATCGATGGGCCAGTTCGGGTTGTAAAGCAGTTCGCGGCCGAGGGCCACGAGATCCGCTTGCCCGCCTTCGATGATGGCTTGGGCTTGCGTGGCGTGGACGATGTATCCAACCGCCATCGTCTTCACGGCGGTGCGCGCCCGCACTTGTTCCGCATAGGGCACCTGATAGCCGTAGCCGGTGCTCGCGGCGCCCGAGAACGGCAAGCCGGTAAGGCCTCCTGAGCTGCAGTCGATGACGTCCACTCCGTGAGTTCGAAGCTCCCGCACCAGCTCGACAGTTTGTTCGATATCCCATCCGTAATCCACGCACGAGAGGCGGACGAACAGTGCCTTGGCGGGCGGCCAAACGGTCCGTATCCGGTCGATGATCTCGACGAGGAACCGGTAACGGTTCTCCGGGGACCCGCCGTAGCGATCGGTGCGCTGGTTCGACAACGGCGACAGGAAGGTATGGATCAGATAACCGTGTGCTGCCTGCAGTTCGAGGACTTCGTAGCCGGCCTCGTCCGCCCGTCGAGCGGCGTCCACGAACGACCGCGTCGCGTCTTCGATGTCGCGCGACGACATTTCGACGGGCACGGTGAATCCTTCGAGCGCGATGGGCACCGCACTCGGGCCCAGAACCTGCCAATCGTCCCCGGCGGGCGGATTCGGATCGTGCGGCGCCCAGGGCGCGTTCCGGCGCCCTTTGCGTCCGGCATGGATCAGTTGTATCCCCGGCACGGCTCCGCTGGACTTCACGAGATCGGCGAGTCGCGCGTGGTGGGGAACCAGGCTGTCGTCCCAGATACCGAGGTCTCCGGCGGTCCCGCGGCCTTTCCGGTCCACCGTCGTGCCTTCCTGCAGGATCAGTCCGGCGCCGCCCTCGGCGAGCCGCCCGTAGTGCACCGTGTGCGCATGGGTCGGCCGTCCGTCGACTCCCGAGTACTGCCACATCGGCGACGCGACGATCCGGTTCTTGAGCCGTACTCCCCGGATTTCGATCGGGCTGAAGAGGTCTGGTGCCATTCGGTTGCTCCTTGGGCCGGCAGGTCGGGTCGGGCGGCGTCGAATCCGGGCAGGTCGCGACGTCGGGTTCCATTGACAGCGGGGTGGTGCCTGGTTAGCGTCATGCTACTCCACGACACAGTGGTCCACATTGCGGCACAGAGGAGTGTTGATGACGGTGGCAAGCAGGACCCTGGAGAGCCGCGAGGTCCGGCGAGCGGACGACACGGCCATTCGCTATACGGTCAGCGGTCCGGCGACAGGGCCGACCGTGGTCCTGGTGCACGGTTGGGCGTGCAACCGCAAGGACTACGACGTAGTGACCACGTTCCTGCCCGGCGAGATCCGCGTGATCGCGGTCGACCTCGCCGAGCACGGCGAGTCGCGCTCGGCACGCGACGTCTGGACGATCGAGGAATTCGCCCGTGATGTGGTGGCGGTCCTCGATGCCGAATCGGTGCGACAGTGCGTCGTCGCCGGGCACTCCCTCGGCGGCGCGGTGGTCGTCGAAGTCGGCCGGCTGCGTCCGGACACGGTCACGCACATCATCGCTTTGGACGCCTTGCACTACCTGTTCCTGTTCGGCGCCCCGGACGAAGAGCAGGCTGAGGGGTTGCTGCGAACGCTCCGTGAAGACTTCGGCGGGCTGGTGCGGAGCATGGTCGAAGCGGGTTCACCGGCGGGGACCGACCCCGCGCTGAAGGACGCGCACTTCACCAAGATGGTGTCGGTGCGCCAGCCGGCGGGCACTCGCGCGTTCGAGGGCCTGGTCGCATGGAACATGGAAGAGGCGCTGAGCGAGGTGACGCAGCCCATCACCGTTTTCGGGGTGCGGGATCTGGTCACCGAGGAGGCCATCGGCAGTCTCGCGGACCGCGTCGAGATCGTGCTCGTCGACCTGGGCACGCACCACTTCCCCGTGGAGTCGCCTGAGGCGACGGCCGAACTCATCGCCGGCATCGTGAACTCCTAGGAACGACCTGCGCCCGCCGTAGCCTGAGCGCGGCGGGCACGGTCAACCCAGCGAGTCGACGAGCCGTGCCGTCGGCCATCCTCCGTCCTCGACCAGCCTGCGCGTTACGCGAACGATTTCACCGGAGACAGCCCCTACGGCTGGAGGCATACGGCTGGTTCGCGGCAACGCGAGGATGATGGTCCGGGAGACCTCGGGATCGGTGAGCGGGCCGCCGCACAGCCGCCCGGCCGCTACGTCCTCGGCCACCCCCGCGGCAGGCAGGACGCTCCACGCGTTCGCGGTGGCCACCAGTTTTTTCTGCACAACCATCGAGTTGGTCTCGCACGTGATCGTGGGCTCGACGCCGGCGGTGTGGAGGGCCTGGTCGATGAGGGTCCGCAAACCGTGCCCGGCGACGGGAAGGACGAGTGGCCGTTTTGCCACGTGGGCCCAGGTAAACGCGTCGGTGCCGGTGAGATCGACGTCCGGCGGCGCGACTGCCCATAACGACTCGCACAGCAGAGGCGTGAGGGAAATCGACGGCGCCGAAGCCAGGTTGTACAGCAGGGCCATGTCCACCGCGCCGTCGTCGAGCCATTGCTGCAGGTGGCCGGAATACGCGCTCAGCAGCCGTAGATCGATACCCGGATGCCGGTGTCCCACCGCTTCGAGCAACGGCGCGGCGAGGAGTTCGACGGTGCTTTCGAGCAGACCGATCGTCACGATCCCCTGAACGTGCCCCGGATCCGGCCGGATTTCGGCCCGCGCTCGTTCCAGTTCGAGCAGCGCACGCCGTGCGCGCTCGGCCAGGATCTCGCCGGCCGGGGTGAGGGTCATGCCCTGGCGGGTGCGCTCGAACAGCGGGACGCCGACCTCGTCCTCCAGCGCGCGGATGTACCGGCTGACCGCGGGCTGCACCACGTGCAGCAGGCGGGCTGCCTTGGTGACGCTCCCGGTGTCGCTGACCGTCACCAGCGCGGTCAGGTGTTTCAGGTCCATCGGACGTCCGGCCTGGCCATGCCCGAACCGTCTAGGGTCATCACGAATCAGCATTTTACACCTCGTCCTATCACGAAATACGATGGATCTCGCGGTCCCCCTTTCCCCGCTTCCGAGAGGCCGAATGTGTACGAACTCAGCGCTGATGAGACGGAAATCGTCGCGGTCGTCCGGGACTGGGTCGACCGGGAGGTCAAGCCCGTGGCGCGTGAACTGGACCATGCCAACACCTATCCCGAGGCGTTGATCGGGCAGATGAAGCGGATGGGCATCTTCGGGCTCGCCATCCCCGAGCCGTGGAACGATGCCGGCGTTTCCGCCCCTTGCTATGCCGCCGTGACCGAGGAACTCGCCCGCGGGTGGATGAGCCTCGCCGGCGCCGTGGGCGGGCACAGCGTCGTCGCGAAACTCCTGGTCGGTTTCGGGACGCGGGAACAGAAAGACCACTACCTGCCGTTGATGGCCACCGGAGAAATCCGGGCGGCCATGGCGCTCACCGAACCCGGCGGCGGGTCCGACCTTCAGGCCATGCGCACGGTGGCCCGCAAGGACGGCGAGGACTACGTGATCAACGGATCCAAGACCTGGATCACCAACGCCCGCCGGTCGCAGTTGGTCGCACTGCTGTGTCTCACCGATCCGCGCGCGGAGCCCCGGCACCGTGGCATCAGCATCGTGCTGGCCGAAAAGGGCCCTGGCTTCGAGGTGTCGCGCGATCTCCCGAAACTCGGTTACAAGGGCGTGGAAAGCTGCGAACTGTCCTTCAGCGACTTCCGGGTGCCGCGGACCGCCTTGCTGGGCACAGTGGAGGGTCAGGGCTTTCCGCAAATGATGCGGGGACTCGAAATCGGGCGCATTCAGGTGGCATCGCGCGCCCTGGGCGTCGGTGCCGCCGCGTTGGAGGACGCGGTGCGCTACAGCCAGGAGCGCGAAAGCTTCGGCCAACCGATCTGGAAGCACCAGTCGGTGGGCAACTACCTCGCCGACATGGCCACCCAGTTGACGGCCGCGCGGCAACTGGTCCAGTACGCCGCACGCCGCTACGACTCCGGCGAGCGGGCCGATATGGAGGCGGGAATGGCCAAGCTGTTCGCGTCGGAGACGGCCATGAAGATCGCTCTCGACGCGGTGCGGATCCATGGTGGATACGGCTATTCGACCGAATTCGACGTCGAGCGCTACTTCCGCGACGCGCCACTGATGATCGTCGGCGAGGGCACCAACGAAATCCAGAAGAACGTCATCACCCGCGAACTCATCAAGCGGAACCCGGTGCGGTGATGGCCGGCATCGATGCGACCACCTGGCTCTTCGTGCCCGGCAACGCCCCGCATCGCTTCGGCAAGGCGGCGGCCGCGGGCGCCGGAGCCGTGATCATCGACCTCGAAGACGCGGTGCGCCACGAAGACAAGGACATGGCTCGCGCCGAGGCGCTGCGCTGGCTGACCAGTGGCGGCAAGGCATGGGTCCGGGTCAACGCGGTCGACACCGCCTGGTTCGCGGCCGACATCGAAGCGATCGCCGCCGCCGAAGGGCTGCTCGGCGTGGTTTTGCCCAAGGCCGAGAATCCGTCTTCGTTGACAGCGCTGGCTTCGCGGCTGCGGCCCGGGGCGGGAATCGTCGCGCTGATCGAGACCGCGGTGGGTCTGCATCGCGTGCACGACATCGCGGCCACGCCCGGGTTGGGACGTCTCGCGTTCGGTTCCCTCGACTTCGCCGCCGACCTGCGAGCCGACGACACCCACGACGCGATGTTGCTCGCGCGCACCACGATCGTCCTCGCGTCCCGCGTGGCCGGACTCCCGGCTCCGATCGACGGTGTCTCGACGGTCATCGACGACGCCGAAGCCGTGGAGAAGTCGGCCCGCCGTTCACGGAGCCTCGGCTTCCGAGGCAAGCTCTGCATCCACCCGGCCCAACTCGCCCCGGCGCGGCGCGGTCTTGCCCACAGCGAGGAAGAAATCGCGTGGGCGCGCGCCGTGCTCGACGCGGCCGAAGGCTCGGCGGGAGCGGTCACCGGCCCGGACGGCCAAATGATCGACAAACCCGTGCTCGACCGCGCTCGCGCGATCCTCGGATTTTGAACGCCCGGCACGAAAGGCCTTCCATGCTCCCGCTCGAAGGAACGACCGTCGTCGCGCTCGAACAGGCGGTCGCCGCACCGTTCGCCACCCGGCAACTGGCCGACCTCGGCGCGCGCGTCATCAAGGTCGAGCGTCCCGGCGAGGGAGATTTCGCCCGCTCCTACGACCGCACCGTGCACGGAGATTCCAGCTACTTCGTGTGGCTGAACCGCGGCAAGGAGTCGATCGAACTCGACATCAAGGACGACGCCGACCGGCAGGTGCTCGACCTTCTCATCGGCGCGGCCGACGTGGTGGTCCACAACCTGGCGCCGGGCGCGGTGGAACGGCTCGGTCTTGACGCCGGGACGCTGCGGACGGCACGCCCCGAACTCGTCCATTGCTCGATCTCGGGTTACGGACCGGGCGGCCCCTACCACGCGAAGAAGGCCTACGACCTGCTCATCCAGTGCGAAACCGGGCTTGTCGAGGCGACCGGCACCCCGGACGTGCCGTGCAAGGCCGGCATGTCGGTCGCGGATATCGCGACGGGGATGTACGCCTATACCGGCATTCTGACCGCCCTTCTCCAGCGAGCCCGGGACGGCGTCGGAGCGACGGTCCAGGTCGCGATGATCGACGCACTCGCGGAGTGGATGACCCAGCCGGCCTATTACGCGGTCTACGGCGGCTCGGAGACTCGCCGGACCGGTGCCAAGCATGCCTCGATCGCGCCCTACGGTCCCTACCGGGCCGGCGACGGGAATCGCGTCTTCCTGGGCGTCCAGAGCGACCGGGAGTGGGCTCGCCTGTGCCGTGAAGTCCTGAAGCGGCCTGACCTGGCCGACGATCCTCGCTTCGCCCGTAACCCCGAACGCGTGGCCAATGACGACTTGATCGGTCCGCTTGTCGAATCGGCCTTCGCGACGCTCGACGCCGACCGTGTCGTCGAGTTGCTCGACGCGGCCGGTATCGCCTGCGCCCGCCTGCGGCGACCGGCCGAGCTGGTGACCCATCCGCAGCTTGCCGCCCGGGACCGCTGGCGGCGGGTTCGCACTCCGGGAGGGGTCGTCGCGACGATGGTGCCGCCCGCCACGATCGCCGGCCAGGAACCGCGGATGGGGGCCGTGCCACGCCTGGGCGAGCACAATTCCCGACTCCGCGCCGAGTTCGGACCGCGAGGCGATTCATGACCCCCGAGGTCATCGACCGCACCGAGATGCTGCGGCCGGAACCGGCCATCGCCCTCGGCCGGCTCCTCGGCGTCGAGGAGCCGGACCTGAAAACCGAGGGCCTACCCCTGCTCTGGCACTGGGTCTACCTGCTGGAACGACCGCATCAGGCGGATCTCGGCGCCGACGGACACCCCGTTCGCGGCGCGCTCCCGGCACCACCCGAGCCCGGGTGTCGGCGCATGGCGGCCGGTGGCAGGGTCACCCGGTTCGGCCCGCTGATGGTCGGCCGGGAAGCGATGCGGCGCACCGAAATCGTGTCGACGACCGACAAGCACGGGCGTACCGGCCGGCTGACTTTCGTCGTCGTCCGCCACACCATCAGCCAGGACGGGAACGTCAAGGTCGTCGAGGAACAGGATGTCGTCTACCGCGACTCGCCAACCGCGCCTGCCGCACGGGCCGAAGCGGTCGAGGTCACGCCGGTGTCACTCGACGAGAGCGACTGGCCGGTGCCCGTGGACCCCACGCTGCTGTTCCGGTTCTCGGCTTTGACCTACAACGCCCACCGCATCCACTACGACCGCGACTATGCCCGTGACGTCGAAGGTTACCCAGGTCTGGTGACCCATGGCCCGTTGCAGGCACTGGCCATGGCGGAATCCGTGCGCAGGACGGGAACGACGGCCACGGCGATCGACTATCGCGTCGTCGCACCGCTGTTCGACCACCAAGGCCTGGTGGCCAGGAGTGCCGGGTCCGGCTCGCTTCGTGAGGCCACCATTCGTGACCTCGGTGGCCGTGTCACGGCCTACGGGCGGATCCACCTTGAGGACACCCGGCAGTAATGCCAAGGGGATCGGCGGCCTGAGGGCCGCGAAGGAGATGGAGTCAAGATGAAAGCTGGCGTAGTGCGCCGTCTCGGTGCCGTCGAGATCGACGACGTGCCGCGACCCACGGTCGGCGACGGCGAAGTCCTGGTTCGCCTGCGGGCCGCCGGGCTGAACCGTGCCGACGTGATCGTTCGTGATGGGCTTTTCCCCGAGCAGCAACCGCTTCCGATCATTCTCGGGGTGGAAGGCGCGGGAGAGGTGGCCGAGGTCGGCAGCGCGGTCACGACCGTCAAGGAGGGGCAGCGCGTCGTGCTGCTCCCGATGGTGGTGTGTGAATCCTGTGCCGCCTGTCTGTCCGGAGTGGACAGTGGATGTCGTGATCTGAGATTCTTCGGTGAGCACACCGACGGCACGTATGCCGAATATCTCGCCGTCCCCGCGCGCAACGCGATTCCCGCCCCGGAAGGCATGAGCTACACCGAACTGGCGGCGAGCATGCTGGCCTACCTGACCGCCTGGCACATGCTCGTGACCCGGGGCGGGTTGCGGCGGGGGGAGACGGTCGTGGTCGTCGGAGCCGGAAGTGGTGTGGGCAGCGCCGCCGTGCAACTGGCCGGCGTGCTGGGCGCACGCGTCATCGCCACCACCGGAACCGAGGACAAGCGAGACAAGCTCCTTCGTATCGGGGCGCGGGATATCGTGAACTACCGGCAGATTCCCGATTTCAGCGAGGCCGTGCGAGCGCTGACCGGCGGGGCCGGTGCCGACCTCGTCCACAACTCGGCGGGTGGCGCGACGATCCAGCAGTCGATCCACGCGCTGCGCCGCGGCGGCCGTCTGATCGGAATGGGGTCACATTCCGGCAGGCTCGCCGAAATCGACCTCTTCAGCCTGTATCGCAATGAGATCGACTTCCGCGGCGCGCACGCCGCTGATTCTCGCGAACTTCCCGGTCTCCTGCCCATGCTCGCCGAGGGAACGCTACACCCCATCATCGACTCGACGTTCACCTTGGACGACGTGGCCGCGGCCCAGGAACGACTGGTCAGCCCGGACCGGTTCGGCAAGGTGGTCCTGACGATCGACTGACCCGCACCCCTTTCCAGGCGGTGGGCAGGCGGCCTGCCACGGTACGAAACCGCCGCCCCACTGTCTGTTTCGGCCTTGCGTTATCTATCGAACGTCGATAGATTTCCATCGTGAATCGATGGAAGGGCGAGGCATGGGAAAGCTGACAGTGAGTGCGCTGCGCGCCGTGCTCGTGGTGGTGCTCGCCGGCACGGTGTCCGTACAGGCCGGGATGGTGTGGGCGCTGGCAACCGATCCGGAGGCCGGGCCGCTGCCGCTGGTCCCGCTGCGCGTGATCACGATCGTGGGGATGGTGTCGGTCCAGGTCGCCCTGGTCTGTGTGTGGCGGCTGGTGGGCATGGTGCGTCGCGGAACCGTGTTCTCCCTCGCGGCCTTCCGGTACGTGGACGGCGTGATCGGTGCGATCGTGGCGGCCGCGCTCCTGTGGTTCGCGGTCACCGCGCTCAATGCGCCGGGCCAGCGGGACGACCCGGGCGTCACCGTGATCATGGGCGGAATTGGCGTGGCCATCCTGGGGGTCGCGCTCATCGTGCTCGTGCTGCGGATGTTGCTCGCCCAGGCCGTCGCGCGCGATGCCGAAGCGGCGCGGATGCGGGCCGAGTTGGACGAGGTGATCTGATGCCGATCGCCGTCGACATCGACGTGATGCTGGCCAAGCGGAAGATGTCCGTGGGTGAGCTGGCGGATCGCGTGGGGATCACGCCCGCCAACCTGGCGGTACTCAAAAACGGCCGCGCCAAGGCGGTGCGCTTCGCGACGCTCGCCGCGCTCTGCGAGGTGCTCGAGTGCCAGCCGGGCGACCTGCTGCGCTGGGAGGCCGCGAGCGGAGGATCCGCCTGAGGCCGAAGCCCGGTACACAGTCGCGCCACGACTCAGCGTTTTCGGGTCGAAGTTCACCTGCCGGTGGATTGCGTCTCGGCCATCCAGCCGGCGATTTGGGTGCGGGACGTGAAGCCCATTTTCGTGAGGATGTTTTCGACGTGACTTTCCGCGGTGCGTTGCGCGACGAAGAGTTTTTTCGCGATTTCCTTGTTCGTCATACCTTGGGCGACCAGCGCGGCGACCTCGCCTTCCCGGCGGGTGAGCGGCGTCGGCTTCGACGTCTGTTCGGCCGGGGACTCTTCGTAACGGGCGTAGCGGACGGCGGCGGATGCGGTCAGGGACATTCCATGGCCGAATGCGGCCTGGAACCCTTCGTTACCCAGCGCGTGGCGGGTACGCGTTTCACAGTCATCGTGGAAGGCCGACAGGAAGGGTGTGATCGCGGCGATGAAGATCACCTCTGATCGGCGCGCGGCTACACCGAACAACGTGGCGGCGCGGCGTGGATCGTCGTCCACGGCGATCCACGCCAGTGTTTCGAGGCACATGGTGATACCGAACTGGTCGTCCAACTCGGATCTGAGCCGCAGGCTCTCCCCTTCCAACCGATTCGCGTCACGGCTGGCTCCTTGGCGCCACCGTGCCATACCGGCGATCCACAGGCCACGGGACCGGGACCATGATTCCTGCGCGGGTTGTGTGATGGCGAAGCCGTCGGCGCAGTACGCCAGCGCCCGCTCGGCGTCGCCGGCGAGGAAGTGGCTGAGCGCGAGCAGATCGAGGGTTTCGGCCTGGAACCTGAGGTCACCGGCCGCCCGGAACGCGGCCAATGCGTTGGCATAGGCGTCGATCGCGCGGGCGAAATCACCGGCGAACATCGCGTCATAGCCGGACATCTGCCTGATCAGCGCGGCGGCCGGCTCTTCGAAGTCTCGCGCGAGGTCGCGGCCTTGATCGAGCAGCACCGCGGCCCGGTCACGATCGCCTTGCATGATGGCCAGCCAGATTCCGGAGTGCAGCGCGCGTAAGCGCGCCCGACTCCGCTTCGGCGACACGGCGAGGAGCCGGTCCAGCCATTGGCGTCCCTCACTGACCAGCCCCCAGATCGACCATTTTTCGTGCACGTCGGCGACGATGCGCAGGCCGATATCGACCTCGCTCGGGCGGCTGAGGCAGAATTCCAGCGCGGCCCGGAGGTTGGCGTATTCATCACGCAGGCGACTGATCCACTCGGCCTGCCTGGAGCCGAACCAGTCGGCTTCGGCGCGGGCGAGGAGGTCAGCGTAGAAGTCACGGTGCCGGCGGCGCACCGCCGTCCAGTCCTCGGTTTGCTGGATCCGCTCCTGACCATGCTGGCGAATCGTCTCCAGCATGCGGTACCGCACCCGCGTGCCGCGCTCGTCGCGGATCAGGATCGATTTGTCCACCAACGACGCTACGATGTCGATCACGGGCGGGTGCGGCGAATCCCGGTCGTGCTCGGGTCCGGCGAGGTAGACGGCGTCGATGGCATCCGGTTCGAAACCTTCACGGAACACGGCGGCCTGAGCCCAGAGTTTCTGTTCCGCACTGGTACACAGGCCGTGGGTCCACTCGATACACGCACGCAAGGTGCGGTGCCGTTCGGGTGAGCCTCGGCGAAGGGTGTTCAGTATGCGATAGCGGTCGGTCAGTTGCTCCAAAATCTGTGTCGGCGACAAAACCCGTACCCACGTGGCAGCCAGTTCGACCGCCAGCGGGATGCCCTCCACTCGCCGGCAGAGTGCGGCGACGGTCGCGCGATTGTCCGTGGTCAGGGCGAAGTCGGGCAGGACCGCCGAAGCCCGGTCGCAGAACAGGCGGACCGCCTCGTTCTGTGACACCCCTGCCGCGGCCACGTCCTCGTCAGGCACCGGCAAAGGCGGCACCGGGAGGACCTTTTCCCCACGGATGCCCAGGGCTTCGCGGCTGGTCGCCAGGATGGACAGGCCGGGACAGGCCCGCAGCAACTCCTCGGCCAGCGCCGCGCACGCGGCGAGGAGATGTTCACAGTTGTCCAGCACCAGCAGCAGATTCCGCGACCTGAGATGGTCGACCAGCGCGTCCATGCCGGTTGTGGTGACCTGTCCTCGCAAGCCCAGCGAAGAGCTGACGATATGAGCGAGCACCTGCGGATCGCCGAGCGCCGCCAGATCGACGAACCACACGCCGTCGGCGAACGTCCGCCGCAGCGCGGCTCCGGATTGCACGGCCAGCCGCGTCTTACCGACCCCGCCCAACCCCGTCAGTGTCACGAGTCTCGAAACCGACAGCAGGCGCCTGACCTCGGAGAGTTCGCGACGACGGCCGATGAAGCTGGTCAGCTCCGCCGGCAATGAACCGACGGCGCCTCGCAGCCTCACCGACCGAGTCATGACCACGCCAGGCTACCTCGCGCTACGTTCCCTCGCCCAGACGAAGTGCCGGGTCGTCGGATCCCGGCGTCGGTGATTCCGGCATTGATTTCCTTTCGATCAGGAACACGGGCGACCTTCCCGTCCCACCTTCCGGCACCTGCCTATCGACCGCTTCGCCGCGCCAACTGGTCGAGGCCGACCGCGGCGATGACGATCGCGCCTTGCGTGATGGACTGCCAATTCGCATCGAAGGCCAGGCTGAAGAACAGATTGTCCAGGCTGGCGATGATCAGCAGGCCTACCGCGGTACGGACGACACTGCCTTCGCCGCCGAGCAGCGACGTGCCACCGATGACGACGATCGCGATCGCCTGCAGGGCCAGGGTCGCGCCGGAGGTCCCTTGCCCCACTCCGAGCTGTGATGCGCTGATCACACCGGCGAACGCGGCGAGCGTCCCGCTGATGACGTAGGCACCGCCGATGACACCGGCGGTCCTGATGCCGGCCAGCCGGCTCGCTTCCCGGTTGCCACCCACCGAAAGCAGCTTGCGGCCGAGAATGCTGCGGTTGAGCACGATCCATCCGGATACGAAGATGAGCACGACGATCACCAAGGGTAACGGAATGCCGGCGAGGCTGGACTGCCCGAGGTAGGCGAACTCGGCCTTGTTCACGGTGAAAGGCTGGTTGCGGGAGGCCATAAGCACCACGCCGGAAAAGATCGTCGATGTCCCCAGCGTGGCGATGAAGGGGTTGACGTTCAGCCTGGCCACCACGAAACCGTTGACCGCGCCCGCGACCACGCCGGCCGCGATGCCCGCGATCGCGCCCACCGCGACCGACCCGTTCGTCGAGACGACGGCGGCGATCGTGCCCGCGGAGGCATACACGGAACCGACCGACAGATCGAAGCCACCGGTGATGATCACGAGCGTCATCCCGACCGCGACGATGCCGAGCGGAGCGTTCTGGGTCAGCAGCAGCTCGATATTGTCCCAGGTGAGAAAGGCGGGATAAGCGATCGTCGCACCGGCCACCACACCGATGAGAACCGCGTAGATGCCGAACTTCCGGAAAAAGCGCCGTGCGAGAGCCGTCTTCGCCTCGCTTGCCTCCGGCGCGGATCCTGGCGCCGGAGGCGCGATCGCAGGGACGTCAGTGGGTGTGTTCACGGGGTTACTCCAAAGGCGACGGCGAGAATTTCGCCAACTGTGGGCCTTTTCTGATGCAGGTCGAAATGCCCGACAGTCCGGCCGGCCGACATGACGATGATGCGGTCGCAGATTTCGAGCAGTTCTTCGATCTCGGCGCTGGTGACGATGACGCCGCGCCCTCGATCGGCGAAGTCCCGGATGGCACGCAACAAGTCCACCTTCGCCCCGACGTCGACGCCACGGGTGGGTTCGTCGATGACCATCACGCGGGGATCGTTGATCATCGCCCGGGCGAACGCGACCTTCTGCTGGCCACCGCCCGACAGGTGGCCGACCGGGTAACGACCGATCGGACGATTGAGGTTGAAGGACTTCATGAGCGTGCCGGCCACGACCCATTGGGCCCGCCGCTTGACCATGCCGTAGGGCGAGAATCGTTTCAGGCCGGGCAGGGTGACATTGTCGGGAATATCCATTCCGAGGATCAGGCCTTGAGTCTTGCGATCCTCGGGCAGCAGCGAGATGCCGGAGGAATGTGCCCGGCGCGGTGTCCTGGGCCAGGCGATGCGTCGTCGTGCGACGGACATCCGTCCGGTCGCGGTGGCCTCGGCACCGGCGATCGCCCGGAGCAGGCTCGACCGGCCTGCTCCCACGAGACCCGCGATACCTACCACCTCGTTGGCGTGTACTTCCAGCGAGACATCGGTGACGGCACCGGGTACCGAACAATCCTCGATCCTCAGCAGAACCTCGCCGTCGGGTCGTTTCTTGTCCTGTTCGACGAAGGACGGCATCTCTCCGACCATCAGCTTGACCAGGTCGGCCTTCGTATGGGCGTCCGCGGTGGCGGTTTCCACGAGGGTGGCGTTGCGCATGACCGTCACCATGTCGCTGACCGCCAGCACCTCGTCGAGGTTGTGCGTGACCAGGACGATCGAGGTACCCGAATCCCGGAGGCGACCGACCAGGGCCAAGAACTGGTCGCGCTCGCGTTGGGAAAGCGCCGCGGTCGGCTCGTCGAGAAGCAGCACCCGGCTTCCACGGTGGATAGCCCGCATGATCTCCACGAGCTGTCCCGCGGCGACACTGAGTTCGCTCGCTCGCGCCTTTGCCGGGATGTCGACCCGTAGCGTCTCGCACAGTTCGGCATACCGTCGCGTCATGGCTCGTTCGCTGAGCATTCCGCGTTTCGCGGGCTCGACACCGAGGAACACGTTGGCGCACGCGTCCAGGTGCGGAACGAGGCTCAGCTCCTGATACACGCAGGCGATGCCGGCCGCGTGAGCGTCACGCGGCCGGCCGCCGGTCAGTTCCGTGCCGAAGACCTCGATACGGCCCGAGGTCGGCCGAATCCGGCCGCTCATCATCCCGAGCAGCGTCGACTTGCCCGCGCCGTTCGCGCCGACCAGGGCATGTACGGTCCCGTGACGGATCGCGAGGTCCAGCGGACGAACCGCCGGCGTTCCGTCGTAGGTCTTCGACACTCCTTCGCACCGAAGTGCGATCTCCGCCGGCGTTCGCATCACGACGGAATCTGCGCCGTGTAGCCGACGGCGTTCTGCTTGGTGATGTAAGGGCCGCCCGGAATCGGTGCGTCGTCGGCCGGGTTGTAGACCTTGTAGGCCTGCTTACCGGTCCAGCGGTTCACCAGGTTCTCGGCCGCCGATTTGCCTTCGGACGCGGGCAGGCCGGGCAGGGTCAGGGTGACGACGCCGGACTTGATCGCCTCGACGATGAACTGGTCGCCCATCATGTCGTAGATCTTGATCTTGCCTGCCAGCCCCGCCTGCTGGACCGCTTGCACGACCCCGCGCGTGGCCAGCGAGTAGCTGGACGCGATGACCTGGACATCGGGATGTGCCTTCAGCAGATCCTGGGTCTTTTTGAAGCCGTCCTGCGCGGTCCAGTCGGTGTTCTGATAGGACAGCAGGCTCGCCCGCGGGTGCGCGCCGAAGGCGTCGTCCATGGCCTTCTTCATGGACTGGACCAAGTCGACGAGGGGCGGGCCCGCCAAAAAGGCCGTCTTCGCATCGGGGTTCTGGCCGAGAATCGTCTTCCACCACGCGGCGTAGGCCTGCGGTGTCTGCACGCCGACGAAGCCGGCCTGACCGACCTCGTCGTCGTTGCACAGATGCCCTACGGATACCATGACCGGAATACCGGCGTTGATCGCGGCCTTCACCTGGTTGCACTCTTCGACGCCGTCATCGAGGGTCACGGTCCAAGCGTTGTACGTCTTGCGGGCCAGCGCCTGCTGCATCTGGTTGACCTGCGTCTGCACATCGAAGTTCGAGTCGAGTTCGGTGATTTTCGCGCCAAGTTCCTTGGCTCGCGACACCGTGGAGGCATTGAGAGCCTCCGCATAGGGGTTCGCACTCCCGGTTGTGAAGAAGCCGATGGTCAAATCGGACACGGGCCGGGGTGCCGAAGCGGTGGCACTCGAATCGCCACCATGGTTCGACGGTGTGCTACACGCGGGGACGACGCCCATCACGGCGATCGCTCCCGCGCTTACCGCTACCGCTCTGAGAATGTGTAACTTCATTGTTACTGCTCCTCATCATTGATCGTGCCACCGTTGGCACAATTCCCTCGACTTCAGTCGAGTCTCTTGCCCTTGGTCTCGGGCATGGTCAGGTAAACGACGACGCCGATGGCGGCGGCGATCGCGCAGTAGAGCCAAACCCGGTTTCCGTGGCCGCTCGTGGTCATCCACGTCGTGAGGTATGGCGCGGTGCCGCCGAAGATGGCGACGGCGAGAGCGTACGGGAGACCGATTCCGGTCGCGCGTACTTCAGGCGGGAACTGCTCGGCCATGACGGCCGCCACGTTGGCCGAGTAGCCCAGAAGCAGGACCAGGCCGACGATCTGGATAACCAGAAGCGTCCAGAAGCCTCCGCCGAGAAACCGGAACGCGGGCCAGGCGAAGATCAGGAACCCGCCGGAGAATGCCATCAGTGTGGGCTTACGCCCGACCTTGTCCGACAGCATTCCGGCGAAAGGCAACAGGACAATGAAGGTGATGAGCCCGATGACGTTGGCGAGCAGGGCCCGGTTCAGCGGAATACCGGTGGAAACCTTCGCGTACGTGGGCATGTAGGTGATCCACACGTTGTAGAGGACCACCCCGCCGATGTTGATGGCGAACACGCGCAACGCGGCCTTCGGATGGTCACGCAACATCCGGACGAACGCGTTGCCCGGACGAGGAGAATCGCTCACGCGGGATTCACCACGATGGAACGAATCGGTTTCGTCCACCGAGCGGCGCAGCCAGAGACCGACCAGTCCGAGCATCGCGGCCACCACGAACGCCAGTCGCCAGCCCCAGTTGTCGACGGCGCTCTTGGGAAGCACCGTGGTGACGATCGTGCCCATCCCGGACGCGATCAGAATGCCGGCGCCGACGGAGACCTGCTGCCACGAACCCGCGAACGCTCGACGTCCAGCCGTGGCCGATTCCACCAGGAAGGCCGACGCCGTTCCGAACTCGCCGCCCGCGGCGAAACCCTGCACGATCCGCGCCACCACCAGGATGATCGGCGCCGCGAGGCCTACCTGGGAATAGGACGGTGACAGACCGATGACGAGCGTTGCTCCCGCCATCAGGCCGATCGTGAGCACGAGGCCCTTTTTGCGACCACGCCGGTCCGCGTAGGCCCCCATGACCGCTGCGCCGATGGGACGAATGGCGAAGCCGACGGCGAAGATCGCCAGCGTGGACAGCAGCGCCGCGGTGTCGTTTCCCGGCGGGAAGAAGTGGTGGGCGAAGACCGAGGAAAAGGTGGTGTAGACCGCCCAGTCGACGAATTCGACGGCGTTGCCCAAGCTGCCGGCAATGATCGCCTTCGCGCGCTTCCGGTCGAGCTTCGTGGCGTCGATGTTGCCGAGTTCCGTTGTGGACATTGGCTGTTCCTCAGCTTTCGTTCGCCGCGAGCCGGGTCCGGATCTCCGGTGATCGCGCGACATCGGCGATCGTGAGGGCCATCGCCAGACCGCCGTCGGCCACGACCCGGTCACCGTTTTCGCCGCCGGCGGCGACCGCGAAGGCCGCGGTGTGGTTGCCCTCCTCGACCGGCAGGTCGAACGAAAGCATGGGATGCAGTGCCGGGACCACCTGGGAGACGTTGCCCATGTCGGTCGACCCGAACAGCTTGTCGGGGTAGTCCGGGAACGTCCGGCCGAGTGACTCGGCGTGGGCCTGAAAGAGCGAAGCCAGGTCCTGGTCGTGGCGGAACTCGCGGTAGAGCGAGGGCAGGGTGGCGATTTCCACGCTGGTTCCGGTGGCGAGGGCTCCAGCGTCGAAACACGGCCGGACCCGTTCCCAGACTTCGTCGACTTCGGCGATGGTGTCGGCGCGGATCATGCACTCCATCACCGCGTGGTCGGCGATGACGTTGACGGCCGCCCCGGCTTCCCGCACGACGTGGTGCACCAAAATGCCGTCGCGGAGTTGCTGGCGGAGCAGCGCGATGGCGGTCTGGGCGAGGACGGTCGCATCCGCGGCATTGAGCGCGCTCCAAGGGCGTGACGCGTGCCCGCCGCGTCCGGTATAGGTGACCTGCCAGGACCGTGAGGCACGAAAGTGCGGGGTGACCACGTCTTTCAACGAGGGATGGATCATCATGGCCGCGTGTGTCCCGTCGAAGACACCCCGCTGGACCATGATTTCCTTGCCGGTTCCCTTTTCCTCGGCCGGAGTGCCGAAGACCCGCACCGTCAGGCCCAGTTCGTCGGCGAAGGGGGCCAGGGCGAGTGCGGCACCCATGGCGGCCGCGGCAATGGTGTTATGGCCGCAGCCGTGGCCGATGCCGGGAAGCGCGTCCATCTCGGCGCAGAGGCCGAACACGAGGTCGCCGGAGCCGACCGATGCGACGAAAGCCGTGGGCAGGCCGGCTGTTTCCTTCTCCACGGTGAACCCGTGCTGTTCGAGGATGCCGATGAGGGCGGACGAGGTCTGGTACTCCTCGAAGGCCAGTTCGGGGTTGGCGTTGATCTCGTGAGAAAGGCCCAGGATCGCCTCGAGGTTCTTTCCGAACTCGCTCGCGATCCGGTCGTTGATGTCGGTCACCGCTGTTTCCCTGGGGTTCATCGCCAAACCTCGTTCAGGATTCGGAGGATGTTGCCGCCGAGCACGGCTTGGATTTCGCTGTCCCGGTATCCGTGTTCGACGAGCCAGCCCGTGATGTTGCGGAAGTTCTCGGTCGGGTTCTCCAGCCCGTCGACGTGCGTGACCCGCTCCCATTCGAGGTCTCCGGCGTCGAAGACCGTGGAGGCGCCGATGACGTCGCTGATGGCCCGCTGGAAGTTCGCGTGATCGCCGTAGAGCGTGTCCGGGCCGAAGGCGACGTGTTCGATGCCCATCAGATCGACCGCGTAGGTGAAGTGGTCCATCACTGAGTCGATCGACTGAGCGCGGTGGTCATAGGACACGGTCGTGTGGGGCGCCGCCTCGATACCCAGGACGCCGCCACGCTCCGCGCATGCCTTCAGGACCTCGTCCGGTTTCATCCGCGGGATCGGCCACACCGCACGAGCGCCGGCGTGCGTGATCGCGACCGGCTTGGCCGACGACTCGATGGCATCCAGGCACGTCCGGTCGCTGGCGTGGGAGACGTCGATGAGGACGCCCAAGGCATTCATGCGTTCCACCGCCCGGCGGCCGAAGGCCGTCAAACCGCCGTCGCGTTGCTCTTTCTGCCCGCTTCCGAGCGTGTTCGCTTCGGCGTAGACCAGGCCCATCTGCCTGATGCCCAGCCCATACAGCACGTCGATGCGGTCCAACTCGTTCTCGATCATCGACGCTGATTCGGTGCCCATGACGAAGGCGAGATGACCGTCGCGCTTGGCGTCGAGGATGTCCTGGACGGTGCGGGCCACCACCACCCCGTCCTGGTGAGCCAGATCCGCCAGGCGCAGGCCGAGTGTCGTGATCAGGTCGTCCCACTTCCAGCCGGACCGGCGCGTGCTCCCGATGACGCCGAACCAGTTGTCGAAGACGGCGGTGAGACCGGACCGCCGCAATTCGGTGAAGGCGGTGAACTCCTGCCGGGTCCGCAGATACGTGGAGATATCCGCCATGTCCGCGGGAAGCAACTGCGGATGATCGTGGAAACTGATGACCACGTTGTCCGTCAGCAGTCGTTCGGCCCGCGCCCGCTGTGTCTCGTCCAGCTTCGCTTCGAACCCACTCCGCCGCTGACTGGGGTCGGACAGCTCGACGGCGGGGAAGTCCACCCCGCGCTCCACGTAGGAGAACGACTCATAGTGCGACGGCTTGGCCGCATGACTCGTCACTGAAGGCGACCTTTCTCGGTAGGTTGTGCCTCGACGCTCCGGCGCACGGTCCCGTCGGCGACGACCACAATGGACGGATCAAGCTCTCGTGATGCCTCCGCGAAACGGGCGAGAATCGACTTCGCCGCTTCAGGCGTCGGCATGATCGGCTGGCTGTCCGAGTCGAGTTGAATGGGATCGAGGCGAAGCTCCGGACCACCGTCTCCCAGTTTCACCCGGAAAACGGCGCTCTCGAACCACGGGCCCCGCATCAAGGCCGGCTGGTAGGGAGCGGACAGATGGCCGGCTTCCCTGGCGACCATCGAATCCGGGCTCCACCCGTCGCACCAGTCGAAGACGAAGTTTCCGGTCGAATACAGGATGAGCCCGTGTTCGTGGAACTCGGCCGGGTGCAGGCAATGCGGATGATGCCCGATGACGAGGTCTGCTCCGGCCTCGACCAGTCGATGCGCCAAGGGGCGCTGGTATTGCGCCAGGGGCCCTTGCACGGACGGCAGATAGCAGAAGGGCACCCCCCAGTGCAGGGCGATGACGACGAAGTCGTGATGCTGCTTGGCTTCGCTGATCAGTTTCTCGGCCAGCCGGACATCCGGTTCATGCGCGACGGAGTGTACGAAGGGCGGTGTCCCCGGCGTCTCATCCAGGAAACCGCTGTCGTATTCGAAACTCTGACGGACCCGGATCGCTCCGATGCCCGCCCGCCCGGTGGTGGCGTTGTAGCCCAAGGGGAGTGCGGAGCAGAAGCTGAAGAAGGCCAGGCTCTTCGCGCCGACCGACACCACCCGGGGACGCGTCGCCTCGTCGAGGTCTTCTCCGAATCCCGCGTGCAGGACTCCCGTGGAATCCAGTGCCCGCACCGTGTCGCGCATACCTTCGGCGCCGTAGTCCAGCGCGTGATTCGTGGCCAGGGACACCAGATCGAAGCCGAGCGCCGACAGTTCCGCGGCACTCGAGACCGGTGCGCGCATCGCGACCAGTTTCTCGGCGGGCTGCCCAGACCCGGTCAGCGGGACTTCGAGATTGCCGATGGTCAGGTCACCGCCCCGCAGCAGCCCGAAGGCCGGGTCGCCCGGTCCGGCGGGCGACGCGCGGGGGCGGCGCGGCCACCCGGCGACAACCACATCTCCCACGACGGTGAGGTCCATGAGGCTCCGTTCCACATTGCGATACGATGTGCCGTACTGTAGTCCGAGGATGTCCGGCCGGTAAAGACCCAGGTGTGCCGGGATGAGGAATGGCAGTGCGCCATGTGGTACGCTCGCTACTCAATGCGCACAGGAAACGGCGAGCCCGAGACCTCCGGGCGCGATGCGCCGAGCAGCAGCGTCCGGTCGATGAACAGCGTGCTGAGCACGCTTCGCGTCTTCGAAGAAGTCGCCATGCGGCAACCCATCGGCGTCTCGGAACTGTCCCGCGCGACGCGCATTCCGAAGAGTTCCGTCCAGCGCTGCCTGGTGACGCTTCAGCAGGCCGGCTGGCTGAGAGTCGTGGATCCCGAGCATGCGCGGTGGGGGGTGACGATGAAAGCGCTCACCCTCGGACTGCGAGGCGCCGGAGAACAAGATCTGCGAGACGTGGCGGCGCCAGTCGTCAAACGCCTCGCGTCCGAGACGGACGAAACCGTTCACCTCGGCCTGCGCGACGGTGAGGATTACGTCATCGTCGCACGGGAGGACAGCACGCAGGTCGTCCGCGTGTTTCTCGATGTCGGCACGCGCCTGCCGCTTCGCGCCACGTCAGCAGGCATCGCGATCATGGCGCTCCTCGATCCCGGCGAGGTCGACGACCTGCTGCGGAAGGAACTCACGGAATTCGCGGAATCACCCGTGCCGACTTCCGGTGAACTCCGAGAGGAAATCGCCCGCACCGCCGAGCGCGGTTATGCCCTCAACATCTCGTCGACGTGGTACCGCCCCCACGTCGCCTCCATCGGAGCGGCCGTCACGGACCCGGCCGGACGGCCCATCGCGGGACTCACTCTGGCCATGCCGGAGATGCGCTACGACAGTTCCCGGGAGAAGGCGCTGGCAAAGCTCGTCGTCACGGCGGCGGACGAGATAAGCCGGCTGATCTCGGCCACCTGACCGCGACGCACGTTCGCCGGTCTTGGTGATCGGCACGTTCGGTCGTTACCACCCACGACGGACTGTCCCGTTCCGCGGCCATCCGCCAAGCCGTTCTCGAAGGCGCCCAACGCAGGGAGCGTGCCGCCGCGATGCGGCGAGCAGTCCTCAGCATGCCCCTCGGAGAACCAGACGGCCTCGACATCGCCGCCGAGATCGCCAAAGACCGCGGCGAAGAGTACTGATGATCTATGTGGACTCGGCAGCCGTCGTCAAACTCGCCCACGCCGAAGCCGAATCCGCATCCTGGCCCAGACCGTACAACCCGTCACCATCCGCAACCTCGACGCGATCCACCTGGGCACCGCACTGAAGATCAGTGCGCGCCTCACCTCGTTCGTCACCTACGACAAACGGCTCGCCGGCGCCGTGTCCACCGCCGGACTCCCCGTCGAGATACCACACTGAGGACTCGACACCCTGCACATCCCGTGAGCGGCTTGACGTGGCCGGGGAGCAGGGGAGCAATTCCGGGCACCGAACGGGCCTGAAATGCATTCAACGACTTCGAACGGATTCGCACGGGTCCGCGCATTTGTGGCCGAGGCGGCGCCACGCTATCGGCTGTCAGGGCTACCCCGATCACGGTTGCGGACGTCATCGATCGTGCTCCAGGGGGTCGTGCATCATGGTGTTTCGCAACGTGCGTGACTTCACCGGCGACCGTGACGTGGATCACCAACGCAACGCGGACCGGGCCGCCGGGAACACACCGGGCATGACGACAAACAAGGTGGCCCTCTCCCTGGCCACGGCAGCCGCGACCGGCACGCTCGCCGCCGGCGGTGGTGCGGTCAGCGCCGGTCAGGTGATCGAGGTCCCGTTCCGCGTCTCCTCGCCGAGAGGTTTCGCGAAATGATCTCCTTCCTGTCGGGGCGTTACGACTCGGTCCAGGAAATCGCGCCCGATCAGCGGCTTCGCCCTACCCGTGGCTTTGGCCGGCAGTGGGATGAGCCGACTCAGCCTCAGCTGCGTGGCCCTCACCCGGAACAAGGAGAGACCGGGAAGCACCTCCCGACGGCACGCCTGACCCGCCTCCGCGTGCTCGCCTTACCGGCCGGGATCGTGCTGACCGTCCGAGCCTTGGGTCTGTTCATCGCCTGGGCCATGTGCGCGGCCAACAACCGGCCCTTCAATTTCCAGTCCTGGGACGGCTACTTTTACTTCGGCCTCGCTGTTCACGGGTACGGCGGGTTCGACCCGGCCGTCACCTACGACAAGGACGGCCACTACTTCCCGTACGCACCGATGTCGTTCTTCCCTGGCTACTCCCTCACGGTGCGCCTGCTCGGTCTGCTGTTCGGTGGGCACTTTCTTGCTGCCGCGGTGATCCTGTCCCTGACGGCCTCGGTCGTCGCCGGGTATGGGGTGGCGCGCCTCGCCCGTCACGCCGGGGCAGGACAGCGCGGCCAACTGGCCGCGGTCGCCCTCACCGCCGGCGCACCCATGTCCGTCGTGTATTCCATGCCCTACCCGGAGGCGATGCTCGTCGCGCTGGCCGCATGGACCCTAGTCGCCGTCCTCGAACGTCGCTGGCTGCTGGCCGGGTTCGGCGCCGCGGCGGCCGGTCTCACCTCACCGATGGCCGGTCCCCTCATCCCGGTGGTCATGGCAGCCGGAATGGTCCACCTGTATCGCGTCCGAACGCACAGGATCGGTGCCGCGGTCGCGGTGCTGGTCGCGCCCCTGGGAATGCTCGGCTACCTGTTGTGGGCGCGCCTGGTCTCCGGTGTGCCCGGTGGGTTTTTCGCCATTACCGACCGAGGATGGGGTAATCACGTCGACTTCGGCGTAGCCACCGCCCGTTGGATATTCGAGTCGCTGACCGAGTCGCGGGACACGTTCGCCGTGCTGACCGCGACCGCGATCATCGCCGCCGTCATCGCCACCGTGCGGACCCCGATGCCATGGCCGGTGTGGGTCTACACCGCCGGCACCGTCGCGCTGGTCGTCTCGCACACCGGGATCATCCACGACCGGGTGCGGCTGCTGCTGTCCGCGTTCCCGCTGCTGATCGTCGCCGCGGTTCGGCTTGCCCGCCTGCGCGGGCGCACGACCGCGCTCGTCGTCGGCGGTGTGGTGCTGGCCGGGCTGTGGTTCAGCGCCTATTCGCTCGCCGTCTGGCCCTCCAGCATCTGACGCGGAAGTATCAGCCGAGGGACTTCACCCTAAATGGCTTCCAGGACGAAGAACAGCGAGCACAGAGGGGTCCCGGAGGCAAATTTCCCAAGCTGGTCGGGAAAGAGTTCACGGGCTTCCGGTGCCGGGGGCGGTTCGCTGATGACGGCCGTGCGGAAGCCGGCCGCGGTGAAGGCGTCGGCCATCGCGTGCAGCGGCCGGTGCCAGTAGGTGAGTACGGCCTTCTGGCCGTTGAAGGTGTATTCCTCGGACCACTTCGTAATGGCGAAGTAGTCGGCTTCGGGATACATGAGTTTGTACACGAAGGGGTGGTTGACGGCCACGATCAGCCGGCCGCCGGGCTTGAGCACCCGCCGCAGCTCTGCCAGCGGCGTGGTCCAGTCCTTCAGGTAATGCAGCACCAGGGCCACGACGACATCGTCAAACGCTCCGTCGGGATACGGCAGCGGGCCGGCTATGTCGCCGACCCGCAGATCCGTATCGGTGCCGAGGCGCTGCCGGGCCAGTTCCACCATCTTCGCGCTGCGGTCGAAACCGGCCACGATGGCACCCCGGTCCCGCAGCGCCACGGAAATCGGTCCCGCGCCACAACCGGCGTCGAGAATTCGCCGGCCGGCCACATTTCCGGCCAGGTTCACGATCGCGGGCAGGGTGTAGTAGGCGTTGATGAGGTTTGTGTCGTTTTCGACCGTGTACGCCTCGGCGAAGGTGTCGTAGTCGTTTTCCACGGCCTCGGGACTTTCGGGATCGACAGTCACGGCGCCCATAGTGCCGGACGATCAGCCAGGATGCCAGGAGATCGTCTCGACGGTCCACGACTTCCGTTCGGCACTCCCCCGGACAAGATTCTATTTGGGTTCGATTCCGGGCAGCGTTGCCGCGAGCGCTTGTCGGGGGAAGGTGATGCCCGTGAGTTTTTCGGAGACCTCCCACAGTCGACGCGCCGTCTCGGCGTCTTGCGCCTTCGCCGAACGGCCGACCAATGTCGGAGCGCCGCGTCCTTCCATGAAGCCGCTCGGACCCACATAGCTGTCGCCGGGAATATCCGCCACGGCCGCGTACAGCGTGGGCAGCGCACCATCGTCGATGCTCATCAACGGCAACATCGTCAAACCGGAACTACTCGACGGACTCGTCGAAACCGCGGCCGAACAGTTCCTGCGAGGAGCCCGCCCGCTCGAACAGCGCTGAACTCCTCGACGCTATGCGGTCGCGAGCAGGCTTGTCAGCGCGCGGCGGGTGCCTGCGGCACAGTGCAGCATGGGTTCGCTGTTCGGTGATTGCGTGACGTAGGTGAGGACGCGGCCGGTCTCGAGGAGGTCGATCACGGTGATCGGTCGTCCGCGCCGTCGCTGCCCGGTCCGGTCGCGGCCGGCCGAGTACAACTGATGCGTCCCCGAGCGTGGCGCGCTCAACAATTCGTGCACCCGGACGGCCGGATCGGGCCGCCGGCTCCGGGTCTCCATTTCGAACTCGTATTCGTCCGCGACCGGTGACCGTCGGCCGGAGTACTGCGCCGCGGGAATGGTGACTTCGCCGACAGCCGCGCCGATCACGTCGGGCAGCACGTCGACAAGCGCGTCCGGTGGGTCACCGATGGGGACATGGTCGACGATCACGACCTTGGCGTCGCGCACCACGCGGACGGTCTCTTCCCCGACCGCGGCGACCATCGCCGCTCCGGTTTCCCCGTGCCGGGAGATCCAGCCGTAGCATTCACGTTCCGCGCGGGCCAGCACCGCGAGCGTGCGCCGGAATTCCGGCATCAGCACCCCATTGGCCGCGACCCCCGCCTTTTCCAGCAGGCCGTCGACTTCGCGCCGCAGCACGGTTTTCACCGTGTCGTCGAGCCACAGATCGTCGGCCCCGATCACGGGATGGGGCTTGCCGTACCCGCCCCATTCCCACGCCTTGACGAAGGCATAACGCGGCAACACGACCGGATTCACTCGTGGTCCCCCCTCAGGCACCTGGCTACAGGCCGATCACCGGTGGCGCTGTCTTCTGATCGGTGCCGAAGGTCTCGTCACCGTCCTCGCTGACGAGGTACTTGGTCTCGTGCTCCTCGTCCTCCTCGCCCTTGCCCTTACCGGCGGCGCCGCCCATGCCGGACATGCCCGACATCCCCGCACGCCCGGCCGCACCCGCCGTCCCAGCCCCACTGACCGCACCGGGCCTCGCCGCGTAGCCACCCTCACCAGCACCGACCCGGTTGCCTCCCGCCAACGGACCACGCGCGCCACTCCCGGCGCCGGGGCCGCGTCCTTCGGATTCGCCACCCCCAGCACCACCGAAGCCGCCGCCACCGAACCCACCACCGCCTACCGGCCCGAACCCGGCGAAACCTGCCGAGGGGTCAGGGCCACCCGCACCGAACGACCCCGGCGCCGAACTGCCCTGCGGGTAGTTCGAGGTGTTGCCGGGCGGCTTGTAGCCGGAGGTCGTGGTCACCGGGTTGTATCCGCCGCCCGACGGGTTGTACCCACCCACCGACGGCCTCGGACTGCCCGGCACGCCGCCCGGACCTCCGGTGGAGTGCGCCACCGGTAGCGCGTAGCTACCCGCTGCACCTGGCGCTTGGTACCCGCCCGACCCGCCACCGCCCACGCCGGTGGGTGTCTGATGACCGGATGCCGCATCCTTGCCCTGCTGCGAGGGATCGAGTTGAAAGGCGCTGATCTGGGTTTCCTGGTCGCCGGGAAGGTGCCCGTAGTCGATCTTGATCGACTGGCCGACCGTGGTGCTGCTCTGGTGATACCGGTCGTACAACTGCCGGTTCTGCCACAACTGCAGGTTGTACTGCTCGACCGCTTTCTCGGCGTCCGAGGCACCGGGAACCAGATTGTCGTACCAGTTCGCCTCCGGCGCCGGGTCCGGCATCGGGAGCACGGAATTCCGGATCCGGTCGAACGTATCGGCCTGGGTCTGAACATGCTGGGCATTCGCGGCGAGAGTTCGCGACGCGTCGTCGGCCGACACCGCGAGCGGCCGGATATTCTCCCGCGCCGCGTCCGCGCCATTCCCCGACCACGCCGATTCCAGCCGCTGCACCAGATCATGTGACCCGTCGGAAATCGCCAGCTGGGCCCTGGTCTGATCATTGGCCACGTGTGCGCCTTGGTGCAGATCGGTCGAACCGTATCCGTTCTGGATTTCCTTCACGATCTCCGGGATCGGCATGGCCTGCGCGCCCGGATGCCCGTGGAACACAGTGTCCAGCCAGTTCCCGGCATCATCGATCCGCTGCTCGACCCACCGCCCAGCGTCTTCGACCGCGCCCACCGCGTCCTTGTAGACGCCGCCGAGCGCGGACCACAGACTCATTGCGCGGCCTTCAGATTGGTGAGCACGTCCTCCGCGATGGCCTTCGCGGCATCACAGGGGTTCAGTTTTCCGTAGCGGTCACTGCCCACGATGAAATGGACGTCAAAAGCGAGATTGTCGGCGATCCCGACACCTACGCTGCAGTCACCAACCGGATGGACCTCGGTGGAGTTGTACGCCACGGCTGGGTAACCACCAATCGTGATGGGCTGCTGATAGGCGTCGCGCTGCTTCTGCGCATAGTAATCGCTCAGGCCGTTCCTGAGCCCTGTCATCCACGCGACATCGATCCCAGCCGCTGTCGACGGCTTCGTCCAGCCGCAACCAGGGCCAGCCGCATTATCCGTATGTTGAGCCTGCGGAACCTCACCAATCAAATCCGCCAATTGACCATCCGTCAACGCGCTGAGGCATGGATGCTTGCTGATTACAGACGCAGGAAGAGGATTCTGCACCTTTGGCGCCGAAACCGAGCTTGAGCTATTCGTCGACGACACGGTGCCCGACGGCGTGCCGGCCCCTGGGGTCGACGAACACCCCTGCAACAGCACGAAGCCGATCAGCCCAACGGAAACCAGCAGTTTCCCCCTCACCCGAAGGCCCCCTTTCCAGCCTGGCCGACAGCACCTGCCGTCCCCTCGTCGGTCTGCACCGTGATATTGAGTGCCGCCGCGATCTTACTGACGACCTTGTTCAAGTAGGCCTGCTGCCGACGCAGGTGCCCGACGTAATAGGTTCCAGCGTTGTTCGCGCTGCCAGTAGCGGCCAGACTCGCCGGGTCTTTCGCGGGCGCCTGGATCTGGGTCAACCTCTCGGCCGGTCTTAACTGGTCGGTGATCTCTTTCAGCAAGTCCTGGGCGCGCTTGAGGGTGTCTTCCATCTCCTCGCGGCTCATGCGGATCGTGCCCGCCGAACCGCCGCCGGACGTCACCGCACTCGCCCCAGCGGGCACGTCCGCCGGCCCACCGAACCCGGCCTGCCCCAGCACCGCGCCCGCGGCGTTCTGCCCGATCGCCTGACCCGCCTGTCCGATCGCCTGACCGGCGCCCTTGACGGCGTTGCTCTCCTCACCGGTCACCACGAACGAGACGTCGTCCCACCAGCTCATAGTCCTCTGTAACCCCCCGACTACGCGTAGCCACTAAAGGCTACCGGCCGCGTCAAGGCGCGACGCGCCGCACTGAACGGGAGGCCGGTCAGAGATCCAGGACGACGTCGGTTTCGGGTTGTGAGCAGCAAATGAGCGTGGTGCTCTCGGCCGGGGGTTCCAGGGGCTCGGTCCGGTACCTGACCGAGCCGGACAGGATTTGGGTCTGACAGGTGTGGCAGACGCCGGTGCGGCAGGACCAGCGGGTCGGGACATCGCACGCTTCGGCAAGGTCGAGAACGGTGGCGTAGTGGTCGCTCCACGGCACGGTGAGGCCGCTGCGGGTGAAGGTGACCCGGGGACCGGTGCCGGCCGGGCCCTCGGGCTGGTGCGGCGGGGCGTGGGTGGCGTCGGTGAGGCCCGGGTTGACAGCCGGGAGGGCGCCGAACAGCTCTGTGCGAATGCGGTCGGCATCCATGCCGATGTCGATCAGTGCCGCGCGCATGGCGTCCATGAACGTGCTCGGGCCGCACAGATACGTGGTGGCTGTGGCGGGCAGGTCGAGAGCGGCCAGGGTCTCGCGGCTGAGCCGGCCCCGGACGGCCGGTGGATCCACGTCGGCCGTCGGGGCGGTGTAGTAGACGTGTTCGTGGCTTCGGTCGAGGCCGGCCAGCAGTTGATGAGCCTCGGCGGCGAAAGCGTGGTCCGCTGCCGATCGTGCGGTGTGCAGCCACCAGACTTCGCGTTTGCTGCGGGCTGACGCGAGAGCGTGCAGCATTCCCAGGACTGGGGTCACCCCGACGCCGGCCGACAGCAGGACCACGGGCGTGGTGTCGTCACCGTCCTCGGGCAGGACGAAGTCACCGCGCGGGGCCGCGACATCCACGGTGTCGCCGGCACCCAGTCGCGTGTGGAGATACGTGCTGACGACGCCGTGGGTCTCGCGTTTCACGCTGATGCGGTATTCGTTGTCCGACAAGGCGTCGGACAACGAATAGTTGCGCACCGGTGGCGGGTCACCGGCACCGGTGACCCGCAGGGTGAGGTACTGGCCGGGCTTGGGCCGGGGCAACGGGATGCCGTCGGGCGCGGCCAGGTGAATCGACACCACCGTCGCGCTCTCGGGAACGATCCGCGAAACGCGCAGCGGCCGGAAACCGGCCCAGCCGACGGGCGTGCCGGGCGCCTTGTGCTCGGCGGCGTCGAGCAGGTCGCGGAACGATTTCCGCCAACCCGGGCTCAGCGCGGGAATCTCCACGGCGGCGCGGAGCCGATCGAGATCGCGGTCGGGCAGATAGAGCAGCGCGTCGATGGCGGCGACGCTCATCCGGTGCGGCCCGATCCGGGTGCGGACGATGCCGTCGCCGGCCCGCACCCGGCCTTCGGTGATGACGCGCAGGTAGAAGCCGGGCCGGTGATGGGCCACCAGCAGCGCCGGCATCCGTGGCTCACCAAGGCGCATCCCGACCCGGAAACACGTCACGCGGGGCTGGGTGACTTCGAACTCGGCCTCGCCGATGCGGTAGCGGTCGCCGATGTGCACCTCGTCGTCGGACAGACCGTCGACGGTGAAGTTCTCCCCGAACCGGCCGTAGTCGAGGTCGTCGCGCCCGAGGTGCCGCCGCCAGAACTCGTAGGACTCACGCTGGTAGACGAGCACGGCGCGAATTTCTCCGCCGTGCCCGCCCAAATCGCCTTGCCCGTCGCCGTCGACGTTGAGCGTGCGGACCATCCGCGGACCGTCCACGGGATATTTGAAGATTCCGGTGTGGACGGTCCGTCCCTGCCAGGCGATGTCCTGTGGCAGACCGACATTCAGTGACAGTAGGCGCGCCATCCCGCTCGCCCCTTTCAGGTCATCGCGCGGTTACGCCGGTGCCGGCGAGGCGTCCTTCGATGGTCTCGCGTTCATTCGCGGTCTGGCAATGCCAACGCGGTCAGCTCATGTCGTCGGCGAGCACGATCTCCATCGCTTCCGGCCACGGCAGGGAGACGAGGTCCGGCCGGAGCTCGGCGTACACCGCGCGAATCGTCTGGAGCGCCCGTGACGCGTGCGGCCACAGGCGGTACTCGCCGGGGTCGAAGCTGCGGTAGGCCTGTTCCAGAGGCGTACCGGCCTCGACGCACCGGGTCGCATGATCGAGGAGGCGCGAGAGGTAGTTCCGTGTCTCGCGGACGCCCGAGGTGCCGGCGACCGGGCCGTGGCCTGGCACGACGACAGTGGCGCCGAGCGAGAGGATGACTTCGCAGGCGGCGATGTAGCGGGAGACCGGACCTGCCCACACGATGGGGGTGGAACGGTGGAACAGGATGTCACCGGCGTAGACGACGCCGGCTTGCGGTAGGTGCACGATCGCGTCACCGCCGGTGTGGGCGGGTCCCACCTCGATCAGTTCCACCGCGCCGTCACCGAACTCGAGCGTGTGGGCACCGTCGAAGGTCTCGGTCGGATACACCGGTCGCCAGCCCTCGTAGTCGTAGATCGACGCCCGCCACCTCGACCAACGACGCAGCGCGGTCCCCTCTTCACCGACGTCGGCGAGACGGCGGGGGTCGACTCGCGGCGTTCGCATGCCGTCCGCGGCCGCCGTGGTCGCGACGATGCGGGCGTCGTCGAAGAACATGTTCCCGAACCAGTGGTCGCCGTCCTCGTGGGTGTTGACGACCGTGGTAACCGAGCCGAGGCCGGTGGCCGCGGCGCGGACGGCCCGGGCACGCCCGACGTCGTTCTGGGTGTCGATGACGAGGATCTCGTCACCGAGCCGCACCAGCCCCGAATTGCTCATGCCCCAACTTCCGGGCGGTTCGAACCATGCCCAGCAGTTCGGCGCCACTTCGTGCAGCCCTCGCGAGAATGGCACGGATGCCATGGGGGGTCTCCTGTCCATGATCGGATGCTGGAACCGGGTGCGCCGGGATCACCCCCACTTGCCGCCCGTGCCGGGCGCGAAGTAGTGCCCCTCGTCCAGGTCCTCGAGCAGGCCTGGCTCGCGCGGCACCCAACCCGTCAGCTCGCGGGTGAGGGCGCTCGAGGCCGGGCCGTCGAGGGCGACGAAAACCCCGAGGAAGCCGAAATGCTCGTCCACCTGCTCGGTGGGGACCGAGCGCACCGGGATGTCGAGATGGCGTCCGATGACCTCGGCGATGTCACGCAACGAAACGCCCTCGTCGGCCACGGCGTGCAGCACGGAGCCCGCCGGTGCCACCTCGATCGCCCGCCGGAACAGGCGCGCGCTGTCGCGGACGTGCACCGCCGTCCAGCGGGCCGACCCGTCGCCCGGGTAACCGGAGAACCCTTGCTTGCGGGCGATTTCGACGAGAGTGGCCATGAACCCGGCGTCGCCCTCGCCGTGGACGGTCGGTGACAGCCGCACGACCGACGGCCGCAGCCCGCGCTTGGCGAGGGCGAGGGCGGCGCTCGGCCCGGGCTGCCGGTGGTCGCTCACCGAACCAGGGAAGGGCAGGTCGCGCTCGGTGGCGGCCCTCGCCTCGTCTCGCGCGAGTCCGAGGGTGCCTCCGGCGACGACGATCGCCCCGCCGGGCGGCAGCCCCGAGCCCAGGGCCTCGATCGCGGCGACGTCCGACGCGACGGCGTCGTCGAAACGCCCGATGAAGGCGATGTCGTGCCGGAAGGCGAGGTGAACGACGGCGTCGGCCGCCGTGGCCGCCTCGCGCAGCACGTCGAGGTCCTCGACCGACCCGCGGACGACCGCGGCGCCTTGTGCCTCGACGGCGGCGGCCGAAGCGTCCGACCGGGCGAGCCCGGTGACCTCGTGCCCCGCTCCGAGGAGTTCGGGGACGACCGCGGAACCGATCCATCCCGACGCACCGGTGACGAACACGCGCAAAACAGCACCTCTATTTCGACGAATGGGGACAACGTGTTGATCGTTACCAATCCGACCACAGCCACGGCGGAAACGGGTCTATACAGCCAGATTGGCCGCGGTCCGTCTCCGCCTGCTTTTGGTCGGATTGGTAAGGCCGCCTGATTTCGCGGAGCGGCCGATGATCCGTGGGGATGGCGATACGGACCACTTGCGACCACGCTAACAGCGGTCGAGCCGGTGGCCCAAATACCGGTTCGGCATGGCCGGCATTCCTGCCGGGAATGTATTGCCCACCATTTTTCCGTTGAAAAGGAACGCCACGGCGATTAGTTTTACGGGTCCAGCGTGCTCGAATCCCCGTGCTCGACGAGGAGTGCCCGATGACCCGGATCGACCAGACGACGGCCCAGTGGCTGACACGGTATGGAGCCGACGACGCCGACGTGGCCGGCCTGCTCTGCGACGACCACGATCCGGCCGCCGTCGCCTTCACCTTCGTGGCGCCGGACCTCACCACGACCGCGCTGACCTATGGCGAACTGGCGGACCGGAGCCGCCGGCTCGCGGGCGGGCTTGCCGCGCTCGGCGTCCGGCGCGGGGACAGAGTGCCGGTGCTGATGGGAAAACGGCCCGAACTCATCGTCACCCTGCTGGCGATCTGGCGGCTCGGCGCCGTGCATGTGCCGCTGTTCACCGCGTTCGCGATCGGCGCGGTGCGGATGCGGGTGGAAAGTTCCGGCGCGAAGCTCGTCGTCACCGAGCCCGCCCAACGGTCCAAAGTGGACCCGATCGCCGGGATCACGGTGCTGGAGACCGGATCCGGGTTCGACGCGCTGCTCTCCGGCGAGCCGGTCGCCGAGTCCGTCCGGGTGGGCGGCGACGGCACGTTCGTGCAGCTCTACACCAGTGGCACCACCGGGTCGCCGAAGGGCGTCCCGGTGCCGGTCCGGGCCCTCGCCTCCTTCCACTGCTATCTGCACTACGGCCTCGATGTCGGTCCCGAGGACGTGTACTGGAACGCGGCGGACCCCGGCTGGGCCTACGGGTTGTACTACGCGGTGATCGCCCCGCTGGCCGCCGGACGCACCAGTCTGCTCTTCGAAGGCGGTTTCGCACCGGAGACCACCGCCGAAATCGTGCGCCGGTTCGGCGTCACGAACTTCGCGGGGGCACCGACGATGTACCGGGCGATGAGCCACGCCGGTGTTTCCGGCCTGTCGCTGCGCCGGGCTTCAGCTGCCGGTGAGCCGCTTTCGCCCGACGTGGTCGCGTGGGGACGCACCGCGCTGGGAACACCGGTCCGCGACCACTACGGGCAGACCGAGCTGGGCATGGTGATCGGCAACCAGTGGCACCCGGACGTCCTCGAGGAGATCAAGGACGGCTCGATGGGCCGCCCGCTGCCCGGGTTCACCATCGGGATCGCCGACGGCCAGATCGCCGTCGCCACCGACAGTCCGCTGCTCTGGTTCACCGGCTACGACCGGGCGCCGGAGAAGACCACCGAGCGTTTCACCCCGGACGGCCGCTGGTATCTCACCGCCGACACCGGCCGGGTCGACGACGACGGGCACTTCTTCTTCACCGCCCGGGACGACGACGTCATCCTCGCGGCGGGCTACCGGATCGGTCCGTTCGACGTGGAGAGCGTCCTCATCACCCACCCTGCCGTGGCCGAAGTCGCCGTGGTCGGCAGGCCGGACCCGGAGGGCATCCGGGGTGAGGTGGTCGAAGCGTTCGTGGTGGCCGACGGCGGCGGCAACGACGAGCTGGCGCGCGAGTTGCAGGATCTCGTGCGCGACACCTACTCCAAACACGCCTATCCGCGCACCGTCCACTTCGTCGACGCCCTGCCGAAGACGCCCAGCGGCAAGATCCAACGCTATTTGCTGCGGCAGCGGTGAATCGGCCGACGGAGGGCGAAGGCAGCGCGTCAGCCGGGCTCGGCACCGAGGGACGCGGCGACGCCTGCCAGGGCGACTTCGACGGCCGCGTCCAGCGCCGCCGTGAACGCGCCTCGCCGGGGAGCGGGATCGCGCATCCACCGCCAGAGCACCCCTGAGTAGACGTCGAAGAGGACCTCGCCGACGACGCCGAGCCGCGAGTCACCGCCCGCGCCTTGGTCGTCGGCGAGGCCGGCGAGCTCCAGGCTCATCGGTGACGGGTGGAGCACGGGCCCGCAGGCCCGCAGGTAGCCGAGCAACATCTCACGGGTTTCGGTCGGCCGCTCCTCGGTGATGGCGGCAAGCCCGCGGAAGTACGCGCGGAAGCGGTCGAGAACGTCACCCTGCGAGCCTGCGGCCTTGGCGGCCGCGGTGGCCTGAGCACGCCGCCGGCGAGTCCATTCGAGCGTGATCTCGCTCTTGCTCGGGAAGTGGTTGAAGGACGTGCGCCGGGAAGTCCCGGCCCTCGCCGCTATCTCGTCGATGGTCGCGGCTTCGTACCCGCGCTCGGCCACCAGCGCGACCGCGGCCTCGTACAGCCGCTCGCGGGTCGCGAGCCGCCTCCGCGCCTGCCCGTCGAGCGCCTCCGCCGTGGTCACCCCGCTCCCTTCGCGCTCTGGACAGTCTCGCGCCCGGGTGTAACAGTGTGACGAGCGCTTTCTGCATCATAGTGCAAAATCGGAGGTCAACCCGCCGTCGCGGCGGCGGCCTGACGCACTCGTGCCGACGAAACCGAGGTGGCGGGATGGAAATCCGGCAGATCCAGTACTTCACGGCGATCGTGCGCGAGGGGAGCTTCAGCCGGGCGGCGCGCAAACTGCACATCGGCCAGCCCGCACTCAGCAAGCAGATCAAGGCCCTCGAGCGCGAACTCGGCGTCGACCTGCTGGTGCGACTCCCCGAAGGCGTTCGGCCCACGCTCGCGGGCAGCCGTCTCGACGAGATGTCCCACACGTTCCTCCGCTACGTGGACGACATCGGCCAGGCGGTCCGGGAGGCGGCGGGCTCGCCCGCGGGAACGGTCACGCTCGGCCTCTCACCCACCCTGGTTCCCGCACTGGCCGGTCACCTGGAGCGACGCTTCGCTGACGAATTCCCGCACGTCCGGATCGAGATCGTCGAGGCACTGCCCATGTTCCTCGCGGAATGGCTGGAAGAAGGTCGCCTCGACCTCGGCGTCTTCACCCTGTCCTCCTATGCGACACGGCAGTTGTCGGTCGTCGAGGTCGGGTCCGACGAGATGCTGCTCGCCGGCACGGAGGCCGCGCTCTCCGGAATCGGTGAGCACGCCACCCCGGACGCGGTCGGGTCCCTCCGGCTCGCCCTGACGCCCGGGTTCCGCGAGGTCCTGCACAGCAGGCCCGAATTCGCGCGCGTCGCGCAACTCGGCGGGTCCGGGATCGACTCAGTCCACATGGTCCGGGATCTCATCGCGCGCGGCGAGTACTGCTCGGTCCTCCCCTACACGTTCCTCCGGGCGGATCTGGACCGCGGCGTCCTGGCCGCGGTGGGGTTCGCCCCCGTCCTGGAGCGGAAGCTCGTGGCGGCGACCCGCACGGGACGGCCGGCCTCGCCCGCGGTCAGGTCCGTCGTCGAGATGGTCCGGCGCCGCCTCGGCGAACTCGCCGAACTCCGGCGGTCCACCCGGTCCGCAGCCCGGATGTCCTGCCATCCGGCCTGAAAGGATCAGCCGGCGGGACGCAGCGGGATGACGTCGATTCCCTTCGTCACGGTCTGCCGGGTCTCACCCAGCCCCTCGCCACGCAGGCTCACGACGTCCCCGGGCTTCAGCCAGCGCGTGAAGTCCTCCAGCTTCGGAGTATCGACGTGTTCGAGCAGGCAACCGCGAGGGACGGTGCCGGACCCGATCACCGCGCCCGGCCTGAGATCGGTGCCCCGCGACGCGTACGCGAGGAGCTCGCCAAAGGTCCAGTCCATTTGGTCGAGAGTGCCTCGGGTCAACTCGTCGCCGTTGACGCTCGCGGACAGTTCGAAAGCGAGCCTCCCGTCGCGGCGATACGGCTCGAGTTCGTCGACGGTGACCAACGCCGGACCGAGCGTGATCGCGCAGTCCTTGCCCTTCGCCTGGCCGATGCCCTGCGCCATGTCCACGGCCTGGTGGTCCCGCGCGGTCCAGTCGTTGAAGAGCGTGTAGCCGACGATGTGCTCCTCGGCGTCCTCCGCGTGCAGATCCCGGCCACCGCGGCCGATCACCGCCCCGACCTCCAGCTCCAGATCGAACATCGTCGAGCCCGGAGCGACCGGGACGTCGTCGTACGGCCCGACGACCGCGTCGCGGTTGGCGAAGTAGAAGGCCGGGTTGCGCGACCACACCGGGTCCAGCGCCCTGTCCCTGCCAAGCGCCTGATAGCAGTTGCGGAGGTGCTCGAGAAAGCACAATCCGTCCCGCACCGACTGCGGACGGCGCAGCGGGGCGAGCAGCCTGACCTCGTCCAGTCCGCGAACCTCCGTGGGCGCGCGGTGGGCGTCCTCCCCCGCTTCGGCGAGGCTCCCGCTCTCCAGCAGCGCCTCCAGGGTCGTCCCCACGGCAAGCCCGCGTACGGACTCACCGTCGAGCACCCCGGTGCGGACCCCGTCGCCGGCCTCGTAGGTCACCCACTTCACAGCTTCTCCTCCAGCTTCAGAGCATTACCCGGGTCGAAGTCCTGTGCCGGCCGGGCTCCCGTTCCGAGATACAGCCGAATCCCCGCGACGGCGAGGGCGGCGGCAACCGTCAGCACGCACGCGGCGAGCACGACGTACATCGGGGCGCCGGTGCCGACGGTCGCCACCAACCACACCAGGATCAGGTTCAGAAAGCCGCCGAGGAGCGCGATGACGGCGTTGTAGGGCAACGAGAAGCCGGTCTGCCGCACCTCGGTCGGGAAGATCGCCGAAAGCAGGCTCGGGACGGCTGCCGGAACCCCGCTCGCCGCCATCGCCGCGGGCAGCAGGATCCACATCGCCAGGCCGGATCGTGGAGACAGACCGGGAACGACGGCCAACAGCAGCACGGTCGCCGCCGCCGCCGACAGACCGACCCAGAGCAGCATCCGGCGCCAACCGTACCGGTCGGCGACCAGACCCCAGACCGGCATCGCCACCATCGCCCCGGCGATCCCCACGAGACTGGCCGCGAGCGCCGTCGTCGCCGGGTAGTGGAGGGCGGTCTGGAGGTAGGTCGGCCAGTAGTTGAAGTACGTGACGTTCACCAGCGTGATGGCGACCGAGACAAGGACGGCGAACCACACCGCCGCGCGGTGTTTGCCGAGCACCTCACGGATCGGCGCCGACGGGCGCCGCACTTCTTCGCGGCGCTCACCGGCGAACTCGGGTGTCTCGTCGAGCTTTCGGCGCAGGTAGAGCGACACGAACCCCAACAGGCCGCCGACGACGAACGGCAGGCGCCAGGCGAGCGAAGGGGCGCCCGGGGTCAGGTGCGTGACCACCAGGCCGGAGAGGAACGCCGCCGCCGCGCCGAGGAGAAAGCCGCTGTAGGCCGTCAACTGCTGGAACGCACCCGCCCGCGCCACGCGGCCGGACGGGGCGTGCTCCGTGACGAAGACGGCGGCGGCGGGAACCTCGCCGCCGACCGCACATCCCTGGCCGAGCCTCATCAGCAGGAGCAACACCGGTGCCGGCCAGCCGACCTGGGCATAGGTCGGCAGGATTCCGATCAGCACGGTGGAAACCGACATCACGGCGACGGTCAGGAGGAACAGCCGCTTCCGTCCCACCCGGTCGGCCACCCTGGCGATGAGCACCCCGGCCACGGGCCTGACCAGCAGCCCGGTCGAATAGATGGCGAGGGTCTGGACCAGCCTCAGGGTCGGCGCCATGTCCGGCGGGAAGAACGCCTTCCCGATCAGGGTCGCCACGTAGATATAGACGACAAAGTCGTAGTACTCCAGTGCCGCTCCCAGCGAGCCGAGGCGGATGTTCCGCCTGGCTCTCCGGGCAGCGTCGGGCGAAGATGACCGCGTCATTGCAAGCACATCCTTTTTTGACTGGATATCCGGGATCGGGGAAAGGCGCTTCAGTCCTCGAAGTCGACGGCGGCGTAGGGCCAGCCCACCGTGTCGATCAGGTAGTCGTGAGACTCCCGCACGCGGCGCAGGACCTGATTCAGGTCGACGCCGAGCAGGCGGCCGTCCCACTTCACGAACCGGCCGTCGACCAGGACGGCGTCCACGCAGTCCACCCCGGCGCCCTGGACGACCGTGGCCAGAACGTTGTTGCGCGGGAACAGGTGGGGCCTGAGCGTGTCGATGAGGATGACGTCGGCCTTCTTGCCCGGGGTCAGCGAGCCGACGAGATCGCCCACCCCGCAGTTGTTCGCGCCCTGCTGCGTCGCGGACAGCAGTATCTCGCGCAATGACGCCGCGGTCGATCCGGAACGATGCTGATCCACCCGCTCCAACTGGTACAGCGCCCGCATTTCGGCGAACATGTCGATCGCGTAGGTCATCGGATTGTCGTTGCTCAGGCCGGGACGCAGGCCCTGCTCGACCCACTCGCCGTAGGGAATCCGGCCGTAGCGGAACTGCGACTCGATCCGAGGGCACACATTGACCTGAGCGCCGTTGTCGATGACGATCCGCCGTTGTCCGGGCGAAAGGAAGTTGGCGTGGTTGATCGCCTCCCGCCCGTCGAACGATTTGTTCTCATACAACGCGGCGAGATCCTGTTTCTCTATTCCGCTGTCGAACGAGAACCACAGATCAAGCTCCTTGCGAACGGGCAACAACTCCGTCAGATCGTCGAACCCGGGCGCGAACAGGCGCATCGTGCACAACTGGTCGTCGCCGCGGAAATAGTCGTCCCTCAGGCGACGGGCGTCCGCCGGAAAGGTCCGGGCCCAGTCGCCCGAACGCGGGCGGCCCATCGCGTGGACGCCCCGCACCCCGGACCCGAGCAACGCTTCCACCCCGGCATCCGAGTGCTCGGGCGAGCGCGCGTTGTGCATGTTGTCGACGACGGTGGTGATGCCGCCGTTGAGCGCGGCCAGCAGAGTACTCAGGGTGCCCGCGTAGATGTCTTCGGGACGGCACGCCGGTGCGAACAGCCGATGGGCGGCATACATGTAGCTTCGCCCGGACTCGGGCGCTCCACCGATGGCATCCTCGGTGGTCTGAGGGATGTTCTCCGGGATGATCCGTCCCAGCGACCCTTCCCAGCAGTGGATGTGCGGATCGCAGAAGCCCGGCATGACAATGTGGTCCCGCGCGTCCACGACGACCGCCTCCGGCGCCGAGATCGAGGCGCCGACCTCGGCGATGCGGTCGCCGACGATCAGGACGTCACCGACGGCGAAATCCCCCACCTCGCTGTCCATCGACAGCACGGATCCACCCCGGAGGAGGATCTGCTGAGGCAACGTGCCCGTGGGGCCGCTTCCGGCGTGCTCTTCGAGAAGCGCCTGGAAACGGCGGACCTCGGCCGCGTCGGGCGCGGCATTCGCGTCAGCGCTCATGAGTCCTCGATTCGACAGTTCGGGCCCGCTGCCCGGTCATTGCCGCTCGCCCGTCGACGCCGATCCGGCGGCAGCGTCAGGCTAACAGTCCGAAGAAGACGGACCCAAATGCCGATCGGAAATACCACCATTCCTGGGAAGAATGGATTCTTTGATTCGAACGGCGATTTTGACGAAATCTGTGCGATACGCGAGTGACCGGGGTCCCTCAGCCTCGGCGGAGGCACGTTCCGCTCCGGGGATGCGACCGCCGCGACGTCGCCGTTCCGTTACGCGCCGAAGCCGGGTGCCGCCGCGGCGATGAGTTTGCCGACGGCCGCGGGTCTACCTGTCGACCGACACAACCACCACATCGGGAGTAAGCCATGGGCCTCATCGACATCGAGATGTTCGCGACCCTCGACCTCGTCGGGCAGGCGCCCGGCGGCCCCGACGAGGACCCGGCAGGGTTCCCGTTCGGCGGCTGGCAGGCGCCTCTGATGGACGAGGTCTCCGGGGCGCAGGTCGGTGCCGCGTATGAGGACACTGACGCTCTCCTGCTCGGCCGGCGGACGTATGACATCTTCGCCGCCTACTGGCCGCACTACGAGGGCGACGAGGACAACCAGATCGCCACGCTCTTCAACAGCGTGCCGAAGTACGTGGCCTCCCGTGGCAAGCCCGACCTTTCGTGGGCCGGGTCCACGCAGCTCGGCCCGGATCTGGCCAAAGCGGTGCGCGAGATCCGTGACCGGCACGAGCACGTGAAGGTCGTCGGCAGTCTGGACCTGGTGCAGACACTCTTGCGCGAGAAGCTCTTCGACCGTCTCGACCTCTGGGTGCACCCGGTCGTGCTCGGCGTCGGGAAGAAGGTGTTCGACGGCGGCACCGTACCCACGAACGTCACGCTCCTCGACCCGCCGGAGGCCAGCCCGAACGGCATCGTGCACCTGCGCTACGGGCTCGCCGAAGGCACGCCCGCGACGGGAGACATGAGCGCACCCGATCGTGGTGTCGCGCGCGGCGGGTAAAACCGCGGACCCGGCCCACGTCCGCCGGGCTCGGCGCCACGGTTCAGTCGACCGGCAGGCCGAGCCGGCGGGCCGCCCGGTCCGCGGCAGCACGAGCGGCCGGGGCGACGTGCTCGATGATCGTCCGCGCGGTCGTCACGGCGGCGTCGAAGGCGAGGTCGCCGAAGATGATCTTCAACTCCAGGTAGTTCACGCCGGACGCCTCGACCTGCGCCACGATCTCGTCCCGCACCGAGTCCGCGGTGCCGATGATGCCGTTCCCCTTGGCCAGCACGCTTTCCGCGCTGAACACGCCGTCGATGCGGTGGTCGTCGTGCTCGTGCCAAAGGCGCAGAAGGCGCTCCTCGTGCAGGGCGTTCGCGCGGCCGAACACGTCCTCCGCTTCGGCTTGACTGCTCGCCACGACCACCGGGCCCGAGATGCCGAAGCGCGGCCACGCGGGGACGGGGTTGAGCCGGTCCGTGTCGCCCCGGTGCTTCTCCCACGCGGTCCAGAACGTGGTCCCGACCTCGGCGACCGCGCCGTTCTCCCAGCGAGTCACGAAGTTGACACCGTTTCCGGCGGCCCATGCGGCAGTGGCCGCGCTGCCGGACGCGTACCACAGCTGCGGATAAGGCCTCTGGACCGGGAGCACGGACAGCGCCGCGTCGTAGTCGCGCAGCAGCTCGCCCTGGTGCGTCATGCGGCCGGTGCGCAGCGCGTTCGTGACCGCGCCGAGGGTCTCCTGATAGAGGTCACGCGCCTGGTCGGCCCGCACGCCGAGGATGCCCAGTTCAAATGGGCTGATCCCGGAACCGACGCCGAAGTCCAGCCGGCCGTGGGTGAGCTGGTCCAGCGTCGCGATCTCCTCCGCGAGCCGGAACGGTTCGTAGGCGGGCAGCACGGTGACCAGCGTGCCCAGCCGCATCGTGGAGGTGAGCCTGCTCAGCGCCGCGATGAACAGGTTGGGCGACGGGCACACCGACAACGGCGTGCCGTGGTGCTCGGTCACGTGGTAGCGGGCGAAGCCCAGCCGCTCGGCCTCCCGGGCGAACCGCAGCCGGTCGTCGAGCAGCTCCCCAGCCCCGCCGCGCGCGAGGTCGAACGAGTCGAAAATCCCGAATTCCAAAGCCATGCGACGACCTTTCCCTTCTCGCTACGCTTCATCGGCCGGATCTACCGAACCACTCTGCGGGAAACGCCTGGCGATCGAAAACTTCTTTCCGCGGCACGGAAGTACCGTTCCGGTCAGGCTCTCGGGAAACCAGGCAGGGCGGGAAGGCTGGGTGCGCCCATGAGCCCCTTTTATCGAACAATTGAACGCAACCGTCCAGGTAAAGACCACAACCACCGGAAAGTGTGAAAATCGTCCGAGCACCCACGCCAGGAGTGAAACGGCTGAGCGACCCTGGCTTCACGAAACCGAAACCTGGCGGCCTGCCGCCGGCGACTTCTGTCCATTAAGGACGATCACGGTGACAGACGAAGTCGTGTGCGACAGGTCCACCCGAACCTGCATCGACAAGCCAGGGCGGAGGGCACGAATGCCCCACCGCCCACGGCCGGAGATGCACTGTGCGAGCTGACGATTGCGCCAAGATCAGAACACGGCGCCGATCAGCCGGCTCGGCGGCGGAGCCGGGGCGCGAGCACCGTGCGCACGACCTTGTCCACTTTGTTCGCGCTGGATCCGCCCTCTTCTTCGGGCTCCGGCTCCAGCATGCGCTGGATCTGCAGCAGCAACTGGTTGGTCGACCGCCAGAGCGGGACGAACAGGCCGGCGACCGGGCCGGCGCCCTGGACCGGGCCGTCGGAGAGTTCGGCGACCTTCTTGGCGAGCGTGGTCGTCGCCGGGTCGCGGAGGATCAGGTGCACCTCGTCGTCGACCAGCCGGATCTCCATCTTGCGCGCGGCGGCCTCCTCCGGGTTCGCGTCCGTGGTCGTCTCCGGGTCGAGTTCGTCGATCTTGGCGGCGACCGCCTCCGGGTGGACGCCGAGTTCGCGCAGGACCCTGGCCGCCATGCTGTTCTCCGCCCGCAGCATGGCTTCGAGCAGGTGATGACTACCGACCGGGGCGCCACCGGCCAGCGCGCTGGCGGCGGCCACGGTGTCCTCGGTGGCAGGCGTGCCGGTCGGCCACGGGCCCGCCGCGACCTCCGGGGCTCTCTCCAGCGAGGCCAGCACCGCGGCGCGGATCTTGCTGACCGGATTGATCCGAGCGGCAAGGACCTGCGCGCCGACGCCCTCACCCTCCCTGACCAGGGCGAGCAGGATGTGCTCCGTGCCGATGTAGTTGTGGTGCAGTTCCAGCGCTTCGCGCAGGGCCAGTTCCAGCGTCTTCTTCGCGCGCGGAGCGAACGGGATATGGCCGCTGAGCTCCTCCGTGCCGGGCTTGGCGACCGCGGCGACATCGGCGTGGGCCGTCTTCTTGTCGTACCCGAGCTGGTTCAGAACCTTCGCCGCCACGCTGTCCGACGCCTCGAGCAACCCCAACAGGATGTGCTCCGTGCCGATGTAGTCGTGTTTGAACAGTCTCGCCTGCTCCTGGGCCGCGACGACCACCTGGCGGGCCTTCACTGTGAATCTTTCGAACATGGTTCCATGGTCGCAACCCTGTCAATACACTGTTATTGACAGGGTGACCGTGCCGAAGGGAGGGTGCGATGGAGACACCGTCGGACTGGGAGGACCGGCTCGCGCGCTGGCGGAACGAGCTGGAGCTGTTCGAGCAACTGGACGAGACGCCCTGGGTCACGCTGGCCAAGGCGGAGGCCGAGACCGGCGTGTCCCGCTCGGCGCTGCGGTCCTGGTATCGCAACGGTGAGATCCAGTCCCGGCTGGTGGACGGCCCGAACGGACCGCAGCGCCTGGTCCAGCTGGACGCGGTGCTCGCACGCGCCGCCGCGTCACCGCGCATCCAGCGCAGGGCGGAACGGGAGGTCAGCCTGGAGGCCCAGGTCGCCCTGCTCCGGCACCGGGTCGACCAGCTCGAACTGCGACTGGCGGCGCTGGAACGAAAGTGAGCGCGGCTCAGCGCACGCGGACCGGCATCGACGTGATCATCGGCCGCATCGGGGACTCGCCCCACACGAGTTCGCTCTTCGAGAATTCCAGCTCCGGAAGTTCGTCGAGCAGAACGCGGAAGACCACGTTGCCTTCGAGCCGGGCGAGATTGACGCCCAGGCAGTAGTGCGTGCCCGTGGAGAAGGACAGATGCGGGTTCGGGGTGCGCCCCACGTCGAAGACGTCCGGGTCTTCGAACACCTTGGGATCGCGGTTGGCCGCGCCCACCCACACCGCTAGCTCGTCCCCCTCGGGGATCACCTTGCCGCCGACCTCGATGTCGTCGATCGCCACCCGCTGTGCCAGCGTGCGCGACGGCGTGACCCAGCGCAGGCACTCCTCGACGGCCGGTTTGATCAGGTCGCGGTCCGCGTGGAGGCGGGCGAGCTGGCCGGGGTGCTCGAGGAGGGCCATGAGGCCGTTCGTCAGCAGGATGCGCGTGGTCTGGGTGCCGGCCTGGAGCAGGTGCGCGACGATGCTGAGGATCTCCGGGTCGGAAATCTCCGCGCCGTCCGCCTGCGCCTGCAGCATGACCGAAAGCAGGTCGTCGCCGGGATCACGGCGGCGACTGTCCATCATGGACTGAATCTTGTCGATCACCAGTTGCGCCGAGTCGTCGGCGAGCTGGGCGGCGCCTTCGGGCGCGCCCGCCGGCCGGTAGGCGAGGATGAGGTTGGCGAGCGCGTCGCTCATGGCATCGCGAAATTCCAGCGGCACGTCGAAAATGGTGCACAGCAAGGACAACGGCAGCGGGCGCGCGATGTCGTTCGCCATGTCGAACTCACCGGTTTCGCGGGCGCGACGGACCACCTCCCGGACGGTGTCCTCGATCATCCCGGTGAAGGCCCGGACCCGGCGAGGGGAAAAGACACCCTGCACGATGCGCCGCAACCGGCCGTGATCGGGTTCCTCTTTCCGGCTGAGGAAGTGGCGGTTGAGCTCGTCCTCCGGCGATCCCGGGTGAGCCAGGGGCGGTGCCGTGCGGATGGTCTTGTCGCCCTTGAGAACGGTCAACGCGTCGGCGTATTCGGCGACGATCCAGAAGCCGAACCGGGTCTTGTGCACCGGCTCCTCGGTGAGCAGGCGGTGGTAGAGGCTGGTCGGGTCGGCGTCACCGGTCGCGTGATAGAACTCGGCCACCTCGTCGGCGAGCGGCTTGACGTCTGACTGGAGTGGCATGTCCTCGTGGGTCCTCTCTGGGATCTGTCGATGCGGAGTTTCCGGCGCCGCTACTGTGCCGATCCTTACCAATCCGACCACAGCCACGGCGGAAATGGGGCCCTGTAAGCGGTTTGGCTCCGGGCCGTCTCCGCCTACTTTTGGTCGGATTGGTAAGACCTGCGGCGCAGCGAGCGGGCGAGTTGCCTGAGGTCGGCCGTCCCGGGCTCGCTGCGGAGTTTTCGGACGACCTCCTCGTCCCGGCCGTGGGCGACCACCGTGCGCAGCGAGACGTGGTCGCCGGAACTGTTGACGGATTCACCGCAGACGAGCCGGTCTCCGTCGAAGCGCAGCACGGAAAACTTGCCCGAGGCCGGGTCGCCGTGGACGACCTCCCGGTCGGCCGCGCCACCGACCCCGGCCATCTGCAGCTTCAGCCCGCCCTGGTCGCTCCAGAACCACGGCAGGTCGGTGTAGGGGGTGCGGGTGCCGGAAAGTCGCTTGGCCAGGTTGCGCGCCTGATCGGTGGCGTTTTGGACCGATTCGAGGCGCACCCGGCGCCCGCCGGGGAAGTACGGGAACGAGCAGCAGTCACCGATCGCGGAGATCGCCGGGTCGGAAGTCTCCAAGAACTCGTTGACGACAATGCCGTTGTCGACATCGAGGCCGGCCTTCTCCGCCAGTTCCGTCCGCGGCGCGATACCGACGCCGAGCACGACCAGATCGGCCGGAATGCTTTGTCCCGTAGCGAGAGTCACGCCTCGGACCCGGCCGTCGTGAGTGTCGATGGTCGTGACACCGGCGCCGAGATGCACGGTGATGCCCATCGCTCGATGGGCATCGACCGCGTAGGCCGACACCGTCGGCCCGACGGCGCGTGCCATCACGCGGTCCCGGAGCTCGACGACATCCACCGCCAGGCCGTGCTTGCGCGCGGCACAGGCGACCTCGAGGCCGATGAACCCGCCACCGACGACGACCACCCGCCGCGCGCCGCGCAAGGCGGCGGCGAGCCCGTCGGCATCCTCGATGCTCCGCAGTTCCAGCACTCCCCCGATGCCCGGCGCGAACATGGGCGGCCGGATCGGCGTGGCACCGGTCGCCAGCACCAGGGCGTCGTAGCGAAGCGTCCGGTCGGTGGTCGTGACCACCGACCGGGCCGCGCGATCGATCGTCACGACGCCCTCACCCGCGAGGTAGTCGATGCGCTCTCTCTCGTAGAACACCGCGCCACGGAAGGGCAACTCGTCGGCGGGCAGGTCGCCGTTCAGGTACGCCTTCGACAGCGGCGGCCGCTGGTACGGCAGCCGCCCTTGCTCGTCGACCAGCGTGATACTGCCCTCGTATCCCTCGGTGCGCAGCTGCGACGCGACGGTGAAACCGGCGTGACCGGCCCCGACGACCACCACCGCCGCGTGCGGTCCCTCCGTGGTCACCGCTGTCGCTCCGGCAGGTCGACGACGATCTCCTCGATGTCCTCACTCGCCACCAGCTGGCAGGAGAGCCGGCTTCGGCCGGTGCGCTCGGTGGCGGTGATCTCGAGCATGTCGTCCTCGTCCTCGCTCATCGGCGGCAGCAGGCCGGTGAACGCCTCGTCCACGTAGACATGGCAGGTGGCGCACTGGCGCTGGCCTCCGCAGTCGGCGACGATCCCGTCGAGACCGGCCCTGACCGCCGCTTGCATCAGGCTGACACCCGGCTCGACGACCAGCGTCACGTCGTCGGCCTTCGGAGAGCGAAAAGTCGCTTTGGTCATGGGGTTTCGTCCTTCGTTCCGGTGACAGGCGCGTCAGGAGACGACGTTGAGCAGATGGGTCAGCTCCTCGGTGTTCACCGTCGAGCGGTTCCGCTCGCCCAGCGCGCGCACCAAGCCCACCAGCACCGTCAGGGCACTCGGGTCCGGCACCGGGAGTCCGGCGTCGGTCAGCGCACGGGTCACCTCGTTGGGGCCGGAGTACTTGCCGAGCATGAACCGTCGCGCGTTCCCGACATCGGCGGGATTGAACGGCACCACGCGGGCTGAGCCGTAGAAGTTGTCCTTGCGGGCCTCGGCATCGCCGGAGCCGGTCGCGACGCGGTAGTTGAAGGCGCGGGGGCCGACGATCGGTTTGTTGGCGGCGATCGCCAGCCCCGTCATTTCGGTGTGGGTGCGGGCGAGATCCGTGAGCTCCGTGAGCACGATGCCGGTGTCGACGCCGTAGAGTTTCTCCAGCGAGACGGCGACTTCGTCGAGCGAGGCGATACCGCAGCGCTCGGGGTCCATTCCGTTGACGACGCATTCGACGTAGTCCGCGCCCGCCTCGACGCAGGCGGCGGTGTTGGCCAGCCCCATGCCGGTGTCGTTGTGGCAGTGCGCCTCGATCGGGACGTCGCTGACGGAGCGGATGTGGCCGACGATCTCGCGCATCGCCTCGGGACTGGCCACGCCGAGGGAATCAGGGCAGTAGATCCGGTCGGCGCCCGCCTCGCTGACCTTTCCGGCGAATTCCTGGATGAAGTCGGGCGTGGTCTGGGTGAATCCGTAGAGCCCGATCGAGATCGGGACGCCGGCGTCCTTCGACTGCTTCACGATGTCGATGGAGGTGTCGATCATCCGGCTCTGGGTCCAGCCCGACTCTTCCAGCGCCATCGCCGAACCGCGGCCGTTGAAGCAGACGAACGCGGCCCCGGCCTTGGCGGCCTTCTCGATGGTGCGCGTCGCTTCCTCGGGGAAGAATGTCTTGCCGTAATAGCCGACGCCGAGCGGGATACCGGCGTCGGCCGTGCGGCGCACCAGTTCCGCCGCGTCTTCGTCCGAGCCCCACACGATGGCCTCGGCGACCCCGGCCAGCGCGAGGCGCTTGAAGTAGTAGACCTTCTCCGGCAAGGAGAACTCGACTTCCATGTGACCGATCTGGCGCAACGTGATCTCGCGGAGCTTGACCGCGATCGGCTTGCCGTCGCGTGTCATCGGCTTGTTGTAGGGGCTGAGCGGTTCGGGGGTCATCGAGAACTCCACCTTCCTTTGTGGACAAATCCTTGGTACAAGGCGAACCGGCGCTTCAGAACCAGGCGGCTTTGTCGACGACATTGAAGAGGTCGCGGCCGGAAAGAAAGCGTTCCGCGTTCTCGCGCAGCACGGTGAACCGGCGTTCCTCCTTGTGCGGCCCGACCGCCGCGACGTGAGGCGTCACGATCGCGCGTGGTTCGGACCACAATGGATGGTCCGCCGGAAGGGGTTCCTCGGGCACGACATCGATCGCGGCGGCCCGGATCACGCCGTCGCGCAGGGCCGTGGCGAGCGCGTCGATGTCGACGACGGCACCACGGCCGATGTTCACCAGCAGTGCCGACGGCTTCATCAAGCCGAGACGACGCTCGTCGATGAGTTTGTAGGTCTCGGGTGTATGCGGCACGGTGAGCAGGACGGCGTCGGCCTCGGTGAGGTAGGCGTCCAGGTCTTCCGGACGGCCCATCTCGTCGACGGGGTCCGGCTTCTCTTCGCGCCGCGCGTCGGTGCCGACAATGCGGCAGCCAAGCGGCCGGAGCAGCCTGGCGATGTACTCCCCCAGCGCGCCGAGACCGACGATCAGGACGGTCGCTTCCGGGAGATGGAGGATCGTCTCCTCGCGTTTGTCCGGCGCCCACGAGCGGTCGATCTGCTTGCGCAGGTAATAGGGCAGGTTCCGGGCCAGCGAGAGCAGCAACGCCACCGCGTGCGTGGACACGTGGTCGGTGTAGGTGTCCCGCATGTTCGTCACGACCACGGGGTGCGCGGTCAGCTCAGGGAAGTAGTAGCCCGCCGGTGGCGCCGCCATCGGCGCCTGCAGCCATTCGAGACCGGTAGCGGCCTCGATCAGGCGGGGCGTCAGGGTGCCGTATGCGGCTCGCACGCCGTTTTTCAGGACCGCGCTGGCCTCGTCCTCGTCGGCGGCCACGATCACGTTGACGCCGGGGACCTCCTTGGCCAGGCGGGGTGCCCAGAGTCGCGCCACCTCGTCCTGGGGCGGAAGCATAAGCAAGTCAGCACTCATCGGTCGGTCCTCACCTCATCGGTCGGTGTTCGGTCGTCCGGGTGACAGCCAGTTCGCCAGGCTGCGCCCCATGAAGGCGGTGATCTCGTCGTCGCTGAGCACACCGAGGTCGGCGGCGAAGGTCACGATCGAGCGGTACGGATGGGGCACGCGGGTCAGATCGCTGGCCCAGAGGACACGGTCTTTTCCGAGCGTGTCGAAGAGAAAGCGCAGGCGTGGCGCCAGGCTCGCGAACGGGTAGCCGTCGCTGACATATCCCGGCAACGCGGTGGCCTTGACCACCACATTGGGCACGTCGGCGAAGATTTCGAGATCGCGGACGGGCGCCTCGATCTCGTCGTCCCGCATGGTCAGCGTCAGGCCCAGCGTGTCGACCGCGAGCCGCAGTCCGGGGTTCCGCCGCGCGATCCGGCGGAGTTCCGGGTTCCTGCCCGGGGCATAGACCATCGCGGCCAGCCCGTGCGCGGCGAGCTCGGGCCACAGCCAGTCCGTGGTGCCGTCGGTCAACCACGCCTGCATCTCGGGCCGGTGAAACGTAAGCCGCACACCGAAAATCGCGGGGTGTTCGGCGAACGCCTCGAGCATCGGTTCGCCCGAAGCCCGGTCGACCGGGACGCGGGCCATCACGACGAAACGGCCGGGATGCCGTTCCGCCGCTTCGATCACCACGTCGTTGTCATCGCCCGCCCAGGACGGCTGGACCAAGACCGCGCGACCGACACCGGCGTCGTCCATCATCGCCAGGAGTTCCTTGCCTCCCAGGGCCGGGAACCGGTGCGCCCGGCTGAACCACTCCGGCCGCCAGGGCCGTTCGGGCGTCGCGTCGGCCCAGATGTGGGCCTGCCCGTCGAAGACGTCATCGGGCTCCAGGTCGAAGGACATGGGCTCAGCCGACCTGGTGCGGGACATGTGCCGGGAGCCGGTCCAGGACCGCCTCGGTGAACGACGTCGTGGTGGCGTCGCCGCCGAGATCGGGCGTCCGTTCGTGCCCGAGCGCGTCGATCAATGCCGCGTCGATCGTGGCCGACGCCGTGGCGAAGGCCGTCTCGCCGGTGCGGCCCGCCAGCCACCGCAGCAGCATCGCGACCGAGGAAACCAGGCTGCACGGGTTGGCACGGTCACTACCGGCGATATCCGGCGCGGAGCCGTGCGCGGCTTGCGCCATCGCGTAGGCCTCCCCGGCGTTGAGTGATCCCGCCATCCCGAGACTCCCGGCCAGTTGGACGGTGAGATCGGACAGGATGTCGCCGAAGAGGTTCTCGGTGACCACCACGTCGAAGGACGCCGGATCGCGGACCAGGAGAGCCGCCATGGCATCCACATGCTCGTCTCGGACCACCACCGCCGGGAACGACGGCGCCAGGCGGCGTGCCGCCTCGAGGTACATCCCGGTCGTCTCGGGGAGCACGTTCGCCTTGTGCACGACGGTCAGTTCGCCGCGTCTCGCGGAGGCCAGTTCGAACGCGTGACGCACCACGCGCTCGACGCCCCGCCGGGTGAAGACCCCCACGGTCAACGCCACGTCCTCGGTGGGCCGGAACTCGCCGTAGCCCCGGAACATGTTGCGATCGGAGTAGAAGCCCTCCGTGTTCTCCCTGACCACGACCAAGTCCATTTCGGACGCGACGGCCGGGATGCCCGGAACGGTCTTCGCCGGCCGGATGTTGGCGAACAGGTCGAAGTGCTTGCGGATCTCGCCGCTGGGGTTCTGCCGCCGGCCATCCCGGTGGCGCGGGTACGTCGCGTGATCGACTGGGCCCAGCACGAGCGCGTCACAGCTCTCCAACCGCGCGAGCGACTCGTCGGGCAAGGCTTGTCCGGTCCGCTGGAGCGCGAGAACGCCCGCGTCGACGTCCACCCACTCGACGAGGGAACCCGCGCCCAACGACCCCAGCGCCGCGCGCGCGATCGCGACGGCACTGCGGACGATTTCCGGTCCGATGCCGTCGCCCTCGGCGACAGCGACGCGAAGACGTTCGCGGGAATTCATGCTTCTCCTTTCACGGGTGGGCTCGGTGATCGCGGCGGGCACATCAGGTGAGGCCGAAGACACCGGGCAGCCGCCATCTCGCGCACGATCGCGCCGGCCACGGATCGCGTACTGCAAACCACGTAGGTCATCTCGCATAGCGGAAAAGCTTCTGTGTTCAGCAGAATAGCCTGGTGGGAGACGGCGAAGCAAGAGCCGACAAGGGCTCACGAACCGCTCGGATGTGCCGTGGCAGGGAGGCAAGTCCGGGTGCCCACACCGCGCGTTCCGCATCACAGAAAGAGTGTTATGCTCCGCACAACAAGCCCGCCACCCACAGATGCACGGACGCATGCCCGAGACCAGCAAGCCGAACTACCCCATCGAGTCGGTGGACCGCGCGCTCCGCCTGCTCTCGATCCTGTGCACCCGGTCCTCGGTCTCGCTGTCCGAAGTGGCCGAAGAGTTGTCGATCACCCGCTCCTCGGCCCACCGCCTCGCCGCGATGTTCCTCTGGCACGGCTATGCCCGCCAGGACACCCGCACGAAGGACTACCTCGTCGGGCCGCGCCTGCTCGAACTGGGCCTTGGCGCGCTTCGCCATATCGAGATGGCGGGTCACGCTCGTCCGCTGCTGCGAGAAATCGCCGAACGTTTCGACGAGACGGTGCATCTTGTCGCGCTCAACCGCACCGCGGTGGCCTATATCGACGGCATCGAGAGCAGCAAGGCACTTCGCGCCGGGCTCAGGATCGGAATGTCACGGCCGGCGCACGCGACCGCGGCCGGAAAGGTGTTACTGGCCCAACTCCCCGCCGCCGAACTCGACGCGTTGTATCCGGACCCGGAACTGCCGTCGAGCACACCGAACACCATTGTCCGGCGCACGGATCTCGACCGGGAGCTCGCGCATATCCGGGCGCGCGGTTATGCGCTGAACAATCAGGAAAGCGAACCCGGACTGTCGGCCGTCGCGGTGGCGTTGCCCGACCCGACGGACTTCATCCGGACCGCGGTTTCGGTCGCGATTCCCAGTATGCGCGCGGATGATGCCTTCGTCTCGGAGCTCGGCCACCTGTTGATCGAGCGGGCGAGCGGCCTCGCCGAGCCGCACTGAGCAAAGGGGGCCCGTCGTCGAAACGCATGAGGGAACATCCCCGGCCGAGAACGCGGGCAGCCGCGGCAGTGTGCAATCCATCGGCAGGGCCTTCGCTCTGCTCGAAACGATGGCCGAAAACGCCATTCCGATCGGCATCTCGCAACTGTCCACATTGTCCGGAATACCGTTGCCCACCGTCCATCGCCTGGTCCGCACGCTGACGGAACTCGGCTATCTGAGGCAGGAACGGTCACGACGCTATGTGCTCAGCCCCCGGCTGATCCGGCTCGGTGACAGTTCCGAGCGCACGCTGACGTTGTTCGCCCGCCCGCGCCTGACCGGCCTGGTCGACGAACTCGGCGAAACCGCCAACCTCGCCATGCTCGACGGCGATCAGATCGTCTACCTCACCCAGGTCCCGTCCCGGTACTCGGTCCGCATGTTCACCGAAATCGGCAGACGGATGGACCCCCACTGCACGGCGGCCGGAAAAGCCATCATGGCCGGTTTGCCACCGGGCTCGGCCCTGGGAATTCTGAAGCGGACCGGCATGCCCAGCCACACCGCGACCACCATTACCGACCGCGATCGCTTCATGGCACAACTGGCCGAAGTGGCCCGGCAAGGGTACGCGGTCGACGAGGGTGAACAGGAAAACGGTGTGCGTTGCGTCGCCGTGGCGGTGCACGACACTCCGGTACGGCTGGCGATCTCCCTGTCCGGCCCCGCGACCCGGATGACCGACGAACTCCTCCGCCGAGCCGTGCCCTTACTCACGGACACCGCACGGGCACTGTCGGCCGACTTGGCCTGACACCGCCGTCTCGCACCGGCCGCCTCACCCCGGCGCCCGCGACTGGGCCCCGCATTGACTTTTCGGAGCGGTGACCGTCCGATTAAGACGCTGTTGCCGACCTGATGGCCCGTCCTGGCAGTTGCCGGGCAAGCCTTGACAGCCATTCGGCCCGGTGTCATCGTTTGTACTCAGTGATCGCTTATTTCACTCAGTGAAAACCCCTGAGCGGGTCGGCAGGGATCCGCCGAAGGCACGTCTCCCCTCGTCCACATTGGTCATCCCGGAGGAAGTAGATGGAATCAATCGATCCCCGCTCACGCGTACCCGTGGACAGCGGCCTGAACTCGGCGACCGTCTCCGACGAGGCCTATCTCGAAGCGCTCGGTTACCGGGGCGAACTGAGCCGCGTGCTCGGCAGGTTCTCCAGCTTCGCGCTCCAGTACTCCACCATCGGCTTCAGCGGCGCGCTGCTGGTCGGCTTCACCATCGGGCTCAGCCAGGTCGGGCCGGCTTCGGTCTGGGTGTGGTTCGTCGCTTCCGGACTCCAGGTCGTCGTGGCCATGTGCGTCGCCGAACTCTGTTCGGCCTACCCGCTGGCCGGTGGCGCCTACCAGATCGTTTCGCGGTTGCGCGGCAGGAGCCTTGGCTGGCAGGTCGGCTGGTGGGTGCAGATCGCCCATGTGGCGTCGGTTTCTTCGGCGACCATCGGGATCACGCCGTTCATCATGGCGTGGTTCGGAGTGGACAATCTGAGTCACTGGGAACTGGTCGGTATCAGCGCGATCCTCATCATCGCCTCCACCGTCGCCAACCTGCTCGGTGTGCGCATCGTCGCCTGGCTCAACAACCTCAGCGTGGTCGCCGAACTGAGTGCCGCCGCGGTCATCGTGATCGGGCTCGCGGCCGCCTTCCTGTTCAACAGCAAGGCTCACGTGAACAGCGTGCACTACCTGTTCACCACCGACGGGACGGTCAAGGGCTCGGTGATCATGCCCCTGCTGTTCGCCTGCCTGCTTTCGGTCTACATCGTGTCCGCGTTCGACGTCAGCGGAACGGCAGGCGAGGAGACCAAGGACGCCGCCAGGACCGTGCCGCGCACCGCGGTGGCCGCCAACGCGACCACCTGGATCATCGGCACCCTGGTGCTGCTGTTCCTGGTGCTGGGCATCGGCAATCTGGGCGACGTGCTGGGCGCCGGCAACCCGGTGGGCGACATCCTGAAGTCCAACGCGGGACAGACCGTGGCCACCTTGTTCACCGTGCTGGCCGTGTTCGCGCTGTGGGTCAACGCGGTCATCCTGCAACTGGCCGGCGCCCGGGTGATGTGGGCGCAGGCCCGTGACGGCCGGTTCCCGGCAGCCCGGCTGTTCGCCCGCCTGAACCGGGAGAAGATCCCGTACGCCGGCGTCATCCTCGGCGGCGTGATCGCCATCGCGGTGACGCTGTACAGCTCCTTGTTCGCGGTGCTGATCGCGATGCTGGCGATCACCTGGGCCGGTGCCTTCACGGTCCTGCTGGTGGTCGGTTACCGGGCCCATTCCCGTGACCAGCTGCCGGGCCGGCCGTACCGGCTGAAGCACTGGCGGATCCTGTACCCGGTCGCGATCGTCTGGTCACTGTTGTTCTGCGTGGTGCTGATCTACCAGGACCCCCTGCACGTCGGCCTCGGCACGCTCGGCGCGGTCGTGATCGGCCTGGTCCTCTACTACGTGTTCGTCCCGAAGAAGGACGCGCCGGTCGGCCTTGCCGCGCAGGAGCCGGAACGCGGTAGCGCGGCGGGCTCCGCCCGCGACACGCTCGACCCGATCAGCTGAATGACACGGCCGAACTTCCCCGTCCGGCCAGGCGGCGGCTCATCTTCCAGCCGCCGCCTGGCCGGCTCGTCGTATCGGAGCCGGGCACTGATCCCTGCTGATAGCGTGTCAGCCATGGCGCAGACCGGGCCGTCGAAGAAGAGCCTCGAAGGAGTCGAACGGACCGTTCGCATCCTGCACGTGCTGCGCGACCGGTCCGAGGCCACGCTCACCGAAGTGGCCAGGGACGCCGAGCTCAGCGAGGCCACGGTACTGCGGTATCTGAGCAGCCTGAGCAGTTTCGGCTACGTCGAACGGATTCCCGGCAACCGCTACCGGCTGGGCTGGGAGGTGTTCCGGCTCGGGCAGCACGCGGCGCCCGGCGCGGTGCCGAGGGCCGAGGCGCTGCCGATCATGGAGGAACTGCTCGACCGGTTCAACGAGACGGTGAACCTCGCCTACCGCAAGGACGACGAGGTCGTCATCGTCGAGGTCCTGCACGGCCACCGCGCGATCAAGAGGCTGACCGCGGTCGGCCAGGTCGATCCCTGGCACGCTTCGGCGGTCGGCAAGGCGCTGCTGTCGACCATGCCACCGGCGGATCAGGTCGCCGTGCTCAAGCGGGCGGGCCTGCCGCGGTTCACCCCCCACACGCTGGTCGACATCGCCGCCGTCCAAGCCGACATCGCCGCCACCATGAAACACGGCTACACGATCGACCGCGAAGAGGCGGAGGAGGACCTGACCTGCCTCGCGGCGCCGGTACCGGCTTCGGCCGGGCCGTCGCAGTTCGCGCTGAGCGTCAGCTTCCTCAGCCACCGGCTGAAGGCACGCAATCTCGACGAAGTCGCACAAGCCATCGTCAGTGCCGCCGACGAACTCGGTAAGCGCCTCGCCATCTGATCGCCGGTAGAGCTTTTTCCGGCTGACTTCTACCGTCCGGATCGCCGCTGTCACCGGTGGTATCCGGTGCGGCAAGCGTATTCCGGGCAGTGTCGTGCACGTCATCGTCCAGCGGATTTTCCCGCCACGGGGGCCATTGACGGCCCCTGCCGACTCAACTACTGTCAATTTCATTGAATGATGTTGTACTTCACTGAATGAAATTCCGGCCCGAAGGGATTCGCATCGTGACGACAGCGCAGCCGACTCGCGCCTCACTGTTCATCGGCGGGCAGTGGCGCGCCCCGAGCACCGGGCAGTCCGACGAAATCGTGGCTCCGGCCACCGGTGCGGTCATCGCGGAGGTCGCCCGCGCCACCGTCGCCGATGTCGATTCCGCTGTGGACGCCGCGTCGGCCGCGTTTCGCGGCTGGTCCCACACCACGCCGGGAGAACGAGCCACCGCGCTGTTGAGGCTGGCCGACCGCCTCGACGGGGTGCGGGAAGAGTTCGCCCAACTCGAATCGGCCAACGTCGGCAAGCCGATCGGCCTGGCCCGTGAGGAGATGGAGATGATCGTCGATCATCTGCGTTTCTTCGCCGGGGCGGCGCGGGTGCTGGAGGGCAGGGCGGCCGGCGAGTATCTGGCCGGGCGCACCAGCATCATCCGCCGCGATCCGCTCGGCGTCGTCGGCTCGGTGGCGCCCTGGAACTACCCGCTGCTGATGGCGATCTGGAAGATCTGCCCGCCGCTGATGACCGGCAACACCTTGGTGCTCAAGCCCTCCGAGCACACTCCGCTGACCGCGCTGCGCTTCGCCGAACTGGCCGCCGACATCTTCCCGCCCGGTGTCTTCAACGTCGTCACCGGCGACGGCGAGACGGTCGGTGCGCGACTGGTCGGTCATCCCGATGTCCGGATGTCCTCGTTGACCGGCGACGTGAGCACCGGCCGGGCACTGCTGCGGGCCTCGGCCGACAGCAACCTCAAGCGACTGCACCTCGAACTGGGTGGCAAGGCACCGGTGCTGGTACTGCCCGACGCGAACATCGACCTGACCGTGGCCAAGCTGATGGACGGTTCGTTCTGCAACTCCGGGCAGGACTGCATGGCGGCGTCCCGCCTCTACGTGCACGAGCGGATCTACGACGACTTCCGCGCCGCGTTCAGCGCCGCGACCGCCGGCCTCGTGCTCGGCGACCCGGCCGACGAGTCGACGACCATGGGTCCGGTCATCACCGGTGCGCACCGCGACCGGGTCAACGGCTTCCTGGACCGGGCCGCCGGGACCGGCCACGTCGATCTCGTCAGCGCGCAGCCGGTGCCGGACAAGGGTTTCTTCGTCGCGCCGACGCTGGTGTTCGACGCGGAGCAACGCGACGAGATCGTGCAGCGCGAGGTGTTCGGACCGGTCGTGTCCATCACCCGCTATGGCGACTCGGACGACGTGGTGGCCATGGCCAACGACGTCGACTACGGCCTGGCCGCCTCGATCTTCACCGCCGACGTGGCCCGGGCACTGCGGATCTCCAAGGACATCCAGTTCGGCACGGTGTGGATCAACGACCACCTGCCGGTGGTGCCCGAAATGCCGCACGGTGGCTACAAGCAGTCCGGCAACGGCAATGACATGTCGATCTACTCGCTCGAGGAATACACCGAGCTCAAGCACGTGATGATCAACATCGAGGAGTCCTGAGGTGAGCGAGGTCATCGCGATCAACATGTTCACGCTGCGGCCGGACGTGCCATTGGCCGATTTCGCCCGGTTCTCCGAGCAGCAGGACCGTCCTGTTTGTCTGTCCAAAGAGGTCGTCACCAGCTTCGACGCCTACGTGGTGGAAGACGACGCCGGGGCACGGCCGCGCATCGTCGAAGTGATGGGACTGACCTCCTGGCCGGAATGGACGGAGGCACTGGCCGTCGACGCCGATCTGGCTCCCGTCGTGCGGCGTTTCGGTGAACTGGTCGACACGGACACGGTCACCACGCTGCTCGTCCGTCCGCTCACCGCGACGCCACCGGAAGGCGAGCCGGCATGACACCCCTTGTGACAACCCGCGGCTGGCAAGATGACCAGAAAGCGCGCCCTTTCTTGCCGCTATCGGGGCGGCAGGGCGCCCCTCCGCCTGACATGGCGTGTGTCGGTAAGGAGCGCCCTGTCGACACGATCGCGGGGGCGCGCAAGGTCGCGGAGGAATCAGCATGAGTACCTACGACGCGATCGTCATCGGCGCCGGGCACAACGGCCTGGTCGCCGCGAACTACCTGGCCAGAGCGGGCCGGCGGACACTGGTCCTGGAAGCCCGCGACGTCGTCGGCGGCGCCTGCGTGACCGAGGAACTGATCCCGGACTCGCGCTGGTCGTCCTGTGCGTTCATCGCCGGACTGCTGCGGCCGGAGATCATCGCCGAACTGGAGCTCAAGCGGTTCGGGCTGGAGCTCTATCAGGGAGACGCACTCTCGTTCAGCCTCTTCGAGGACGGCTCGCACCTGTTCCTGTGGAAGGAGGTCGACCGGACGCTGCGGGAGCTGGAGAAGTTCGACAAATCCGATGCCCAGCGTTTCGTCGACTTCGGCCTCCGGCTCCAGCGGTTCGCCGGCCTGGTCACGCCCTGGTTGATGAAGTCACCGCCGTCCCGTTCGAAACTGCTGGCCGCCTTCGAGGAGGCCGGTGAACAGAAACTGTTCGACGAATTCACCCTGCTGTCCGTGCGCGACCTGCTCGACCGGTACTTCGAGGACGAGCGGATCAAGAGCTTCCTGACCTTCTTCGGCATGGTGTCGATCTGGGGCGGTCCGTCCACTCCGGGCACCGCCTATGTGTGGGGCCACCATTCCTGGGGTGAATTCGAAGGCCAGTTCGGCCAGTTCGGTTTCGCCAGGGGCGGTATGGGTGCCATCACCACCGCGCTGGCCAGGGCCGCGGAACACCACGGCGCCGAGATCCGGCTGAATTCGCCGATCCGGCGGGTCATCGTGGAACGTGGCAAGGCGATCGGTGTCGAACTCGCCGATGGCGAACGTGTTCTCGCCGAGCAGGTGTTGTCGAACGCCGATCCGAAACGCTCGCTACTGGACCTGCTCGCGGCCCGGGACCTGGAGCCCGATTTCCGGCGCGAGGTCGAACTGATCGACACCAAGGGTTCGATGGCCCGCATCCATCTGCTGATCGACGAACTGCCGCAGTATCTGCCGTTCGACAGTCCCGCGGCCGGTCCGCAACACCATGGCCACCAATTGCTCGGCGCTTCCCGCGAGGCCTTCGAACAAGCCTGGGAGGCACAGCGCCGGGGCGTCTTCCCGGAGAAGTTCGTCATCGAGGCGGTCATCCAGTCCGTCACCGACGACAGCCTGGCGCCACCCGGCCTGCACACGATGACACTGGGCGTCCAGCAGCTGCCGTTCGAACTCGCCGGCACCACCTGGGACGCCGAGCGTGAGCGCTGGGCCGATCTGGTGCTCGAGGACCTGTTCCGTTACGCCCCCAACCTGCGCGAGCACATCGTGGAGCGGGTGGTCATCACACCGCGGGATCTCGATCGCGAGTACCACATCACCGGCGGCAACATCTTCCACGGCGGAATGCTGCTGGACCAGTTGTTCGGCGCCCGCCCGCTGGACACGCTGGCGAACTACCGCACTCCCGTCAACGGTTATTACCTGTGCGGCTCGGGAACCCATCCGGGCGGCGGGGTGATGGGCGCGAACGGGCACAACGCGGCGATGGTCGCGCTGGCCGACGTCGGCATCGGCGAGGATCCGGCCGACACCGTCACACCGGGCGCGCCGCCGGGCAGCTGGCGGGGCCGCGCGATCGGGAGGATCATGGCCAGCAAGCCCGGCCGCGCGTTCGGCTACCAGGTGGCCCGGCAGCCGCTGCTGCGCAAGGTGACCAACTTCGTCGCCCGGAGCCGTTGATGACCGGCCCCGAAACCTCCGGCAGCCGGCCGCTGCGCAGCAGTCGCTGGTTCGCCGGCCACGACGTGCCGGGCTTCGCCCACCGTACGGCGTTGCGAGCGCTCGGCTTGTCTCGGCAGGCGTTCGACGGCAGGCCGATCATCGGCATCTGCAACTCCTGGTCGGAGGCGGTCAGCTGCAACATGCACTTCCGGTCGCTGGCGGACTCGGTGCGCAGGGGCGTGCTCCAGGCCGGTGGCCTGCCGATCGAATTCCCCACCATGTCGCTCGGCGAGCAGCTGATGAAGCCGACCGCGATGCTGTTCCGCAACCTGATGTCGATGGACGTCGAAGAGTCCATCCGCGCCTACCCGTTCGACGCCGTCGTGCTGCTCGGTGGCTGCGACAAGACGGTGCCCGCCCAGCTGATGGGCGCGGCCAGCGCGGACGTCCCGGCGATCATGGTCACCGGTGGCCCCGCGACGCCCGCGGTCTTCCGCGGCAGGCAGATCGGTGTCGGTACCGACCTGTGGAAGTACACCGACGACGTGCGCGCGGGCCGAATGTCCCTTGAGGACTATGACGAGCTGGAGGCGGCCGCCGGACCGTCCGTCGGCCACTGCCCGGAAATGGGGACCGCGTCCACACTGGCCGCGATCGTCGAAGGACTCGGCATGACACTGCCGGGCGCGGCCGCGGCACCGGCGGTCGACGCCCGCCGCTATCAGACCGCCGAAGCCTGCGGGGCTCGCGCGGTGGAGCTGGCCTGGCAGGGCATCCGGCCGTCGGACATCCTGACCGCCGAGGCGTTCGACAACGCGATCACCCTGATGCTGGCGGCCGGTGGCTCGTCCAACGCCGTCATCCATCTGCTGGCCATCGCCGGCCGGGCCGGGGTGGACCTGCGGCTGGACCGCTTCCACGAGCTGGCCGCCCGCACTCCGCTGGTGGTCAACGTCCGGCCCGCCGGCGAGCATCTGGTCGAGCAGCTGTTCCATGCCGGCGGGATCCCTTCGGTGCTGAAGGAGCTGGCGCCGCTGCTGCATCTGGACGCGCTGACCATCAACGGCAAGACGGTCGGCGAAAATCTGCCGGCCAGGCCGGCGCCGGACCGCGGCGTGGTCGCTTCGCTGGACGCGCCGTTCCAGCCGGCCGGCGGCCTTGCCGTGGTACGCGGCAATCTGGCGCCCGACGGCGCGGTCATCAAGTGCAGCGCGGCCAGCGAGGAACTGCTGCGGCACCGGGGCCGGGCGGTGGTGTTCGCCGACATGGCCGACCTGGCGGCCCGGATCGACGATCCGGACCTGGACGTCGACGCCGATTCGGTGCTGGTGCTGACCAACGCCGGGCCGAAAGGCGCGCCGGGGATGCCGGAATGGGGCCAGTTGCCGATCCCGCAAAAGCTGTTGCGGGCCGGTGTGACCGACATGGTCCGCATCTCCGATGCCCGGATGAGCGGCACCGCGTTCGGCACCGTGGTGCTGCACGTCTCGCCCGAAGCGGCCGCGGGCGGACCACTGTCCCTGGTCCGCGACGGCGACTGGATCCAGCTGGACGCCCGGGCAGGCCGTCTCCACCTCGAAGTGGACGAGGCCGGGCTGGCCGCGCGACGGGCGGCCAAACCCGTTGCGGCGTCCCGGTTCCGGCGCGGTTACCAGTCGCTCTACGTCGACCATGTATTGCAGGCCGACGAAGGGTGCGACTTCGACTTCCTGCGCGGCCGTTCGGCTGATCCCGGTTCCGAGCCGGACGGAATGCTCACCGGCTGGATCGGCGGCTGGTGAACGCGCGTTTTTGTTTCATTGGAGTGAAATACGTGGAGGAATGCTGATCATGACGTCACCCGACCTCGCGCCGGCGGCCCCGGCCACCCGGGGCGCCGCCATCCTGGCCGCCCAGGGCCTGCCGTCCAGCGACGACTACACCCTGGCCAGTTCGCGGCTCGGCTTCTCCGACGGCGGCCAGTACCGCATCGAGATCTCCGGGGTCGAGCGCCTCTCGACCCTGGAGGCGCTGCTCGACGAGTCGGCGAAGCAGGACGTGTTCATCCACCGGATCGTCTGCTTCGGCGGCGGCTCCACTCTGCTGGACAAGGGAGAGCTGACCGCGTTCGCGCAACTGGCCGCCGAGAACGCGATCGAGGTGATCGCCTGCCCCGGCCCGAGGACCGGCTGGGACACGGGCCGTCAGGCACTCACGACCGAGGGTTCCTCGGCCGGCCGCCGCGTGCGCGGCATGGACAACCTGCGTTTTCTGCTGGACGACTACCTGCGCATGTTCTCCTGCGGCCTGCGCGGCGTCCTGGTCTGGGACGAGGGCGTGCTCGACGTGCTGAACAAGGCCCGCGCCGCGGGCGACATCCCGGCCGACGCGGTGTTCAAGGTCTCGGTCTACACCGGCCACGCCAACCCGGCCGCGATCAAGGTCGTGCAGGACCTCGGGGCTGACAGCCTGAATCCGGTCGGTGACCTGAGCCGCCCGATGCTCGGCGCGATCCGCTCCGTCGTCACCATCCCCCTGGACATCTGGGCCATGACGTTCGAGTCCTTCGGCGGGATGAACCGGCTGTGGGAAGCCGGCGACATCGCCCGGGTGGCCGCGCCCTGCTATTTCAAGGTCGAGCCGGGCGAGTCCGAAGCGATCATGTACAACGCCTGGATCGACGAGGCCTACCACGACAATCTGATCCGCCACAAGGTTCGGCACGCGGCAATCCTGGCCGAACTGGCCGCCGTCACCAACGGTGACGTGACCGCTTCGCCGAAGCCGTCGCTGATCGCGCAGACAGCCTGACACGGCTGCCGGAGCCCGAAGCGGCGGCCGGGCCGGGCGCACCCCCTCCCACCAGGGCGGCGGCCGCTGTCGGCGGGGGCGGGGGTGGTGCATGACGGCCCGACCTGTCACGATGGGTGCGCCCGGACGAATCGCGACGGCGATTTCCCGTCATGGCAGCCACGCGAACGTGGCGAAACAGGGAAGGCGCCTCATGACCTTGGCACGACACTCTTCTCCCCCGCCCTCGGCACGGTTCACCGAGGCCAGGGCGGCCGAAGAGCTGCACACGACGATCCAGAACGCCCGCGCCGCGCGGACCGTCGCCGATCACGCGACCGATGCGAAGGACTGCTGGCGACTGTTGGAGATGCTCGGTTTGGACCCCGCGTCCAGCAAGCGCGGCTGAGCCCGTTTCAGTGGGCCGAGGAGCGCCTGCGATGCTGTAGCTTCGAATCCGGTAGCCGGCAGGCCCCACCGTGGGGCCAGGACGGCGCCGCAGGGAGACACAAGCATGGCGCAAGGCAGTGTGAAATGGTTCAACGGCGAAAAGGGCTTCGGGTTCATCGCGCAGGATGACGGCGGTCCCGACGTCTTCGTGCACTACTCGGAGATCCAGGGCAGCGGCTTCAAGTCTCTCGATGAGGGCCAGCGTGTCGAGTTCCAGGTCGGACAGGGCCAGAAGGGACCGCAGGCCCAGGGCGTGCGCGTCATCTGACGGTTGAACACGAACGGCCGGCCACCGCGCGATCGGACTCAGCGCGGTGGCCGGTCGTTTTCGTTGTGGCTGGCCGCTTTTTTCGGTTTCCTTCTGCTGCACGCGGCTTGGGCGTTCGCGGCGCTCATCAGCGCCGAGAAATCCGACGGGGAGGCGGCATCGAGCGTGGCTTTCGCCGATGAGGCCTTGTCACGCGCGACGGTGTAGTGATTGAGGAAGGTCTTCTTCGCCGACTCGGCCGTGGCGTCGGGCGAGGCGGGAAGCGCGTTCAGGCCGTTGACCGCCTTACCGGCCATTGCCGCGTAATCACCCAGCAGCTTGCTGAGGGAACGCTGGCTCTCCGCGCCCGTGAGCCCGGATTGGGGCAGCGAAACCGCGTTGTCGTCCTTCAGCAGACCGAAGACCGCACCGCACAACGAGTGCCCTTGGTCCTCGCGTCACCTACTTCATGCCCCGGTTCGGCGCCGACGTGACGCGCGACACCGCGAGGGGTCGCGATTGTGGCGCGGCCGACCGCCACAATGCACAGTGGAGATCGTGACAGTGCACAAGTTCTCCGTCGCCACGGCCGACGGCGCGACCCGCTCGCTCAGCGACTACGCGGGCAAGGTCCTCCTCATCGTCAACGTCGCCAGTAAGTGTGGCCTCACCCCCCAGTACGAAGGCCTCGAGTCGCTGTACCGCGCGGGCAAGGACCGCGGCCTCGAGATCCTCGGATTCCCCTGCAACCAGTTCGGCGGCCAGGAACCCGGCACGAACGCCGAGATCCAGGAGTTCTGTTCGACCACCTTCGACGTCACCTTCCCGGTCCTGGCCAAGGTCGACGTCAACGGACCGGACGCGGACCCGCTGTACAGCTACCTGCGCGCCGAGGCACCGGGCGATACCGACAGCGACGACGTGAAGTGGAACTTCACGAAGTTCCTCATCGGCCGGGACGGTAAGGTGCTCCGCCGTTTCGAGCCCACCGTGACGCCCGAGGAAATCCAGCCCGAGGTCGACGCGCTGCTCGACTGAACTCACCCGGCGCCGGGGCGAGACCGGACAGGCCTTGACGCACTCTCGGGGCGAACATCGTGTTCCCTCTTCATGGTGTGTTCCCCTGTCCGTGTCTTCGTCCTCGCCGGCCGGGCGGTCACGAACGTTGGAAGAACTCGATCTCACCCACCGCGATGTGCTTGCCCTGGCTCAGGCCGGTGGCCGACCGCAGGACGACGCGAATCCTCACCACGTCGCTGATGCCCAGGTCGATGGTTTGCGGTCCCGGTTGGTCGGCCAGTTCGACCGGCCGTGTCTCCGAGTTTCCGTCCGCGGCGGTGACGATCACGTCCAGGCCCGCCGGCCTGGCCTCCTGGGTGAACTGTTCCCGGTCGGACGAGGGGCCGGCGTGCACCACCAGCGACAGGAGCCGGAACGGATGGTCGAAGGTGAACTCGATCCACTCGCCCGGCCTGGGCGCGCCCCAGTACCGGTTGCTCAACCCGTCCGTGGCGGCGGCCGCGGGATGGCCGGGCACCTCGGCACTGGCCACCACCCGCACCGGCCCGATGGGCGCGGGGGTCTTCGTCTTGTCCAGCAGGTCTTCGAAAAGTCCTTTGCCGAGGGGGAACAGCAGGATCCCGGCCAGGATGAGCGCCACCAGCGTGATCAGGATGACCAGCCGCCGCACCAAAAATCCCGAACCGCCGATCCGGAACCACCTCGGCACCCTGATCCGCCGCCACCAGGGCTTCCGCGCGACGACCACGGTGGTTTCGGTGAGCGGTGCGGCGCAGCGCCGGCAGAATCGCCGTCCTGGCGGGTTCGGCGTGCCGCACACCGGGCAGGGCGGGCCGTCCTCGGTCACCACCTCGACCGGGATGTCCGGTGCGGGCCGAGGGCGAGCCGGTTTGGCCGGTTGCACGGCGGCGGGCTGATCGGTCCCTGCCGGGGTGTCCTGCGGGTGAACGTCCTGCGCGGTCACGGACGTGTCACCGGCCGTCGTACCCCAGCCGAGATAGGTCCCGCAGTTGCCGCAGAAGTCATCGGTGTCGGCGACCGACGCGCCACATGCCGGGCAAGACCGCATCGTGCTAACTCCCCTCCTCCGGTGGTGGGCCGGACAGCACCTCGACCCGGCAGGTCAGGTGGATCGGGCAGGCCTCGGCAACCAGCGCGGCAACGCGGTCCGGATCGACCGGACGACCGGGGACGCCCGGCCACACCTGGACGACGGCCTCTTCGAGGGCCTCACCGGGCAGTGCGCTACCCGGCCGGTTCGACCAGGTCGCACCGGCCCCGTCCAGGACCCGCACGCGAACTCCCAGATACACCCACAACCGGTCGGCCAATCCGCGCCTGGTGCCTTTCCAGCGATGCAACTCCACCGCGAGCGCCACGGCCCGCCGCCGCAGTTCCGCCGGCCAGTCCGGTCCGAAGTCCGCGGCGACCCAGGACGCCAGCCAGGGCAGGAAGTCCTCGGGCGTGAGCCGTGGATCGAGGTAGGCGGGCAGGTTGTCCAATGTGGACAAAACCGGCGCCAGGACGGTGTCGAGGCCCGCCACGAACCGCTGGGTGAAGCCGTCGGTGGCGTACAGCCCCGGAAGCCGCTCGCCGAGCGGATGCCTGCTGGGCAGGTCCGGTAGCGCGTTCCGGCTCATCGTTGCTCCCCGGTACCCCGTGGCCCGCCGGAGGTGACCACGACCTGGTGCTGTTGCGAGAAGACCAGCGCGTGCTGCGCGATTTCGATCCGGTCGGAGGCGGTGCCCCGTCGCCCGGTGAGGGGGTCCGCCGGGAACAGCCGGATCTCCTCCACCAGCCCGACTCCGGAGACGCGTTGCAACACGGCGAAGATCTCCCCGTACTGCACCGGCCGTCCGAACGGCCACCCGGTCCCGTCCGGGCCACCGCGAAGCGGGTTCAGGTAGGAGTAGAGCGCGTCCAGTGCGCCGGACTGCACGCGGTTCGGGTCGGCCCCCGACGCCACCAACCGGGCCACCACCGTGACACCCTGGTAGTACGGTGGTTCGACGACGAGACGAGTGCCGACCAGCCTGCGCTCGTCCAGTCGCGCCGTGATCGTGGCGAGCATTCCTTCGGAGGGGATCAACTGCTCGAACCGGAGGCGGTCTCCCTCGTCGGCCACCGCGCCGGGCACGACCAGCACGCGGGCGCCGCCCGCCTCGTCGCCCCCTCCGGCAGGCATGCAGCGCAGTCTGGCCGCGGAGGGGGCGGCCTGACGCGCGATCAACTCGTAGTCCTCGGCCGTCACCGCCCGCTCCTGCACCCGCAACTGGTTCGGGGCGCGCACCTTCGCCTCGGCCACCGTCTCCCCGTCCACCCCACCGGCCGCGGCTTCACGATTTTCCACAGTGGACACATACGGCACGGAACTACGCAGCACGGAGATCGCACCCCTGGCCACGTTTCCCGCCTTGCCACCGCCCGTGCGGTATCGCGCCACTTCGATCCGCGCGCCCTTCGGTGGTACCGCACCGTAGTACCGCATCGACCCGTTCGGTTCGCGCACCGCGGGCGGGAACAGGAACTCGCCGTTCACCGCGTCGAGCGTCACGTGCCGGTCGCCGGGCCCTGACTGTCCGAAGTGGTCCACCACGGTCCAGTCCTGCCACCCCTCGCCCACGGACACCCGCACCACGATCGGGTCACCGTCGGTCAGCACCGGCACTTTCGCGACCCGGAACCGTTGTCCCGGAACGCCTTCCGAGACGCCCAATTGCTCGCCGGTCACCGTCTCGGCGTGTCCGGCCGGCACGATGCCACCGATCGTGGCCGCTTCCGCGACGCGGATTGTGGGCGACTCGGAGTAGAAGGGCTGACCCGGTTCGGGCGGCACCACCCGGCATCGCAGCCAGCCTGCCCGGAACCCGCCCACCACCGAGGGACTGTGCCCGGCCGGCAGTCGCAGAACCACGTCGCCGGGCCGGTTGAGACCGCCGGTGGTGTCCTCGTCGGCCGGGCATTCGGTCCAGGCCGTCCCATCCCATGCCTCCCAGACCAAGGGCGGCTGTCTCGGATCGACACCGATCCCCTCGACCTGGCTGTCCAGCCGCAGGGCCACCAGGCAGCGCGGCACCGCGGTGGACAACCCGAACAGCACCGCGTCGCCGGGAGCGGGCTCCGCCTGGAAACACCGCACGTCCTTGCCCGCGCGCAGATCGCTGGTCCGGTCGGTCTGGCCACCGGTGGCCGCGATCGTCACCAGCCGGTCCAGATGGCAGGGCACCATCGGCAGGTCCTCGATGGTGGCGAACACCACCGCCTCCCGGTCTTCGGTGTGGACCGTACTCACCTCGCTTCCCGCAGGCAGGAGCACTGTCTCCTCCTGCGCGGCGGAAAGCCGGAAGGTGAGCTCCGCGGTGGCCGCGGCGGGCGGGAAAAGCCGTACACCGAGCAGGTCGAGGAAGGCCAGGAAGTTCTTCTCCGGCACCCGGTTCAGCCGGTAGAGGAGCTGATCGACCATGTACGCGAACGTCTCGATGAGCGTCACCCCGGGATCGGACACGTTGTGGTCCGTCCACTCCGGACTGCGCTGCTGCACGTACCGCTTGGCTTCGTCCACGAGTTGCTGGAACCGCCGGTCGTCCAGGTTGGGCGCGGGTAGCGCCATCAGGCAACGCTCCCTTCTTCGCCCCCGTCGGGGATGGTGTAGAACGGGAACACGAGGTTCCGCGCATCATTCGTGGAGCGGACGACGTAACGGATATCGATGTAGAGCACGCCCTCCTCGGCAGCGTCGAAAGCGATCACCACGTCGGCCACCTCTATCCTGGGCTCCCACCGTTCCAGCGCGGCGCGTACCTCGTAGGCGATACGGCCCGCGGTGGCCCCGTCGGCGGGCGCGAACACGTAGTCGTGGATGCCGCAGCCGAACTCCGGGCGCATCGGGCGTTCACCGGGCGCGGTGCCCAGCACCAGCCGGATCGCCTCGGCGATTTCCTGGTCGCGCTCGACCATCGCGATCCCGCCGGTCGCGTCGACGCGCAGCGGAAAGGCCCACCCGCGTCCGATGAACCGCTCGCTCACAACGCGCCCCCGATGATCACGTTCAGCGCGCCGAGCACGATGTTCGCGCCGCAGGTGGTGCGGTCACCGACGCAGGCGGCGGGAAGCCCGCCGATGAGCACCTGGCCACCCGGTCGCGGCGGGCCGGGCATGACGACGTTCGTGGGACCGAGCGCGGCGTGCTGCGGTATGACGCACACGTGCGTACTGCCGACGACGGCGGCGGGTTTGCCACCGATGAGGACGGTGGCGACCCGGACCGCGGCGGTGGGCGGTGGCGGGCCGAGCGCGCCACCATGCGCCGTGCTGTCTCCGAGCCGGGCGGCGGGAGGCATCGTGAACTCCTTGTCGGGCTTCGGTTTTCGCTAGTTGATCTCGACTATCCGGCCCTTGAGGCCTGCCACCGCGCCACCGTCGATCCGGACCGAGGCCATCGCGTCGACGGACACCGAGGTCTTCGCGTCGATCGACACGGACGCGCCGGAGAGGGCGAGCTTTCCCTCGCCCGCGTCGATGGTGATCCCGGCCGGTGTCAGGCTCACCGAACTCAGCGCGGTCCGCCCGCCGGGGGCGAACACGGTCAGGTCGATCCGGTTCCTTTGGTCGTCGACGCGCACCTCCAGCCGGTTGTCGCCGCTGGCGATCCGAACTCCCGGCGGGCCCGCCACGCCGTCGATCAGCTCCAGCCGGTGGCCCTTGCGAGAGACGAACGAACGGCGGTTGACCTTGCCCGCGGCGTCCACCAAGGGCAGCCGGTGCGGCGAGGGAACGTCCTTGCCGTTGTAGAGCCCGCCGAGTACGTAGGGCCGGTCGATGCATCCCTGTTCGAAACCGACCAGCACCTCGTCGCCCACCTCCTGGCCGAACACGCCGCCGCCCTGGCCGCCGAGTTGCACGGTGCGCACCCAGTCGGTCTGGTACTGCTTGTCCTCCAGCCACGGGAACTTCAGCTTCACCCAGCCGCGCTGGGACCCGCCCGTCTCCCGGACATCGGTGACGATCCCGATCGCCAGGCCCGGCACGCGCGGCCCATGGGCCGGGGCGTTGGCACCGATGGCGAGCCCCGTCAGGGAACGGTCCGGGGACGCGCTGACCAGAACCGTGGTGCGGTAACCGGAATCCGGGTCGAGGGTGTGGGTGACCGCGGCGGCGGTGTAACTGCCGGAAAACTGCGGGCCGACGTTGCCGAGGGCGACCGGCACATCGGCGTGCAGCAGCGGATTGCCTTCGACGACGGCTTCGAACTCACCCAGCCCCGAGCTCATCGACTCGGCGAGTGAGCGCGCCGCCGCGGTGGCCTCGGCGTCGTTGCCGTAGGGCGTGTCGGTGACGAGCATGGTTTCTTTGCCGAACTTGGCGATGGGACGCAGACCGGGGCGCACCGTCGTGCTGGGCCGGAGCGGCTGGTTGGCGGCGACGGCCTTCTTCGTGTCCACGTTCCAGCCGCGCACCTCGACGGCGTCGACCTGGTCCGCGGCGGTCAGCACCGCCCGAAGCGCCATCAGGTTCCGGCCGTACTCCAGCACGTAGGGGCTTTGCTCGGCCGATGTGGACGGTGGCGGGGCTTTCGCGGCCGGCGACGGCTTCGTGAAGCTGAGCCTGCCCTTGTCGTCCACTCGCACCGTGGCGCCGTGCTCGGCGGCCAAACTCTGAAGGAACTCCCAGTCGGACACGCCTGCCTGGGTGAGGTGCCGGTAGATGATTTTCGGGGAGTCGATCCTCCCCGGGGAGATCCCGCTTCCTGCCAGGACCTTGGTCACGATCGCCGGCAGGGCCATGTTCCGGAACGCCGCCACTTTCCGGCCTCGGAGCAGCCGGTGTGCCAGGTTCTGCGCCCGCACGACGGTGAATGAGCCGGTCGAGTCCGAGTCCAGTTCGAGCGCGGTGACCTCGCCCGAAAAAAGCAGTTCCCGCGACTGCTGGTCCAGGGTGGTGACGGAGACCGTGAGCCGCGTGCCGATCGTGATACCGGTTTCGGCGAGGAACTCGTGGTTCGGATCCCGGACGGCGATGGTCGCGGTGTCGGGCAGGCCCACGTTCTCGTCGACCACACACCGGACCAACTGGCTCTGCCAGGCCTCGGGCAACGGCCCCGGCGCCGCCACGATCGGATCGGCGGCGAAAGACCGTCCGGCGCTCACCGCGCACCGCCGGTGAATTCGGCGCCCGGCACCAGCAACTCCGTTCCCGGCACGAGCACCAGTGGATCGTCGATCTCGTTGGCTTCCGCGATCACCCGCCACGCCGTGGCGTCGCCGTACTCGCGCCAGGCGAGTTGCGCGAGACTGTCCCCGGCGACCACCCGGTGGGTCCGGCTCACGCTGTCCGTGCCGGAAGTCGGGTTCTGCCGGGGCGGGCCGACGCTGGCCTCTTCGATCGACAACGAACAGGTGGCCCGCAGCGGTCGAGCGTCCACATCGAACAGCGAGTAGTCCACCGAGAGACTGGTCAGCACACCGTCGAACGAGGTCGTCCGCGCGGTGCCCCATTCGAACCGCACCCAGGGACTGGCCGGTTTCTTGCTCGCCAGGCTGCGCGGGGTGGGAACGCATGCCTTCATCAGGGCCTCCACCTTCGTTTCCACCGAGTCGTCGTGCTCCGCGGTGGCGTCGAGGAACACCTCCACCGACAGTGACCGGGGACCACTGCCGACGAATTCGGGCAGGGAAGATTCCTTGGCCATCCGGGACGGCTTGCGCCGCCACTCGATGGTCTTGCTCAGCCCCAGCTTGTTCGGATTGAACTGGAACTTGACCCGCGCGATCGTGGCGCCCGGCTTCGCGCCGACCCGCGACGGCGGCTCCATGATCAGCAACTGGGCCCGCGCGAGGCCGCCCGCCTGTCGTGTGGCCACCGAATCCTCCCTTTCCCCGAAGGTGAGACCTAGGACGGTTGGAGGCCCTCGTGGGCGATTTCCAGGGTTTCCATTGCCGCCTGCGCGCTGGACGGGTCGAAGGCGGGTCCCTGCCAGCCGACCGGGACGATGCCGAGCACCTGCCACCGTGCGATCGGTGTCAGATCAGGCCGGAGCGCGACGATCTCACCATCCTTGCGCCGGACCCGCCGCATGGTTTCGCTCAACCACCGGGAAACCTTGACCGTGTCGCTGGTCACCGCCCGGGTGAGGGTGATGTTGGACCAGGTGATGCGGGTCGGCAACTGCCAGGCGAAGGAGTTGTTGCCGCCCTCCGCGAACCGCTCGACCTCCACCTGCGCGCCGAGACCGGTGCAGGTGTGGAACCTGCCGAGATCGTCCCCGCCGATGACCAGACGGAAGAACACGCTGCTGGCGAAGATGTCCTCGGACACCCTGCGCTCCTTTCCCACGACTATCGACGGCGGTCGTGCAGACGTCCTGCCCGCTCCCTGCCCTGGCGCAACTCGGCCCGCAGCAGCCTGCCGACCGGTTCGATGAGGCGGCGGGCCAACTCGTCGAGCTCCAGGCCGCCGGGACCCTTCGGGTTCGCTTCGTGCGAACTACTGCCCACTGGGGGCCGGCTCTCCCTGTCTGACGGGCTTTCCCTGCGCTGAACGAAGGTGACCGGCACCCCCGGTGGGACGCCCCCAGCCATGCGCCGGACTCCAGCCGGGACCGTGTGCCCGGGCGCCGGCGCGATGGACGGTGTGGCCACCGAGGTGGGGGCAGAGGGTGTCTTGGCCGGCAACCTCGCCAATGCCATTGCGTCCGAAGTGGACCGTACTGCCGGTGCCCGCACCCGAACGGCTCGCTGTACCGGCGGGTGACCGGACGAACGGGCCTGGGAAACACGAGGCGGCAAGGGTGGTTGCGGTCGCGGTCTCGTCCACCGCGCGGGGACCACCGGGGGCGATGCCGACCGTGCGGAACTCGGCACGGCGGACGGTGACCTGCCCGCGCTCGTCCTCGTGACAAGCGGCCTCGCCGGAAGCAACGGCAGGACCCGCTCCGGCGCCGGAATACCCGCCGACGCCATACGGGCGGCCACGATCGGTTTCGCCGCGTTCCGGGCCACCTGGAGAGCCGCACGGTGGACAGGCCCTGCCTCCGTGGATTCTCGCGCGGTTCTACCGGTCTTCTGTATGTCCGGATCCTTCGATACCGTCGCGGAAACCACGGTGAGTTCGCCCGACGGCCCGGACGGCAGCGCTCGCGGAACAGCGCCCGGAGGTGGAGTCGCCGGAAGTTCGGTGCCTGGCGGTGGCGTCGCCGGAGGCGGGGTGACCGGAGCGGTAGAAGTGACCGGAGGCGTCCGGGCGACCGGAGCGGCAGAGGTGACCGCGGGCGTCCGGGCGACCGGATCATTCCCGGTCCATTGTGGACGGTCGTCGCGCGGAGGGAGACGGGTCACCCGGACCACCGGGGGTCCCGGTGAATCGTCCACCGGCGCCGGAGAAGCGGGGACCGGCTCCACCGGGGTGATGCTTCGCTGCACCGGACGTTCGGCCCCGAGCAGCGGGGCAGCATCGCCGGCGTCTCGTGCCGGTCCCGGTGAGGGGAGCGCCGACGCCGGCAGGGCGGCGAGTGGTTCGCCGATCCCGCCCCGCCGGGGCACCGACCCGCTGCCCCGGCTGGCATCCTCACGCGGCGCCTCGACTGCCTGCACCTGGACCTCGGGCATCCGACTCCGCGACTCAGGCGCTCGCCTGGGCACGCCAGGAAGGTCGGATGCCCTACCGGTCGGCCGGGACGTCCTCGTCGCCCGCACCGAGGACTCGGATGGCCCGGTGACGCGCTGAGGAGGCGGAGTTTCCCCGGTGCGCCGGGAGTCCTGGCTTTCCCGGGCGCTCCGGCTTTCCGGGCCGTTCTGGCTTTCCCGGGTGCTCCGGCTTTCCGAGGTCTTCCGGCTTTCCCGGGCGCTCTGGCTTTCCGGGGCGTTCTGGCTTTCCCGGATTTGCCGGATCCTTTGGATTTCCCGGGTCTTTCGCGTTTCCCGGACGGGCGTTTCGCTTCCGGCACCGGCAGGCGTGGTCCGGTCGGTCCGCCCGGGTACCGGCACCGGCCGGTCGATGTGCGGCTGTGTCGCGGCCACCGGGTCGACGACATCCGCGGTGTCATGGTCGGCCGGGCTCGCGGTATCCGCGGGGCCCCTGGCGTCGATGGCGGCTGCGCCGAATGCCGTGGTCACCGGCGCCGCACCCTTGGCACCAGGTGCCGTGGTCACCGGTGCCGTGTCGCCGGTGGCGGGGTCGGGGGAAAGGACCGCGGGTACCGGCCTGGCCGGAAGCAGCGGCACCGACCGGGCCACCGTCAACGGCGGGGTGATACGCCGCGGACGCACCGTGCTCGTTGCGGATTCCCGCTCCGGAGAGCCACCGTCGACGCTTTCTGTCCACAATGGATCCGCTGACGTAGTCCGGTCGACCGTGACCGACCGGAACACCAGCGCTTCCCCCGCCGGGTGATACCCCGGACGCCCGAGCGCCGGATACCCCACCAAGCCATGGACCAGTCCCGTCGGCGCGTCCCGGCCCAGCCGGTGTCCCAGCCCGGTGGTGAGGACGGGACTCCGTTGCGCGGCCAGCACTCCGCCGAACTCACGGCCGGCCGGGAAGCGCTGGATCACCCCGGAAAGCGGTGTGACGCGCAGCCAGTCGTTCCGGCCCGGCGCGGAAGGCACCGCGGAAGCGGACGACACGACGGTGTTCCGGCCCCGCCCGAGCAGCCTGTTCCACAACCCCACCGGAAATCACCCTCCTTACGCGTGCTCTTCGTTCATCCGCGAGTTGATCCGTGCGATCTCGCGGACCCAGCGCTGCCGTTCATGGTGTTCCAGGTCCAGGACCTCCGCGCGCGGCCAGTGAAAGTGATAAGCGACGTACGCGACCTCCTCGTGCAGCCGGCCGGGCGCGTACGTCACGATTCCCCCAGGCCGCCTCCGGCGAGATCGATCTCGAAGGCGGTTTCACAGGCCGGGCAGGTGACCCCGGCGCGGGTGTGGCCCTCGCTGTTGATCCGGCGGTAGAAATCCTGCAAGAACGCCACATCGGTGGCATACATCTGTTCCACCACCCCGGCGTGCACGTCGGTGATCGTGCCGAGTTCGGTGATCACCTGGCTGAGCAGCACGACACTCAGGTAGGCGGGATTCTCCTTGACTCGCACGTCCATCTGCGGCCGCAGTTCGTCCCGCGCGGTGGCCAGCCGCATCCGGCCGTGCCGGTGCAGGGTGCCGTCCGAGTGCAGGTAGCCACGCGGTAGCTCGAACTCGAACTCGGTGCGCAGCCCCTCCTCCCGCGCCTGCCCGGCCTTCTTCCCTTCGGCCGGCGGGGCGGTGCCGACCAGCTCGTCCAGATCGCCGATCGAGACAACCCGGCGTCTCATTCCACTTCGATCCGCTCGAAGACGATGGTGGCCTTCTCCTCCGCGCCCGCGGACTGCGTCGCGCTCAGCGCGGGGCCGTCATAGTTGCTGACCCAGGCGTCGTACAACTGGATCCGGCGGACGGTCTCCCCCTTCGGGTCCTGGATCTCGATGGTGAGGTTCTGCCGAGCGTCATCGACATCTCCCTCCCCCACCGTCTTGTTGAGCCATTTGGTGAATTCGCTGTTCTTGTCCATGCCCCGGGTGATGGTGACCTCGCCGCCCTTGTGCCCGCCGGGCTGTTTCTTGGTGATGGGCTTCCCGCGTTCGGTCACCTGCTGGGTCTCGACCACGTCCTGCTGGACGGTGAGCCCGCTGATCTCTTTGATCGACTCCACGGTGACCCCGCCGAGCTGGACACCGAACCGGTGTGTCGCGAGAGCGTCGCCTTCGGCCATGCCTGTTTACCCCTTTCGCGTTATTCGGTGACCTGGCTGGTGCTGTCGGAGAACTGGGAGAGCCGGAAGATCACGAACTCGGCCGGTTTCACCGGCGCGACGCCGATTTCACACACCACCTGGCCGAGGTCGATGGACTCCTGCGGGTTGTTGTCGCGGTCGCACTTGACGTAGAAGGCTTCACCGGGTGTGCGGCCAAAAAGGGCGCCCTGCCGCCACTCCGAGGTGAGGAACGCACTGATATTGCGCCGGATGCTGGACCACAGCCGGTCGTCGTTCGGCTCGAAGACCACCCACTGGGTGCCGAGCAGGATGGACTCTTCCAGGTAGTTGAACAGCCGGCGCACGTTGAGGTAGCGCCAGGCCGGGTCGGAGGACAGCGTGCGAGCGCCCCAGATCCGGATGCCGCGGCCGGCGAAGGAACGCAGGCAGTTCACCCCGATCGGATTGAGCAGATCCTGCTCGCCCTTGCTCAAGGACAGCTCCAGATCGACCACGCCGCGGACGACCTCGTTGGCCGGCGCCTTGTGCACGCCCCGCTCACCGTCACTGCGCGCCCAGACGCCCGCGACGTGCCCGGCGGGCGGCACCAGCGTGTTCCGGCCACCCGCCGGGTCGAAGACCTTGATCCACGGGTAGTAGAGCGCGGCGAAGCGCGAGTCGAAACCGGCCTCCTCCATGCGCCAGTCACGGGCCTGTTGCGCGTTCAGGCCGGGTGGCGGGTCCAGCACGGCGATCCGGTCCCCCATCTGCTCGCAGTGCGAGATCATCGCGAGCTGGACCGTCCGGACACCCTCGGCGTCGAGCACGCCCCGCTGGTAGGCGCTCATCAGGTCGGGCACGGCCACCATGGTGATCTCGTCGATCGTCTCCAAACCACCGAAACCGGTCCGGTCGGCCAGGTCGCCGACGTACTCCTTCGCGTCGATCCCGGCCGGTACCACTTGACCGGGCGGGTTCGCGGCGAGTACCACGGACTGGTTCTCCGGCCGGGCGGGCGCGGTGTCCGGCTGTTCGCTCACCTCGATCAGGTTGGACCGCTCTCGCACCAGCGTGACCACATAGCTTCTGAGGTTGCGCCGGGAGGAGACGTCGAAATCCTCCACCACCTCACCGCCTCGGCGGACCAACAGTTTGAACCGGTCCTCCGGCGGGTTCTCCCCGTCGGCATCGGCGACTTCCACGGTGAGCTCGGAATCCACGCCGCTCAGTGCGGAGACCCTCAACCCTCCCAACGGGACGGGTTCCGGCGCGGGCGTGCGCTGCCGCCCGGCCGCCTCGGTACCGGCGGGCGGACCGCCGACCCGGACCACGTACGCCGTTCCTCCGCCGTTGGTGAAATAGCCGTAGACGGCATGCGCGAGGTAGTCTCCTTCGCTGAATCCGCCGAAGATCTGCACGTACTGGTTCCAGTTCGTCACCAGCGTCGGCTGGTGGAAGGGCCCCTGCTCGGCGAAACCGACGAAGGCGGCCACCGCGGTGCCCACCCCTTCGATCGGCCGGGCCCCGTTCTGGACCTCTTCCACGTACACGCCCGGGGAGAGGTAGGAGGGCATTTTGGCTCCTTCGTATTCCAGTTCTGTGTGGTTCAAGCTTGGCCGCGGCCGTGGTGCGGCGACAGGTCCGGACGTCTCCACACGAGGGAACCGCGGTTGCCTTTCCAGGCACGGGTCAGGCCCCCCGGAATTCGTCCTCCTCCGGGACCGGATCGTTCATCACCCGCGTGGCGGTGGCCTCGGCGGCGCGCTCGAAGGCGTCCGAGGGATGCGAAACACGCAGTCCGTCACCGGTGTCGGTGCCCGCGACCGGCCCGGACCGCTGCTGCACCACATGAGTCAGTTCGTGCGCCAGCATGTGTTTGCCCGCCGCTGAAGTGGTGTCGTAGCGGCCGCGCTGGAACACGATGTGCCTCCCCGAAGTGAAGGCGTCCGCCCGCACCGATTCCGCGGCGGTGTGTGCCGTGGAATCGGTGTGCAACCGGACGTCGGAGAAATCCGCGCCGATCCGGCTTTCCATCTCCCGTCGGACCGGCTCCTCCAGCGGTTTGCCTGGTGAAGTCAGGACATCCCCGACCGCGGAAGCTGGTGCTTGCTCGTCTGTCTGGTCTTTTTGCCGCCGCCGCGCGGTCAGCATCCGGGCCACCACGGCGTTTCCGAGGCTCCGCTGCAGTTCCGGGACGTCGGAGAGGAAGACCACCGACGGCACCGGGACGGCCGAAGTTTCCCGTCTCGGCGCCGCCGTGGGGGCCGCGTGGCCGTCCACTTTGCGCGATGGCTCGTGCGCGTGCGTCAAAAGATCACCTCATTGACTTCTGCCCGGCTCTTCCGCCGTCGTCCACCGGGATCCTGGCCTTCGCCGAGAGGGCGTACTTCACCGCGTTCGAGAATCCGACCAGCGATCCCCGTGGGTGGAGGCCGGACGGGCGCGTGGTTTTCCCGATCATGGACGTGATGCGTGCTCGAGTGCACTTGGGTCACCCTTCGAAGAGGAGGTCACGGAGCCCGCTCGATCACCGAACTCGTGGTCCAGGACGAGCCGGCCCAGCTTGTGGTATTCGCGGAGCACCGCCTCGATCACCTCGGCGGTGCCGACCGGGTGGCCGGATTCCGCGGCCAGATAGGCAGCGGTCACCGCGCAGGCGCGGATCGAGCCGCCGCTCAATTCGAACCGCTCCGCACAGAGACCGAGGTCCAGTTCGGCGGCGCGGGGCAGTTCCCGGCCCAGGCAGCGGTCCCACAGTGCCAGTCGCTGTGCCGCGTCGGGCATCGGAAAGTCCGCTATCACATCCAGCCTGCGAATGAATGCTTCGTCCATATTGGATCGGAGGTTGGTGGTCAGCACGGCGATTCCGTCGAAGGACTCCATGCGCTGCAGCAGAAAGGCCGACTCGACATTGGCATACCGGTCATGCGCGTCCTTGACGGCGGAACGCTGTCCGAAGATCGCGTCGGCTTCGTCGAACAACAGCACTCCGTTCACGCCGGCGGCCTCGGTGAAGATCCGTTCCAGGTTCTTCTCGGTCTCGCCGACGTACTTGTCCACCACGGTGGACAGATCCACCACATACAGGTCCATGCCCAGTTCGGCCGCCACGACTTCGGCCGACATCGTCTTCCCCGTTCCGGACTCGCCCGCGAACAACGCCGTCACTCCGCACCCGCGTCCTCCACCCGGGCGCATCCGCCACCGGCCGAGCACCCGGTCGCGGTGCCGCGCGCGCAGTGCCAACTCGCCGACGGCACGCCGGGCCGGCTCAGGCAGCACCAGGTCGTCCCACCCCACCGCCGGGACGATGTGGCGGGCGAGCCGGTCCAGTCCGGCGCCGTTCTGCGCCCGGACCCCGGCCCGGAGATCAGCCAGTTCCACCGGCCTGCCCTCGACCGAGGCGAGCCGGGCGGCGACGGAGGCGGCCCGCCGTACCTGCTCCGCGCCCAGCCGGTATCCGGCGAGCGCGGGCGTCCAGGCCGGATCGAACTCGTCACCCACCTCGCGCCGCCATCGCCCCGGATCCGGTGGTGGGACATCGAAGGGCACGGGCATCCTCGGCGCCCAGGCCGGATCCCAGGCAACCTCGCCGTGCGCCAGCAACGGAACGCCCTCCGCCCGTCCGGCGACGGTTCGCAGCAACCGGGCACGCTCCCCGCGTCCGGGTTCGAGTGTCTCGAGTGGACCGAGGACGATCCCGGCGCCCGCCAACCGGGCTTCACGGACGAGCGCGGCGAGCAGGGCCGCCGGGTCAGGCTCCCCGAGTAGCGCCACCAGGTCCGGCACGAGCGCGCTACGGCCGTCGGCGGCCAGCGCGTCCACCGCGGCCTGCACGACATCGTTTCCCCGCAAATGCAGGAAATCGGCCCCGGTGCGGAGTGCTTTCCGGATCCGTGCCGACCGCCCGGCTTCGTCAAGGACGGGATCTTCCCGCACCGGCCACGAGCGGAGGACGTCACGCAGGACCGGGTCCGGATCGTCATTGCCCAGCAGATGCGCGACGACGCGGTCGGGAACCCGGAGCGTCCGGGAAAGCCAGGGACGTTCCGGCTCGAGCACCTCGACCAGCCCTCCGGACACCAGTGGTGCGGCCGCACCGAACCGGAACCTCCCGTCACCGGCCGGCGGGATCCCGCACAGTTCGAGTGTCAGGCCGATGGTCGGCCTGCGTCGGGTCACGTCGTCGTTGAGATAGCCGTAGAGCCGTTCGAAACGGGGGTCGACATCGGGAACCGCGATCACGAGCAGGAGTTCGATGTCCAGTTCGGACAGCCCGAAGTCCCTCCCGATCCGGTGCAGCCGCGAGCCGGGTGCGGCGGGAACGGTCGCGTCACCCGTCGGCGTACTCGCCCATGCCGACGACGGCAAGGAAAGGATGCGCTCGACTTCCTCCGGGGTGAGGTAAAGGCCGCGGTACGGGTCTTCCGGAGAAGGATCGGAACCCCGCCGGACCGCGACCGCGTGCCGCACTCGTCGCTCGACTACTCCCAGCCGCGCCCACAAGTAGCCGAGGTCGTCCACAGTGGCCGAGCCCGTGGCCGTCATTGCGGGGCCTTCCCGCGCTTGCGCCGCGCGGGCGCAGACGGCCGGCTCTTGGCGGGCGCGAACCCGATCCCTTCCGCCTGCGACCCCTCGTAACGAAGCCGGCGCGCGGAATCCCGGTCGGCCCGCACGACCAGGCCTTCGGTGACCGGCGGACCGGCCGGCTCGCGGTCCCCGGCCAGCGGCGCGGTCACCAGGAGCTCGAGCGACGGCCTGAGTTCCCCGCCGAGCGCGGACCAGAAGTCGCCGATCGCCCGTCCCTCCGGCGGCGCGGCGGTTTCCAGTGAGACGGTCAGGCCGAGTTCGGCGAGACTTCCGCTCAGCCACTCCGGCGTGAGGCGCTCGTTGCGCACGAGGAGGCGAAGCATGTCCGAGAGCAGCCGGTGTTCATCCTGTGGCCGGTTCGTCCACGCCGTCACCACGTAGGAAAGCCGGAACCATCGCGGTGGGCTCAGCCAGCCGAGCACCACACCGTCATCGGCGGTGTCCTCGATCGTGCCGGTGCGGCGCCGGGTCAGGTCCTCCCGGATGTCGTAGAGGAACACGCTGATGGTGGGCGCGTTGCGCTTGCCCGCCCACTCCTTCGTGGGCGCGTCGAAGGCGAGTTCCACGCCACCGCCCGGAATTCCGGCCGCCGCCAGCAACCGCCGGAGGCCCTCGTCCACCTCGTGAATCATCGGCCGTCCTTCTCTTCCGCGTGCGCGCGCCGGACCAGGACGGCGCGCTCTGTGGTCAGCTCGGCTGCCTGCCGCCCTCAGTCGCGGCGCACCATGTCCGGCGGGGCGATGGTGCCCGTCACCACCAGGAAGGGAGTGGTGACGGGGGCGAAACCCGCGCCGGACGCGGTGATGATCCGCGGTCCGGTCTGGTCCTTGGTCAGAATGAGCAACTGGGCGGTGAACCGGCCGTCGGCGCCGGGCAGCGTGGGTGCCGCCGCCGCGGTGATGCCGGGCGTCCAGACCAGGCCGACCGGGGTGCCCGGCGGGAAGTCGACGCCTCGCACCAAGGTCACGAAGCCCGGCTTGCCGATCGGGGGGACCGCGATGATCCGTGGCTGGAGCACGCGCAGGGTCGCGGTGGCGACATTGTCGGCCGGGTCGGCATCCGTGCCGGTGGTTTCGAGCCTGCCGACGACCGTGGCCGTCAGCGCGGTGTTCGGCGCGAGCACCACCTGGAGCGTCGCCGAGGAGCCGGGCGGCAGGTCCGGCAGCGGGCATCCGGTGATCGTGCAGCCGGGCGGGACCGAGGCCACCGGAATCCCGGCGGGCAGCCCGAAGTCCAGTCTCAATCCGGTCGCGAGCGCGTTGTTCCCGTTGCGGGCCGAATAGGTCACGGTGGCACGTCCGCCCACATAGGACGGATCCGGTTGGATGGCCACCGCGAGGCCCGGTCCGGCCCGCGGTGGTGGCGGCGCGGGCGGCGCGGGCAGTGGTGGCGGGGGGACCACGGTCGACGGCGGGGCCATCGCCACCACCGGAACCACCGTGCCGGCCGAGTTGTCCCCGGGCTGTGGGTCGAGCACGGTACCGGCCGCCGAAAAGACGAGTCGGTCCTCCCCCGGACCGACGCCGGTCACGGCCACCGTGGCTTGGGCTTGATCACCCGGCTCCAGGATTCCGAAGGAACACCGGAGTGCGGCGGGATCGCAGCTTCCCCGTGTCGTCCGGAGGTCGTCGAGCCGCAAACCGTCGGGAACGGAAAGGGAAAGCTCGGTACCCGGTGAGGGAGAAGGCCCTTGATTGGTGACCGTGACACCGACCGTGGTGCCGGTGCCCACCGTGATGGCGGGGACGGTGGCGGGGGCCGTGACGGTCAGGTCGACCGCCGCCTGCCAGGTCGGTTCCTTCTGCCGGCCCGGCAGTTCCCAGTCGACCGGCCGCAAGGTCCCGTTCGCCGGGTCGAGGATCGCCAGTCCTTCCGGGGAGTTCGGACCCTCGTTTCGCCTGGTGGTCACCACGGCCTGGCTGCCGTCCGGGGACCAGGCGATGTCGCGCGGCTGGAACGGCCCACCCGGGGCGTGCAGCGGGCCCGCGCACGAGGTCTGCCCCACGGGCAGCATCACCTGGCACCGGTCGTCGGCCAGGAAGACCCGGAGCAGTCCGTCTCCTTCCCGGTTGAACGCCAGGCTCCGTCCGTCCGGTGCGAACGCGGAACTGTCGTCGGTCACCTGGCAGTCCGACCCGCACACCGCCGCGCTCAGGTCACGCTGCCGGTCGAGGGTGCCCGCGCGAGCGGTCCAGATGTGGTTGGTCCGGGACTGGCCCTCCGGTCCCCCGGCCACGGTGCCACGACTGAAGGCCAGGGTGGTCCCGTCGGGCGACCACGCGGGCTGGGTGTCGTCCTCGTCCGCGGTGGGGTCCGGATTCCGCACGGTCCCGGTCACCTGGCCGGTGTCGACGCGGACGATCACGACGTGACTCGCGCCGCCTTCACGGTTGGGCGCCCCGGGCGACCGGCGGGCGAAGGCGAGGAACCGCCCGTCCGGTGACCACGCCTGATCGGTCTCCCAGTCCCCCGGCTTCCGGTCCTGGATGGACAGCGGGTGCGCGTTGCTCCCGTCCGCGTCGACCAGCCAGATCCGCTCGGACTTGACGTCGCCGACGGTCTCGAACCGGCTGACCGCGATCTGCCTGCCGTCGGGTGAATAGGCCTCCCGCACGGTCCAGGGGTCGGAACCGGGACCGGGGTCGAACAGCTTGAGCGAGTCGGTCGCGGCGTCGGGGTCCTCGGCCAGCACCGACAGGCCGAGCGAGCGCGGATCCGTGCCGTCGGGCCGGATGTCGGTCAGCAGGCCGACGTTTCGCGCCGGCGCGGTGGTCCTGGCGACCACCAACCGGTCACCGCCGGAACCGGACAACCAGGTCGGTGAATCGACCGAACGGTTCTCGTCCAGTAACAACTGGGGTTCGCTCGTCGCGGGCGCACCGCCGGAGAGATCCGTCTGATAGACCCGGTCCACCGTGTCCCGCGGGCAGTCACAGTTCTGGTCGAGGCTGAGGAAAAGGAGTGCCCTTCCGTCCGGTTTCCAGGCGGGCCACCGGGTTTGCCATTCCGACCTCGCGCCCTCGAACAGCGGACCGCCGTTGCCTTCGCCGTGGCGGATCCGGATCGACTGGTCGGAGTCGTCGGCGAGGTTGCCGTCGGCGTCCAGGGTGTAGGCGAGCAGGGTCCGGTCGACCGGGTTCCAGGCCGGCTCGATGGCGGCGCCCGACGGCTCGTCGGTCAGCTGCCGCGCCGCTCCCCCGGACACGGGCATGTCGTAGATCTGGCGGTGCCCGGACCCGTCCTGGTCGTAGGAGAACGCGATCCGGACACCGTCCGGCGCGAACGTCGGCCAGATCTCGTCACCGGCCGTGGTGGTGAGCCGGCGAAGCCCGGTACCGTCCACGCCCACCAGCCACAGGTCGTGCTGCGCCGTCCCCGTGTCCTGCCCGCCGGGATCCGGCTCGGCGGAGTCGAACACCACCGACCTCAGGTCCGGGGACAACTGCGGATGCCCGGCGTCACGATCGCTGGTCAGCCGCCGGACCGATCCGTCGGCCGCGCGGAGGTAGACCTGCGGTCTGGGACCGTCGCGCAGGCTGGTGAACACGAGCAGGCCCCCGCGGGCCGCGCCTTGGTCGTCGAAGTGGGTGGGACCGTCGCCGAACACGGGAACGGTCGGCGACGGCTGCCCGGGAACCGGGTCGGTGACAGCGCCCAGGCTGCGGTGACCGGTGCCCGCGTAGGCGATCCGCCCGGAAACCGCCGCGTCCGCGGGCCGGACCCCGGCCGCGCCCTTCGCCGGAGTGGCAGTGTTTCCCGCGGGCACGACGAGCACCGCGATGACCGCCAGGAATCCCGCCACCCCACGAAGTACGCGCGAGGACTCCGTGCGCGAAAAGACCTCCACCCGGCCGAGTCTGGCCCGCCTGCCACCCCGCGCCCAGGGCCGTGCGGGCAAAACCGGGGGAAAGGGCACCAGCGGGGACGGGCATCCCGGCGGTTCTTCAGATCAACCCGTGGCGCATGGCATGGCCCACGGCGTGGGCCCGGTTCCGCAACTGCAACCTGGTGGTCACCTCATGCAGGATGTTCTTCACCGTGCGCTCCGAATAGGCCGTCTTGACCGCGATTTCGGCCGTGTCCAAACCTTCGGAGACCAGGCGCAGCACGTCGGCCTCCCGCACGGTCAGGGTGGACAGGGTGAGACCACGCGGGTCCAGTACCTGACGCTGCAGTTGCCCGACATGGTCGAGCAACTGGGCCAGCATGTCGCCGGGCAACACGCCCTCACCCCGGCTGATCGCGGTGATCATGCTGACCAGGCTGTCCTGGTTCGCGTCCGCGCGGCGCACCACCGCGGCCACTCCACACTCCACAGTGGTCTGAAGGGCATTCCGGTCGAACTGGCCGACGACCAGTCCGGTCCGTGCCGGAGACATCCGGTGCAACCGCCGGAGCAGTTGTGTCGCCACCTCGTCGATCCGGTCGACCACCACCAGCGAAACCTCGGCGCGGTCCTCCTCTCCCGCGTCCAGCAACTCGACCTCCGGCCTCGGGCGGAGTTGATGGACGACGCCGGCCTGAAGAACCCTGTCCGCCGCGTAGACCACTACCGGTACTCTGCTCACTTCCTCATCCCCTCATTTTCGGTGTCCTCGGGCACATCCCGTGCCCGGAGCCTGCCCTCCACGCCCTGCCGGCGCCGTCCCCCCGCGCCTAACTTCGACGTGTGACCACATCTGCTGAACTGGACCTGGCGACTGTGGTGGTCGTCCCCGGCGGGGAGGCGAGCACGACCCTGACCGTGCGGAACGACAGCGAAATCGTCGAGGCCTACGAGTTCGAAGTGGCGGGTGAATGCGCACCGTGGACCACGGTCGAACCTGCTCGCCTTTCGTTGTATCCCGGGACTTCCGAGGCGGTCACCCTGACGCTGCGACCACCGCGCTCGCCGCGGGTCCACGCCGGCGAGACGCCACTGGCGGTGCGGGTCGTTCCCGCGGAACGCCCGGAGCTGGCGGTGGTGCCCGAAACGACGGTGTTCGTCGCACCGTTCGGCCAGATTTCGGCCGTGCTCTCGCCCCGTCGACGCCGCGCCTGGCGGACCGGGCGCTACCGGGTGTTGCTGAGGAACGAGGGCAACAGCCCGGTCACCATCGGTTTGAGCACCACCGACCCCGAGGAAGAACTCCGCTTCGCGTTCAGCCGGCCAAGAACTTCGCTGGAACCCGGTGTGGAGACCGAGACGCGGCTGCGGATGCGGATCCACAAACTCATCTGGTTCGGAAAGCCGGTCACCAAGCCGTTCCGGCTCGTCGCCGACCCGGTGCCGGAACCGGACTTCGAGGAGGAACCGCCCCGGCCCCAAGAGATCGACGGTGAGCTGGTTCAGCTCACCGTACTGCCCCGGTGGCTGCTCGCTCTGCTGGCCTTGCTGCTGGCGCTGGTGATCGCGTGGTTCGCGCTGGTGCGCCCCGCCGTCCAGTCGGCGGCCAGGGAAGCCGCCGGCGACCAGACGCAGGACCTCGTGCGAGCGGGCCAACTGGCTCCGGGCCCGTCGGCCCCTGGGGGCGCCGGATCGCCGAACGCGCCGGGTGGCCAGGCGGGCGGGCAAGGGCAGGGCGGCACGGGCGCACAACAGGGCACGGTGGCCGGGAGCGGTCAGCAGAGTTCCGGCACCATTGAGGTCCGGACCAATGGCGGGGCACGCACCGTGGGCACCTATACCGTGCCCGCCGGGAAGATGTTCCTCATCACCGACCTGGTGATCGCCAACTTCCAGGGTGACGAGGGCGTGCTCACCATCGTGTTCGGGGACCGGCCGGTCACCACGATCGCCCTCGAAACGTTCCGGAACCAGGATTACCATTGGGTGACCCCGATCGAAATCCCCGGAAATGCCACCGTGGCCGCGGATGTGACCTGCACGAAGCCAGGGACCCCGGCTTCCGGGCGTCAGGCGCCGAATTGTGTGGAGCTGCTCAATGTCAGCGGTGATCTTCGCGATATCAAGCGCTGACATAGGCCCCTCCTTGATGCGTCGGTGACGACCCTCATCGTGAGCCAGCGAATCACGGGTGACCCCGTGGTGGCCACGAAGAAGGGCACGCAGAAATTTCTTCCGTTCTGCACCTTGGGTGAAGTTCTTCGGTCACCGTCGCATACGGGACCTCCAGCCGAACGGCAGATCCGTCCGCTCGATCAGCGGAGGCCTGCCATCCAGGATCAGCGAAACGAGCTATTCGACTGCTACAAACGGGTAGTTCCACGGTCGCGAGGAATATTCTTCATCCCCCTGACGTCGGCACGGGAAGAAAACTCGCCGCGCTTTCTTTCCAGGGTGGTGGTGGAGATCCTCGATGTCGATTCCGGCGATCCGTCGACGGCCGTTCCGGCGTTCGCCCGGCTGCTGGCCCGGTTGCGCAAGGCGGCCGGGCTGACCCAGGAAGGACTGGCGGACCGGTCGGGCATCAGTGCGCGGGCGATCAGCGACATGGAGCGCGGCCGGGTCAGACGGCCGCAATACCGGACGCGGCTGGCGCTCGCCACCGCGTTCGCGACCGTCGGGCAGTCCTCTCATGATCTTCTGTTGTCCGCCGGGGAACGGAGCGGCCCGGGCGGGGAACCCCTTGCGCGAGCGGACCGCGCCGAGCCAGAACCACGTTTTGAACGGCTGTTACGGGAGTTGCCCCCGGAGGTCGCCGACATCACCGGCCGAGAGCGGGAACTGACCCGCCTCCTGCGCCTGATCAAAGACCGGGCGGCCGACGATCACCCCACCGCGACCGTGATCACGCTGTTCGGCCTGCCCGGTGTCGGCAAGACCACCTTCGCGGTGCACATCGGCCACCGGCTGATCGAGCACTATCCCGACGGTTGTTTCTTCCTGGATCTGCATGGCATGGACGCCGGACGGCTCACCCCGGAGCAGGCACTCGGCCACCTTCTGCTCGCGCTGGGAGTCGCCGAGGGGCGGCTCCCTCAAGGCGTCGAGGAACGCGCCGGGCTCTACCGTTCCCTCCTCCGCAACCGGAAGATCGTGCTGGTGTTCGACAACGTCGCGGACGAGGCGCAGATCCGGCCCCTGCTTCCCGGCAGCCCGCACTGCCTGGTGTTGCTGACCAGCCGCCGGGCCTTGCCCGGTCTGGAATCGGTTCACCGGGTCCTGCTGGACGTGCTGTCTCCCGAGGCTTCGGTTTCCCTGCTCGGTTCCATCATCGATCCGGCCCGTGCGGCGGCGGATCCCGAGGCCGCCGCACGCGTGGCGGAACTGTGCGGCCACCTTCCGCTCGCCCTGCGCATCGCGGGCAACCGGCTGGCCAGCCGCCCCCGGTGGCCCCTCGGCACCTTGGTCCGCCAGCTCGACGACCAGCAGCGCAGGCTGACCGCGCTGACCGCGGGCGATCTGGAAATCCGTTCCGCGTTCGAGGTCTCCTATCGCCTGTGCGAGGAGCCCACCCGGAGCTTGTTCCGGCGCCTTTCGCTGGCCCGGGGAGACGAGATCACCGTCGACATGGCGGCGCAGCTCGCCGCCGTGGAGCCGGACGTCGCGGAACACACCCTGGAAGCACTGGTCGATGCGAGCCTGCTGGACACCTCGGTGGTGGAAGGCCAGTATGTCCTGCATGACCTGCTGCGCTTGTTCGCCCGTGAACGACTGATCGCCGAAGACCCGGCGGACGAGGTCCGGCGGATCGCCGCCCACATGACCGACTGGTTGTCACGCACGGGAGCCCGCGCGGTGCGACTGCTTTCCACCACGCGCGGCAGTGCCGAAAAGCCGCTTCTCCTGCCCAGCGCGTTGGGCACCGACCCGATGGCCGCCGCACTCGGCCTGGACGCTTGACGGGGCGGTCCGTGCCGGGGAAACCGAACCACCGCAGAGGAAATCCCGCCATGACCGACCATGCTCCGGCCCCCGTCGAGCAACCGGTTCTCGACGACCTTCGTGCCCGTCTCCGGGCGTATCGGCGGGTGGACGTGCCACCCGGTTTCGGCTGGGACCGCGGAGCCGACGCGGATTACCTCGCCGATCTGGCCGGGTACTGGGCCGACCGCTATGACTGGCGCGAGCACGAAGCCCGGATCCGGAATCTGCCGTGGGTGCTCGTGGACGCCGGCCACACGCCGGTGCGTGCGGTGCACCTGCGCGCGCCGGACGCCGACGCGGTCCCGGTGCTGCTGCTGCATGGCTGGCCCGACTCGGTCCTGCGGTTCGAGAAGGTGCTTCCCCTGTTGACCGGCCTGCACCTGATCATTCCCGCCCTGCCCGGCTTTCCCTTCGCGGCGCCGTTCCCCCGCCGCGGCCTGTCGGCGCCCGCGATGGCCGAGGCGATCGCGGGCACCATGGCCGGACTGGGCTACCAGCACTACGTCATCTCCGCCGGAGACGTCGGGTGTGATGTAGCCGAAGCGCTCGCGGCCGCCCATCCCGACCGGGTCGCCGCCCTGCACCTGACCGACGTGTCCCAGTACCGATTCCTGGTCGACCCGCCATCGGACCTGTCCGACGCCGAGCGTGCCTACATCCGGTACGGCCGGCACTGGCAGGCGACCGAGGGTGGTTACATGCACGAACAGTCGACCAAGCCGCACACCCTCGCGGTCGCGCTCGGTGACTCGCCCACCGGAATGGCCGCCTGGATCCTGGAAAAGCTGCGCGGCTGGACCGATTGCGGCGGGGACGTGGAAACCGTGTTCACCCGAGACGAACTGCTGACCTGGATCACCGCTTACTGGGTGAGCGGCGCTATCGGTACCTCCTTCACCCCCTACGCGGAGAGCGGAGCGAAACCGGCCGGACGGATCGCGGTGCCGACCGCCTTCACGATCTTCCCCAAGGACCTGGTCAACGCGCCCCGCGAGTTCGCGAACCGGTTCTTCGACGTCCGGTCCTGGACCGAGCACACCGCCGGAGGCCACTTCGCGGCGTGGGAATGCCCGGCGGACTACGCCGCGGGGGTACGGACAGCGGCGGATCTCGCGCGCGCCTGAAAGGGACGCTGCCGGCGGACGGACGAAGACAAGGCCAAGCTGCGCGGAAAGAGCGGCGTCGCGTGCCGTGACCTGGCGCCGTTGAATGGTGCCGCACGGCCTCGCGTGGGACCGTCGACGCATCGGCGCCGTCGGCGCGGGGGGTACATTTTGGCCCAGGCACGGCACAGAAGGTCGCCGCTACCGTGGAGCCCGGTCCGCGACGATGAAACGAACTGTGAGACGACCTATGCCATTTTCCGTGCTCGACCGCTTGGTCGACGCCATCAACAAGCACGACATCGATGCGCTCACCGCGTGCTTCTCGCCCGATTACGTGAGCACCTGGCCGGTGCATCCGGCCCGCACGTTCACCGGCCGGGACCAGGTGCGGCGCAACTGGGAGATGATGTTCGAAGCCCGTCCGGACATCAAGGCCGCGATGACCGCGCGCGCCCCTGCCGGTGACGAGGCCTGGGCGGAGTGGGAGTTCGTGGGCACCGAACGAAACGGCGCCCGGTTCCATCAACGGGGCGTGATCATCGCGGTCGTCGAAGACGATGTGATCACCCGGACGCGCTTCTACATGGAGCCGGTGGACGCGCCGCTGGCACAATGACCGTGTGGAGCGAGACAGCGACTTCGGCGCGACGCTGCGCGCCTTCCGGGAACTGCTGACGCCGGACGCGGCCGGTCTCGCCTCCACCTCGCCCGCCGCGCGGCGCGTTTCCGGCCTCCGCCGGAGCGAGCTCGCCCACCTCGCGGGCGTGTCCGAGGAGCACCTGAGACGGCTTGAGCAGGGCCGTCGACTGCCGTCGGCGAGTGTGGTCGATGCCCTGGCCAGGGCGCTACGACTGGACCGTGACGACCACGAGCGTCTCCGCCTCGCCGCCGGGTTCGCCCCGCACGGTCACCGCGACCGGTGGCACGAACCGGGCGGCGGGCGGGTGCCTCAGGAAATCACCCCGTCCGCACGGCGGATACTGGACCGGGTCACCGAGGTCCCGGCCTGCCTGTGTGATGCCGCTTGGAACGTTCTGACCGGCAACCGCCGCTGGCTGGCTTTCAACTGTCGCGCGGCGACGGCGAGCGGACGCGATCGCAACATGGCCTGGCGGACCTTCACCGACGCGCCGACCACGGTCGTCCGCTCCCCTGGGCGGCTGACCGCCTTCCGCGCCGCCATCGTCGCGGGTCTGCGCACCACGGCCCGCCGCTACCCCACCGACCCGGAGTTGCGCGCCCTCCTCCGCGACCTGCACAAGGTCAGCGAGGACTTCGCCGTCCTGTGGGCCGAGGAAGACCTGCCGCGGCCCCAAGCGGACCGGGTCACCGTCGACGACCCGCGTCTCGGCCGCTTCACGCTGGACAAGGACGTGCTGACGGTGGAGCCGGGCGACCTGCGCGTGGTCGTCCTCAGCGCGCCCGTGAACTCACCGGAGGCCGACCGGCTCGCAGCGATAACCTGTTGAGGAAAGCGGGCATCGACTGCCCACTCGACGGCCTGCTTGCCCGTGAGGCACCCCGTGGCGGCAACCCGATGTAGTGAACCTGTGGCCGGTCACACACTCCGGGATTCTCCGAATGGATCTTGTGCTACACGTTCTCCAACGGTCAGGGCAAGCAGTGCAGCTTCACTCTCCCGAGAGGACGTCATGAGCACCCCGGAAGCCGGAACGGCGGTCGACCCCGTCGACACCGAGAAATACCCGCTCACCGAACCCGGGGGCGCGGCTTGGCGGGAACTCGTCGACCGGACCCGGGCCGAGCTGCGGGAAGTCGGCTGCAGCGTGCTGAAGGACTTCATCCGCCCGGAGTCGCAGGATCTTCTGCGCACCGAGTGCGCCGCCCTCGCGCCCTACGCTCATACCAAGGTGGAACGGGTCAACGCCTACAACATCGCGCTCGACGCGCCGCTGCCGGACGGGCACCCTGGCCGCACGGTCATGGAACGGGGCAACGCCTTCGTGGCCCGCGACCGCATTCCGGCGACCACGATCATCCAGCAGCTCTATACCAGGCCGGTGTTCCAGCGGTTCGTCGCCGACTGCTTCGGCCTGCCCGAGCTGCACGAGCTGGCCGACCCGCTGGCCGGGCTCACGATCAATGTCATCGCGCCGGGCCGTGCCCACCCCTGGCATTTCGACACGAACGAATTCACGGTCAGCCTCCTCACCCAGGAGGCCGACGGGGGCGGGCGGTTCGAATACTGTCCGAACATCCGGTCGGCGGCCAGTGAAAATCTCGACGGCGTCCGCGCGGTGCTGGCCGGGGAAAGCGCTTCCATGGTCCGGCTGGATCTGCGGCCCGGCGATCTCCAGCTGTTCCGTGGCCGGTATTCCCTGCACCGGGTCACCGCCGTGGAGGGCACGACCGCCCGTCATTCGGCGATCTTCGCCTACAGCCGAAGCCCCGGGGTCATCGGCAGCCCGGAAAGGACCAGGCAGCTCTTCGGCCGAGTGCTGCCCGAACACCTCGCCGAGGCCGTTCGCGGCGACGAGCTACTCGACTAGTGAAAAACACAGACCAAGTTCTCCACCCATCAGATACCTTCGAGGACAAGGATGACCGTGAGCGATCCGGAGTGGTCCCCCCGTACGTTCGGCAACGAGGAGAGGCTGCCTCGCGTCCCGCTGCCCACGCTCGAGGACACCTGCCACCGGTTCCTCGAATGGTGCGCGCCGCTGCTGACCGCGGAGGAGCTCGCGCGGACCGAAGCCGCCGTCGCGGAATTCCTGGCGCCGGAAAGCCCGGCGCACGAGTTGCAGGCCTCGCTCGAGGCCTACGAGAGGTCCGAAGGCGTGCTCAGCTGGCTGGACACCTTCTGGCCGTACCGCTACCTGGGCCGCCGGGACCGGATCGCGCTCAACGCCAACTTCTTCTTCCTTTTCCAGCGGTCCCCGCTCGGACAGGTCGAACGCGCGGCGGAACTGGTCGCCTCCGCGGTCGACTACAAACTCAAACTGGACGACGAGCTGATCGCGCCGGTGGTCGTGCGCGGGCGGCCACAGTCGATGCGGCAGCACAAGTTCCTCTTCTCCGCGACACGAATTCCCGGCCGGGTACTGGACATCGCGCGCACGCCTTACCGCGAGGACTGGCCGGGCCCCTCGAACGCGCGGCACATCGTCGTGTTCTTCCGGAACACGCCCTTCCGGATGGACGTGCTGGCACCGGACGGCCGCCCGTACGGCCCGGGTCAGCTGGCGGAGGGCCTGCACTCGATCATGAAGACCGGCAAGGTCACCGGCGATCCCACGGCCGCGGCCGGGCACTTCACGACCAAGGCGCGGGCCGAGTGGGCGTCGACCCGGGAGGCACTGCTGGCCGCGGGCAACGCCGAAGCGCTCGACACCATCGAAACGGCCTTGTTCTGCCTGTGCCTGGAGGACTTCACCCCGGCGGACACCCAGGAGGAGTGCGACAAGCTGCTGCACGGCGACAGCGGGAACCGGTGGTTCGACAAGGCCGTCTCGCTCATCGTGTTCGGTAACGGCGCGGCGGGGATCAACGTCGAGCACTGCGAACTGGACGGGACCACGATCCTCAATTTCACGGACGCGCTGCTGAGCGGAGAACGGACGTCACGGGAAGCGCCGGAGGGCACACCGGCGTTCGAGGCCGTCGAGTTCGTCCTGGACGACGCCTTGCGGGAGGACGCTCGCGCGGCCGGAGAATCCTTCGCCGCCTACGCGGACGCGACGGCGACGAAGACGGTGTCGTTCGACTTCGGTGCCGACCGCGCCAAGCGACTGGGAATGTCGCCCGACGGTTTCGCCCAGATGGCCTATCAACTCGCGCACAAGCGGGCCAAGGGCCTGACCGGCGCGACCTACGAGTCCATCGCGACCCGGCAGTACCGCAACGGCCGGACCGAGGCCATGCGCGTCGTCACCCCGGAAGTGCTGGCGTTCGTCGCGGCGATGGACGACCCGGAAGCCTCCACTGAGGCACGGCGGGCGGCCTTCGTCACCGCCGCGGCGAAACACGTGGCGCGGGCGAAGGAATGCCAGGCGGGTGACGCGCCGGAACAGCATCTTTGGGAGCTGCAGCTGATCCAGAAACGGCGTGGGAGCACCGAAGAGCCGGCGCTGTACTCCTCGCCGGGCTGGACGATCATGCGGGACGACTACTTGAGCACCAGTTCCGCGCCCTCGCAGAACATCCAGTACTTCGGGTTCGGCTCGACCAGTCCTCAGTGCATCGGCGTCGCGTACGTACTCCTCCCGGACCGCTGGAACATCTATCTGAGCACGCCCCGGCACGTCGCCGGGGAGATGGTCCGCTTCGCCGAAGAACTCACCCGCGCCGTCGGAGAACTGCAGGACCTGCTTGCCGGATGACCTCTCGTGGGCCGGTTTCGTGATCAGGCAGCGTCGATCAAGCAATCGATCAAGCAGCTTCGCGCGCCTGTTTGTGACCGACTCCGCCCCAGATCGCCGACTCCTCCGGAGCGGCGAACCGCACCGCGGGAGCGCCGGGACCGCTCGCTTCGGGATGCCAGAGCGAGGTCCAGGTCATGCCCGGTGCTATCCCCGCGAAATCGCCCATCAGCGCGCCGATCTCGGCCCGCGAGCGCCAGATGACCGGGGAGCCGGATTCGTCGTATTTCCTTTTCAGGCCGACCAGGGCATCCGCCAGGCCGACGGGTACCCCGTCGTCGGTGATGTGGGAGATGGCGAGGTAGGACCCCGGTGGCAGCAGCTCCCGGTATCGGGCGACGGAGGCGGGGCCGATCTCGGTCCCGTCGGGCCCGGGTTGTTGCACGTGCAGTACCGCGATCAGCAGCAGCGCGACCGGTTTGCCGAGGTCGATCAGGCCGGTGTCCGCCATCTGCCGCCACAACTCGTCCGGCTCCCGGAGATCGGCGTGGAGCACCGCATGGCGCCGCGGATCGCCGGAGGTTTCGAGCAGCGTCCGCGAATGCGCCACCGCGGTGGGTTCGTGGTCGACGTACACCACGCGCGTATTCCGGCCGGTCTCGTCGGCGACCTGGTGGGTGCTGCCCATGGTCGGCACTCCGGAGCCGATGTCGACGAACTGCGACACACCCCGCTGGGCCAGGTACCGGACGACCCGGTGCAGGAAAAGCCGGTTCGCCCGCGCGATCGGCTTCAACAACGGGAAGTCGGCCAGCACCTTCTCGCCGAACTCCCGGTCGACCTCGTAGTTCGCCGTACCGCCGAGGTAGTAGTCGTACACCCGGGCAACACTCGGCCGGTCCAAGTCGACCTCCAACGGTCCTCGCCGAAAAGCCGCGGCCGGGCTTCCACCGACGGCACTGTCCTCGTCCACTTGTACCAAAGATCGGTCCGTCCGGACCACAGATCACCGGCTTCGGCGGTCACTGGACTTACCCTCCGAGGAGTAAACCTGGGAGTGACCGGTTGTTCATCCGGCGGCCGTCGGGCCTTCACCGCGTCCGGTAACCCCGGCCGGGCATTCACGATGAAGACGCGGACGTCATTCACCGGACATCTGGGACGACCCCCGGTTAGGACACGCGAATGCACAGCGACGACGACCGCTCCAAGCGCGCGGTCAGAATGCCGAGATTCCAGTTGATCGTCACGGACACCGACCTCGTCCGCTGGCGATTGCTCGGTTCGAACAATGTCTGCCTCGGTATGGGTGCCGACGGCTATCCTGGCGCCGGCCACTGCGTCGCCGCGATCCGGCATCTGTGCGAGCACGTCGAAGCGGCGCGTGCCGAATTCCGCCACGACAACGGAATCGACTGGCGCTGGCTGCTCCACGACGGTGCCACGCCGATCGCGAAATCCGGTCACGCCTACGGCCGCAGAATCGAAGCGGTGCGGGGGCACGGCCGTTTCCTCGCCGCGGTCGGTGAGGCCGCCCGCGGAAAAGACGTCGAAATCACCCGGGCGAAACACCGTATTGGGCAGCGGGGTCTGTTCGTCGGGCATTAACCGCAACGCCGTCGGGCGGGAAGGTGATGAACCGGCAATCGTTCAGCGGCGCGCTCGATCTTGGTCTCGGCCACGGAACCCCGTGGCCGAGACCAAGAGGAAAGAGCGCACTGAATATGCGTACTCGCACCGCCCGGTTCGTGGGCGTATCCGCCGCGGCCGCCGGGGTCTGCCTGCTGGCCACGGGCACCGCGAACGCGGTACCCGCCCCCGACGGGATCCCGGAGGTCGTCGCGGCCGCCGGATCGGACACCATCTACGACGTCACCGGCGCGATCTTCACGGCCGCGAACCACGATGCCGGGAACACCGACCCGGACCAGTTCGTCAACGTGCCGCCGGTCCTCGCCGCGGGCCAGACCTTCAAGGTGCCCGGCGACTTCTACGACAACGGAACGACCTACGACGCGACCACCAACACTCCGCCCAACGGCTCCGGTTCCGGCAAGACCGCGCTGGCCAACGCGGCGGCGGCCGGTACCGCGGCGATCGACGTCGCGCGTTCGTCGTCGCCCCGCTCGTCGAGCGACCCGGCGACCTTCGAGTACTACGGATTCGCCAAGGACGGCGTTTCGTGGTCGGCCTCGTCGACCGGTGCCGCCGCGAAGGTCTCCAGCCTCACGCTGGCCCAGTTGCGGGGCATCTACAGCGGCACGATCACCAACTGGAACCAGGTCGGTGGGGCCGACGCGCCGATCAAGGTGTACCTGCCGCAGGCGGGCTCCGGCACGCGGGCGTTCTTCACCGGCACGGTGCTCGGCTTCGACCCGCTCACCAAGCCGGTCACCGTGCACACCTTTCAGGAAAACGAGGGCGCCACGATCCCGGCGGCCGACCAGGCCGCCGCGATCGCGCCGTACTCGGCCGCCCAGTGGGTGGCCCAGGCCAACGGAACCGCCACTGACAAGCGGGGCGGCTTCTTCGAGGGCGACCTCACCGGCGCGGGCACCGACGGTGTCCCGATCGTCGCGAGAACGGGCGCGAAGTGGGCGCCGAACTTCTCCGACGGCTTCCTCGGCTCCCGCACCGTGTACTACGTGCTGGATTCCCGTTCGCCGTCCTACCGCGCGGCCTTGCGTTACGTCGGGTTCGACGCCACCGGCGGCAGCCCGCTGTGCAGCGGCTCGCTGGCCGGCACCTTGAGCGACTACGGCTTCAAGCCGCTGGCCAAGAACGGTAACGGCATCACCTGCACCAAGGAGTAACCCCACTGGCACAACGAAGGCTCGTGAGCGAGGGTGACTCGCTCACGAGCCTTTATGTCCATGCCGGGAGAAGGCGCCAGAGCGCGGCCGCGGCCAGTACCGCCAAAGCCAGCAGCGCCGGCGTCGTGATGATGTAGGTGGAAACCGGGCGCCAGCGACGGTAGAGGTAGGTCGCTCCCGCCGCGGCCGCGAAGAACCCGCCCAGGGACAGCACGAGAGCGGCCCAAGCTCCGCTGTCCCCGGACCGCCCGTCCTGTGCGCCGGCCCTGCCGTTCTGGGGAGTCGGACGGAACGGTTTGCCGTCCATCGCGGCCGTCACCACGGTCGCCCGCTCGGACGAAACCGGCCACCAGGACGCGGACGTGACCAGGGTGAGCCGGTCATTGGGCGTCTTGCCGTAGTCGGCGTCCTCGTCGAGCGCGCGGGTGTCGGTCCGCGTCACGGTATAGACCGATTTGCCCTGCGTAGTGGCCACGACGATCTGATCGCCCGCGGTCAGTTCTCCGACCCGCCCGAACGGTGCGCCGTAGCCCGAATAGCGGCCGGCCAGCGCGGCGTTGCCCGGTTGCCCCAGACCTGCCGTGCCTGGCACATGCCCCGGCCCCGAAGCCGTTTCCCCGGGCGAGACGCCTTCGAAGACGACCTGCTGCAGCCGGAGCCGGGGAATTTCCACGACCGCCACCGGCGAGCCGAACTCCGGCGGCTTGGTCGGTGGCGCCGCGCCGAGGAGGGTCTTGGTCTCCTCCAGTGCTTTCGCCGTCTGGGACCGAATGTCGGTCAGCCCGGCACGCTGGTCGTTGTTCTGCATCATCGGGCCGAGCGCGTACACGACCACGACGAAACACACCACCGTCGTGACGAGCCAGCCCACCACCACCCCGGCCGTCCACTTCGGACTGAACGAGACGGGCCGTTCGAGGACGGTCACGATTTCCTCCGTGGGTCGAGACGTCGTAGGAACCCCATGAGCGCGGGCGGCACCGGTCGCCCGGCCGCCGTGTAGGCGGTCAACGCGGGAAGCCCGACCAGGATCACCAGCGCCAGCAAGGGAAACAGGACCCCGAGAGCGCCCGCGCCCGGGAACAGCGGGATTCGCATGGAAGCCGCCATGTTCTTCGCTTCTCCGACGCTGGCCTGGGTGGGCGCCTTCCGCTCCAGTCCGCCCGCGCCGCCGCCGACGTCCGGGCCGAGCGCGGGCGGGGCGGGAAGTCCGCCGCCCGCGGCGAATCCGCCGGTGCCGCCCAGGGAACCGGCTCCCGGACCGTTCGCGGTCTTGCGTTCCTGGCAGGCGGCGTCCGCGGTGCCAGTGCCGATCTTTCCGGTCGCGTCCTGCGCCTGAGCCATCAGCTCGGGAGTCAGCTGCGTCATGCCCTTGCCCAGGCCGCCCTGCCCGCCGTTGATCGCGGCCTTGACCAGGGTGGTCAGCGTGGCCTGTTTCGCCTGCTGCGGTACGCAGTTCGAGTCGACCAGCGGATTCGTCGGCACGGCAAGGGATTCGACGAACGTGAGCGGATACGCGGCCGGATCCGCGGCCCCCTGCCCTGGCTGGAGCGAACCGTCCTCGCCGACCGTCATGTGCGCGGCCGCGGCGCGCAAGGACGCTTCGGCCGGTGCCACGAAACCGCCGCCGGCTCCGGGCAGCGCGACCGGGACCCAGCCGTATTCGGTGGCCGTGGCCAAGTCGGTGACCACCCAGTTGAGGCAGCCGTTGACGCAACCACCCGCGACGCCCAGCGTCGCCTCGTTGACCTGCTTGCGCACGTTGACCCGGCCGGTCTTCGCGTCCACGTTGTGCACGTTGCCGAGTCCCAGGTTCAGGTCGTTGAGGTCGGTGACCGTGCCGACCGGCTTCCCGCCGAGCATCGTGCCGCCGTCGGAGAAGCTCGCGGTCGTGCCGTACACCCAGGACTGGCGCGCCGCCGTGGACAGCAGTTCGCTCAGCCGGAGCGGTACGGTGCCCTTCCCCGCCTCACCGGTGACGCCGTAATAGCCGGCATCACCGGCGGCAGTGCGGCCCTCCCGCGCGTCCGGCGCTTGGACGGGACTGGCGGGCCCGCTGATCGCCGCCAGCGCCGGGTTACGCGTAACCAGGGCGGAATCGCCGTGAAAAATTCCTCCGCGGCCGGTCGCGTCGGGCAGTTCACCGCCCTTGCTCAGCATGTTCGCCACATCGTCCCAGCTGAAGTCCAGTTTCCTGGAAAGCCGGGAAAGCAACGAGGATCCGTTGTCCGCCCGGTCGGTCGGCGACCAGCCGACGGCCGCGACCACGACCGCGTTGAGCGCGACCGGCACGTACTGTCGCTTTCGGACGGTCTGGCTCGCGAGCCGTCCGCCCGCGCCGGTGATCGCGATATCGGAGTCGCCCTTGTCGAAGGAGGCCAGCCCGGCGTCCTCGGTCTCCGAGACGACGTTGGCCGGCTGCGTGGTCTTGCTCGGCCCGCACAGCATCTGGTTCCACGAGACCGCCGTCTTGCCGAAGCGCTCGGGCATGCTCGCGCTGAGCGTGCCCGCGCCGACGCCCGCGCAGCCCTGGACCTTCAGGCCCGGCGCCGAAGGCGCGAACGAGATCGAGTCGTCGTAGACCGTCTGACCGGACGCGCTGATCTTCACCATCATCGTGCACGGGTTCTTCTCGTCACAGGTGAACGAGTACTGGTGCTTGTCCGGATTGGCGGGCCACACCAGCGTCGCGGTCTTGGCGGTCGCCGTGTACTCGGGGTCGTAGGTGATGAATCCCGGAGCTCTCGAACCGCGCGGCACCGAAGTGTCGAGGACGATGTCCCCGGTCGCGGCACTGCGCGGCCGGTCCGTCACCGGAGTCTTGAACGAGTCCCCGGAGAGCTCGTCGTTGAAGAACACGCAGTAGGCCGCCACCCGCGAGGCCACCGAATGGTCGGGCACCCCCACGATGGTCCTGGTCGCGGTGTCGGGGCGTTGCGTGATCAGGCCGTCCCGCAGGTTCTTCGGGCAGATGGAGAAGTTCGCCGTGGCATTCGCGGGCAGGCCCGAGATGGTGATCCTGAGCGGATCTCCGTCCTGTGCGTTCGAAAGGTCCGCGCCGCTGGTCCGGATGGAGTAGGACAATGGCGGCGTCTGCGCGGCCGCGGATGGCACGCCGAGCAGAAAACCCGCCGCGAACAGGGCGCACAGCAGTAGAACACCAAGTTTCACGCGCTCAACGTCGCCGGTGACCCTCGCGGCCGTCAACGGGCATATCGAGAACCGCCGGACTGATTCATCTACACGCCGTCGGGCCTTCCCTGTTCCGCAACCCCCACCCGATCACCGGCACGCATACTCCCCCCGTGACCTTTCCGATCCGGCGGCCGATCGCCGACGTGGCTTCCGGCGCCGACCGCGCATTCCGCCGGATAACCACGGTGGCCGGCCTCTCCGTACTGGCGTTGCTGATCGTCATCGGGTTTTTCCTGGTGTACCGGGCTGTCCCGGCCTTCGAGGTCAGCGGCTTCGGGTTCTTCACCACCATCCGGTTCAACGCGGCCACGGGCGCCATGGGTGTGCTCGGGCTGCTGTACGGAACCGTCGTGGTCGCCCTTATCGCGGTGGGCGTCGCGGTTCCGCTTTCCGTGCTGGCCGCGCTTTTCATCACCGATTACGCGGGCCCCGGCACACGCGGTTTCCTCACCGGACTGGTGGACCTGCTCGCCGCGATCCCGAGCCTGCTCTACGGATTGTGGGGATTCAGCTTCCTGCGGCCCTACATCACCCCCTTCTCGCAGTGGCTGAGTGACAATCTGGGCTGGTTTCCCCTGTTCTCCACCAGGGCGGGTGCGGTTCTGTTCAATTCCATGTTCCTGGCCGGGCTGGTCGTCTCGCTGATGGTCATTCCCATTACCACCTCGGTGATCCGCGAGGTATTCGTGCAGACCCCGCTCGGTGAGAAGGAGGCCGCCCTGGCGCTCGGCGGCACACGCTGGGGCATGGTGCGCACCGTCGTGCTGCCCTTCGGCCGCGGTGGCATCATCGGCGGTTCGATGCTGGGGCTCGGCCGCGCGCTCGGCGAGACGATCGCCGTTTCGCTGTTGCTCCCCCAGGTTCCCCAGATCACCACCCACCTCCTCGAGTTCGGCGGTGCCACCATCTCGGGTTTCATCGCCAACAACGCCGGCATGTCCGGGATCGGCCTCAACGGGCTCATGGCCGCCGGGCTCGTGTTGTTCCTGTTCACCCTGGCGACCAACTTCACCGCCTCGGTGATCATCTCGCGTAGTCGTTCGGGTGCGGGTGTCGACGCGTGACCGCCACAGTGGTCGAAGAGCGGGTCGAGACGCGCGTGACGCCGCTCGTGCGGCGGCGCACGTCCGCGACCACACCGGCCGACCGGGCCAGCGCGCTCGGATGCGCGGCCTCCGCGGTCCTGCTCACCTGGTTCCTCATGCACGTACTGCTGACCTCCCCCGGCTGGCCGGCGGATCTGGTGGTGGCGTTCCTGCTCTACCTCGCGATGCTGTTCCTGGTCACCTGGGACCGCCTCGGCCGCCTCGCCGCGGTGGACCGGCTGGTGTCCGCGATCGTGGTCAGCGGCGCGACGGGCCTGTTGATCCCGTTGCTGTTCCTGCTCGGTTACATCGTGCTCAAGGGACTACCCGGACTGCGCCTCGGTTTCTTCACCCACGACATGTCCGGCGTCGGCCCGACCGATCCCGCGACCGCGACCGGCGGCCTGCACGCGATCATCGGCACGTTGGAACAGACCGTGCTCGCGCTGGTCTTCGTCGTGCCCCTGGGCGTGCTGACCGCGGTGTTCCTCAACGAAACCCGGGCGAGGCTGCGCAGACCGGTACGGATCTTCGTGGACGCGATGAGCGGGCTGCCGTCCGTGGTCGCGGGCCTGTTCGTCTACGCCGCGCTCATCCTCCCGCCGCTGCAGACCGGGTTTTCCGGCTTCATGGCCACGCTCGCGCTGACGATGATCATGCTGCCGACGGTGACGCGGACCGTGGAAGTGGTTCTGCGACTGGTGCCGGACGGGTTGCGCGAGGCGTCGCTGGCGCTGGGCGCGAGCCGGGCGCGGACGGTGTGGTCGGTCGTGTTGCCGACCGCGCGCACGGGGGTGACCACGGCGGTCATCCTCGGGATAGCCCGGGTGGTCGGGGAGACCGCGCCGCTGCTGTTCACGTCGTTCGGATCCTTGTCGCTCAACGGGAACCCGTTCGCCAACCCGCAGGAGAGCCTCCCCCGGTTCGTCTACCGGTACATCAAGGAACCCCTGGAATCGGCGCAGCAGCGCGGGTACATCGGCGCCCTCGTGCTGATTCTGCTGATCTTCGCCCTGTTCGCGCTGGCCCGCCTGGCGGGCCGGAAGCGGTGGCGGGCACGGCACCAGTGCCGTTCGTTACCAATCCGACGGCAGCCACGGCGGAAACGGGTGTCGACAAGCAGATCGGGCTGCGAACCGTCTCCGCCTACTTTCGGTCGGATTGGTAAAAGGGAGCAAACCCAGTGAGTCAAGCCGTCGACGACGAAGTGATCGCCACCCGCCTGATCGGTGGCCCGCCGCCCGGAGCGGCAACGCTGGAAAGCCGCGGTGTGGCCGCGTGGTTCGGTGACCGGCTCGTGCTCGAAGACGTTTCCCTGCACATGCCCGCCCGCGAGGTCACCGCGCTCATCGGCCCGTCGGGCTGTGGCAAGTCGACCTTCCTGCGCATCCTCAACCGGATGCACGAGCTGGTGCCGAACGCCGGCCTGGCCGGTGAGGTCCTGCTGGACGGCACCGACATCTACGCCGACGGCACCCGTGCGCAACAGGTGCGCCTGCGCATCGGGATGGTCTTCCAGAAACCGAACCCCTTCCCCGCCATGTCCATAAAGGACAATGTGCTGGCCGGGCTGAAGCTGGCGGGTGTGAAATGTGACGACAAGGACCAACTCGTCGAGCGGAGCCTGGAGCGGGCCGGGCTGTGGCGCGAGGTGCGCGACCGTCTCGGCGCTCCGGGCGGTGCCCTCTCCGGCGGCCAGCAGCAACGGCTGTGCATCGCGCGGTCCCTTGCGGTGCGGCCGAACGTCCTGCTGATGGACGAACCGTGCTCGGCCCTGGACCCGACCTCGACCCGGCGTATCGAGCAGACCATCGCCGAGATCGGCCACGAGGTCACCGTCGTCATCGTGACGCACAACATGCAGCAGGCACAACGGGTTTCCGATCACTGCGCGTTCTTCCTGGCCGCGGAGAACGAGCCCGGCCGGGTGGTCGAGCACGGCCCGACCGAGAAGATCTTCTCGGACCCGGAGGATCCACGGACCCACGACTACGTGCACGGGCGGTTCGGGTGAAGAAGCTCGCCGGCTTCGCCGTGTTCGTCATCGTGGCGCAACTCGCGTTCGCGCCCCAGGCCGCCGCGCTGGGGCAACTCAACGGCTCCGGATCGACCTATGTCGGCCTGGCCATGAGCGACTGGCAGAACGGGGCCGGTTCGCGGGGCATCCCGGTCAACTACAGCGCTCTCGGCTCGCCCGCCGGGGTGAACCAGTACGGGGACCGCACGGTCGACTTCGGGGGCACCGAGGCCGAGGTCAGTTCGTTGCAGGCGGCCGGTGGCGGCGGGATCAGCGCCGCCGCACGGGGATACCAGTACGTGCCGGACGTGGCCGGCGCGGTCGCGGTGATGTACAACGTCAGCGACGCGGCGGGCCGGCGAGTCACCACCCTGCACCTGACCCGGGCGACGATCGCCCGCATCTTCGCGCGGAGCATCACCCGCTGGAGCGATCCCGCGATCACCGCCACCAACGGCGGGTTCGCCCTGCCCGACCAGCCGATCACCCTCATCGGCCGCGGCGGGCAGTCCGGCACGACGGCGCTGTTCTACGACTTCGTCGCGCACATGGCGCCGGATGCCTACAACCAGTTCATCGCGCGCAACGTCGCCGAAATCGGCAACCTGTCCGCCGGAGTACGCCCGATCCAACTGCCGACCTCGGGCCAGGACGGCACCGCGTACCGGCTGTTCGCCGATTCCGACCAGATCGCACAGACCGTCGCGAACGGCAGCGTCCCGTTTTCGATCGGATACGACGAATTCGGCTACGCGAAGAAATACAACGCGCCCACCGTGTGGGTGGAAAACCAGTCCGGCGGCTACACCCAGCCCTACGCGCAGAACATCTCCGCCGCACTGACCAGGGCGAACCTCCGGCCGGACCTTTCCCAGGAACTCAGTGGGGTCTACACGAACTCCGATCCGCTCACCTACCCCATTTCCGCCTATTCGTATCTCATGATGCCGTGCTCAGGTGGCCGCGACACGTGCAAGGGTGGCTACGGCGACCAGGGCAAGACGGACACCGCCGCCGCGTTCGTCTCCCACGTCGCCTGCGACGGGCAGATCAACATGGCCCGTATCGGCTATTCGCCGTTGCCCCCGAACCTTTCCCAGGAAATGATGAACGCGGTCGCCCGGCTGACCGGCGCGCCCGCGCGGCAACTGAATCCCGGCAACTGCTCGAACCCGACGTTCCACGGCAGCCTGGGCGCGGGTGCGACCTCGCCGCCGGACCCGTTCGAGGCTCTCGGCGGCGTGAAAGCGCTTACCCACGGCGGCGCGGGCGGCAACCGGCCCTCGGCACAGGCAGGTGCGGGAGGTCCCAGCGGCGCCACCGGAGGCCCCAGCGCGGCCGACGCGTCACTGGCCAACGGCGGCTCGGCCGACTGGCGCGACGCCGAACCGGCCGCCTACGACCGTGACGGCTTCGGCACCTTCGGCCCGATCGCGGCCCTGGTCCTCGCCGTGACGCTCCTTCTCCCGCTTCTCGTCAGGGCAGTGCTCCGCAGGTTGCGCCGCTCCTGAGCCACCAGCCAGGAGTCAGGAGCCCACCTCACCCTCATCAGGCGATGCCCGCCTCCGCGCGCAAGCCGCAAAATCGGGAACCCGTCACGGTGAACGTCGGGAGGCGGGCATGACCGAAGAGGCGGTGCGACCCCGGCCGAGGCCGGCATGAGGATTTCGCTGATCCCCGCCGTGACGCTCGCCGCGGCGCTGCTGTTCGCGGGCGGTTGCGCGACCCCGTCGGAGACGGCGCCCGCGGGCGCCGTCTCCCCCGCCGACAACAGCCCCGGCCAGCCGTGGACGCTCGACAACGTCACCTACACCGTCGACTGGGCCGCCAAACCGGACGGTGACGGCGAAATCCGGGGCCCGCACGTCGAGGTCGACGTGCACGTCGACAACCGGGGCAACACCGACGCCCACTACCCCGACCCGTCCGTCGAATACAACGGCTCCATGGTCGCCGTCGCCGGCTGGACGCAACCGTATCGGGGCGCGCTGGTCTCCCCCGGGCAATCCGCCGATTTCCGGTCGACCTTCCCGACTCCGCCCCCGGGCGGGCAATTGCGGGTCCGGGTGCTCGCGTTCGTCGGGGAGGACGAAACCGAGGTCCACTGGTCCGGCATCCTGAACTGCGCGCCCTACTGTCCGTAGGGTGACCGGCGAAACGCGCACGATGCCGGCACCACGACGATTCCTCTGCTGCAAAGAAAATCCTAACCATCCGGCGCTGGCGGCCGACGTTTGGGCAGCCCCGCGTCCGTGAAGGAGGTGCGGGGATATGCCAAGGTTCGCGGTAGGCGTTGCTTTGGGGCAGCATTGATTCCCCGGACTGCCCCATGACGTTGTCCGAGGATCGGTTTGCACTCTTATCGGCGAGGATGTGGTGGCGTGGTTACGTGCGCATGGAGTGGAGGGTGTTGCGCCGTGGTCTGCGCTCGGGATCCACATAGGACGGTGGGATGTACTCCGGGAACCCTTGCATCATGCGGACTTTCCACTCGCTGTGATGTAAAACTCGATGGTGATAGTGGCAGACGAGGGTCAAGTTCTCCAACGCTGTCGGCCCACCGAAATACCATTCTAAAATGTGGTGAGCGGCGCACCACTTGGCCTTCTTCGCGCACCCCGGAAATGAACAACCGCGATCCCTGCGGATCAGCGCCCGGCGGATAGCACGAGGGACGACCCGGGTGGCACGTCCGATGTCGAGAATCTCGCTCTTCGAGCCCAGTACCACGGGCACGACGGCTGCGTCGCAGGCGATGCGGCGGATCTGGGCGGCGGAGAGGTTCCAGTAGCCATCCACCAGTCCGTGCCCGATCCCTGACTTCAACTCCTCCAACGTGATACTGACCATCAAGGTCGCCGGTTCCCCCGCCTCACTCGGCGTGCTCTCACACTGGGCGGCGAGGGTGAGGATGTCGCGGAACGCGTCGCCGTAACGTTCGCTGCGCGAACGTCGATCGGGCTCGTCTTCTGTGGGCTGCGGTGCGGTGTGCGGGGAGAGCAGGGTCGTCAGGAGTGCTCCGGTTTCGGTGTCGAGGTCGAACCGGCCCAGCACGCGGCCATCCCGGGTCTCCTGCACATCCAGTCGCCGCTGCGGACGTAGCAGGTCCTTGTCTTTCGGCTCGTCGCCGTCGGGATCCAGACGCAGCGCGATCTCGTCGCCGAGTCGTTTGACGTGGGACGGTTCACTGGTGATGGCGGCCTCGCACAGGATCTTCTCCGCGATCGCCCGGTCTTCGGGGGAGGCGGTGTCCGGCAGGCCGGTGACGGCCTTGCGGATCGCCTCCACATGACCTGGCGAGATCATCCCGTCGGCCAAGGCGTCGGCCACCACGGGAAGCTGCGGGTCGATGCGGGCGCCGGTGGGTGTGACCGTGCCGCACAGGGCTTCGGCGTGGGCGACCATTCGCTGTGCCTCGGGGGAGCTGAGGTTGAACATATCCCGCAGCAGCGCGGACGTCTCGATATGGATTCCCCGGCTCGTCGTGATACCCCGCGCCTCGATTTCGGCGACGAGGACAAGCTCGTCTCGATACAGCTGACGGCGCCGGATCTCCGCTTCCCGCAACGCATCCAGCACTGCCGTGTCACTCAGCGAGGACACGTGCACGGGAGTCAGTGGAGCCATGCGCCCATTCTACCGACGTATCGAACAGGTGTTTATACACGTTCGGGTGAGCTTCAACGGAACGAAAGGACCATTCGCTCCCTGGGGCGGGTTCCAGAGGGCAGTGCACCACCCGGGATGACGATCTGGACGGTGGCGGGCGGAGCTGCGGGTGGGCCGTGATCGCCCGTTGGATTTGCTGGAGCGCGAGGCGATCGCGTTGGGGATCAAGAGGCGGCAGCAGACGAAATCGCGCGTCGGCTCGCAGGCCGGATGAACACGCCGCCCGAACTGCTCAACAACAGCATCACCTGCGACCACTGCAACGAAATGACCCGCCAGGCACGGTTCATCATGACCACCGGGATGCTCCTCTACTTCTGCGATCCGCACCCGACCTGGCTGCGCGGCAGCAACGAGAAGACCAACAGCCTCCTGCGCCAGTACTTCCCGAAAGGCGCCGGCCTGCCCGGCCACACGCAAGAAGAACTCGACAAGGTCGCCGGCGGAACGACCGTCCACGACAGACACTCGGCTCAAGCCCACCGAAGTCTTCAACAACCTCTTGCTGGACTCCGCATCCTGAACAGATGTACCGCGTGAACTCGCCCGCGCCGGTTTCGCCGGAACGTCGCCCGCAGGCAGGGCTCAGCTCCGCTCCTCTTCGGTCTCCTCGACCGCCATGTCCATGCCGGGGTCTTCGGGCGTCGCCCGGCGCGCGGCGACGCGGGAGCCGAACGCGTCGACGGCGCGGCGGCTGAACGCGACCAGATACGGGTGGAGCGGCACGCCCAGAAAGGCGATCGCGGTGCCGACAGCGGCTCCGCCCAGTACGTCGTGCGGATAGTGCGCTCCGATATAGACCCGCGAAAATCCTACGAGCACGGCGAAAATCGTGGCGTACACGCCCCAGCGGCGGCGCACCAGGAACACCGCGGCGGCGAACGCGGCGACGGCAACGGTGTGGTTGCTGGGAAACGAATAGACGGTCGGGGCGTCGCACGGCAGCAGGGGGTGCACGCCGGCCAGCGCCCGGCAGGGTCGCGGTTCCGCGATCGTGATCTTGAGAAGCCAATCCACGCCGTAGGCCAGCACCACCGCGCAGGGCACCCACAGCACCCGCGCCGCGGTGTCCACGCCGCGCGTTCGCAACCACCAGCCGATCGCCAGGAACGCCGGGAAGATCAGGAAGATCGCGTACTCGCTGAACGCGACGGCGGGGCCGGACAGCCACGGAAGCGTCTGGGCGAAGCCGGTGACCGAGCGATACCAGCTGTCGTCGATCATCGGCGACCCCGGAACACGAGCCTGCGCATCCAAGGAATTTTACCAATCCGACCAAAAGTAGGCCGAGACGGACCGCAGCCAATCTGCTTGCAGACACCCGTTTCGGCCGTGGCTGTGGTCGGATTGGTAACGATCGGCACAGTACGGCCGGACCCGCCGGCGCGCCGGGTCAGATCTCGATCCGGGAACCCATGATGACCGTGCGCTCGCGGGGCAGCCGGAAGTACTCGGCGGCGTCGGCGGTGATGTAGGAGGTGGCGATGAACAGCCGCTTGCGCCATTCCGCCATCGTCGGCTCGTCCCCGCGCCGGAGTTCGATCTTGGACAGGAAGTAGGACGCGTCGGTGAGCTCCAGCGGACCCTCGGTGGCGTCGGGAGCGAGACCGGCGAGCGCGCCGGGCACGTCCGGGGTTTCCATGTAGCCGAACCGGGCCTCGACATAGGTGATGCCGTCGTCGCGGTAGCCCAGGTCGTCGACGGAGACCCGCTCGCCCGCCGGCACCCGGGGCACCGGCTCGGTCTGGATCGAGAGGATCACGATGTGCTCGTGACGGGCGTGGTTGTGCTCGACATTGGCGCGCAACGCCAGCGGCGCGGTCTTCTGGCCCCGGTTGAGGAACACGGCGGTGCCCGGGATGCGCCACATCGCCGAGCTCTTCTTCCGCAGCTCCTCGACGAACTCCCGCAGTGATCCCTCGTGCCGCTCACGCTCCGCGGTGACGATCGCCCGGCCCCGCTGCCAGGTGGTCATGATCGTGAACGCGGTGAGGCCGATCAGCAGGGGCAGCCACGCGCCGTGGACGAGCTTGGTCACGTTCGCCGCGAAGAACAGCAGGTCGACGGCCAGCAGCACGGTCGCGCCGACGGCGATCAGCCATCGTGGGGTGTCCCACTTCCGGCGGGCGACGCGGAAGAACAACAGCGTGGTGATGGTGATCGTCCCGGTCACCGCCACGCCGTAGGCGAAGGCCAGCGCCGACGAGCTCCGGAACGCGAAGACCAGGGTCAGCACCGAGACCATGAGCAGCCAGTTGATCCACGGGACGTAGATCTGCCCCCTGGTGGACTCCGAGGTGTGCGCGATCCGCAGCCTGGGCAGGTAGCCGAGCTGGGCCGCCTGGGAGGCCACCGAGTACGCGCCGCTGATCACCGCCTGGGAAGCGATCACCGTCGCCGCGGTGGCCAGCAGCACCATCGGGATCCGCCCCCAGCCGGGCACCAGCAGGAAGAACGGGCTGCTCACCGTGCTCTCGTCGCCGAGGATCAACGCCCCCTGGCCGAGGTAGCTGAGCACCAGCGCGGGAAAGACCAGGAACAGCCACGCCCGGGTGATCGCGGGGCGCCCGAAATGGCCCATGTCGGCGTAGAGCGCCTCGGCGCCGGTGACCGCGAGCACGACGCCGGACAGGGCGAAGAACGCGGTGCCGAAATCATTGGCCACGAACTTCAGCGCATAGACCGGCGAAAGCGCCTTCAGGATGTCGGGGTGGTGAAAGATACCGCCCACCCCGAACACGCCGACGACCGTGAACCAGACGATCATCACCGGCCCGAAGATCCGGCCCACCAGTTCGGTGCCCCGGCGCTGCACCAGGAACAGCACGATGATGATCACCGCGGTGATCGGCACGACCAGCTCGGCCAGGGACGGCTCGACGACCTTGAGCCCTTCGACCGCCGAGAGCACCGAGATCGCCGGGGTGATCATGCTGTCGCCGAAGAACAGCGAAGCACCGAAGATGCCCAGCCCGGCCAGCACGAGGGTGGCCCGTCCGCCGCGCTGCGTGCCCCACCGCCGCAGCATCGCGATCAGGGCCATGATCCCGCCCTCGCCGTCGTTGTCGGCGCGCATCGCCAGCAGCACGTAGGTGACCATGACGATGATCACCACCGACCAGAACACCAGCGAGACCACGCCGAACACGTGCTCGATGCTGACCGGCACGGGATGCGGGTCGGACGGGTTGAAGACGGTCTGGAGGGTGTAGATCGGGCTGGTCCCGATGTCCCCGAAGACCACCCCGAGCGCACCGACGACCACCGCCAGCTTGGCCGTCTGAGGCACGCTGGGGCCGGGGTGCGGCCCGTCCGCGTCCGCGTCCGGCGTGGTCACGTAGTGCCGATCGCTCACGGGGCTCCTCCTCCGGCCATGCCGGGGACGATACCGCTCCGTGATCGGGACGGCCGCACGCGGACCGGGGCCCGTCCCGCCGGGGATGGCGACGGGACGCGGCCCCGTAGGTCAGCTCGAAGACTTCTCCAGCGAGATGCTGCGCTGGTTGCCGCCGAACCGGTAGAGGATGAACGCGGGCGCGAGCGTGCCCACGATGACGAACCAGCCGAACCATCCGACGTGGTTCGCGCCCGCGGTACCGCTGTAGAAGGCTCCCGCGATGAGCGGGCCGAAGACCGCGGACACGTGCCCGACACCGTCGGCCCATCCGGTGCCCACCGAGCGCATCCGGGTCGGGTAGATGGCCGCCGAGTAGTTGTACAGGTTGTTGAGCATCACGCCGAACCCGAACATGGCCAGGATCGTGCCGATCACCAGCATCCCGTACGACTTGCCGCCCACGAGGTAGAACACCACGCCGGCGGTGAAGACCAGCGAGGCGAACAGGACGAGCTGGCGGCGTTCGAACCGTTCGTTCAACACGGCGGCGAGGAACACCCCGACGACGCCACCGATGCCGCCGATCATCAGGATCGTGAACAGCTGCGAGGCGCTGAAGCCCTTTGACACGATGTAGACGCCCTGGAACGGCGTGAACCCGCCACCCGGCCCGAAGTAGAAGAACACCCAGACGGTCAGGATCACCATCGTCCGGCGGAGGTAGTGCCCGCGGAAGACATCGGTCATCCTGACCTTCGCGGTGTCGACGATCCGGTGCGCCTCGTAGTCGGGCTCGGCCAGTTCACCGTGCTTCGCGAGGGCCTTCGCCTCCATCTTGGACACGATCGCGTCGGCCTCGCCGTACCGGCCGTGGTCTTCCAGCCATCGCGCGGACTCCGGCATGGTGAGCATGATGAGCGGAATCGTCACCAGCGGCATCCCGGCCAGCACGAACACGTAGACGACGAAGTTCTGAGGCAGGAACACCAACGCGAGGGCGGTCCCGAGGAAAGCCAGCATCATCTGGGACAGCACCTGGGAACCGAGCATCAGCCGGTTCCGGGACGTCGGTGGACACCACTCCGAGTTGTACGACGGGACGATCGCCAGCGCGCCGCCGATGCCGAGCGCCGAAATGCCCACGCAGGCCAGCAGCAACGGCCACGACTTGGTGAAGGCCGCGGGCCAGGCGATGAGACCGGCCACGGCGCACGAGACGATCATGATGCGCTTGCGTCCGTACCGGTCGGCCAGATAGCCGAACAGCACGCCGCCGAGCAGGGGCCCCGCACCGGTCGCGGCGCCGACGAGGACCGAGTACTGGGTCTGGGTGATGATGTGCTTCGGACCCCAGTAGACGGGGTAGATCCGGGCCGCCATCGTGTCCAGCAGGAGGACCGACCCCCACATGAACTGACCGAGCAGGACGAGTTGCCAGTGCCGGAACAGCACCGGAATCCGGTCGAGCCGGGCCGCCACCCGGCTGATTCTCGGCTCCTCCGCCAGTGAAACGTCACTCGATGCTTGCGATTCCCGTGGCTCCATTGCCACCTCCCGATCGTCAGCGATTGGGTGCCGGTCCTTGCGTCGACTTCGACGGCGGCGGACCTGACCGCTGAGGGGGACGGCGAAATCGTCGCCTCCCTCCGTCCACAAAGGACGCTATTGGGCCGGTTCGCCCGGCGATGGTGCTACGGTCGTCAGCGCCACAACCTTTCGCTCTTCGGATGCCGACGGTCCTACTCCGGTATGCGGGTGAATTTCTGCAGCTGGTGCGGCGCGTGGTCGGCGGGCACGCGCCCGGGCCGGATGCCGAAGGTGTCGGTCACCTCGCCGACGTACACCGCGCCACGCGAGTCGACCGCGATGCCGTGCGGCGCGACGAAGTTGCCCGCGCTCGCCCGGCTCACCGTGGAGGCGCCCCACCGCGCGACGACACTCCCCCGCGGATCGAAAATGGTGACCCGGCCGGGCAGATCGGTGGGGGTACGGCCACGCGTGAACGAGCCGGTGCCACGAGGACGCCACAACTCCGCGACATAGACCAGTCCGTCGGCGTCCACCGCGAGATCGCACGGCCGCTGCACGTCTGTCCACTGGGTAATGTAGGTGCCGTCGAGATCGAAGACCTGGATCCGGTCGTTCTCCCGGTCGCCGACCAGGACCCGGCCGTCGGCGGTCACGCAGATCCCGTGCGGCAGATGGAATTCGCCGGGGCCCACGCCGACCTCGCCCCACGACTTGATCAGGGTGCCGTCCGGGCTGAACCGGTGCACGCAGCAGTTGCCGTAGCCGTCGGAGACGTAAAGATCCCCGGTGGGCGCGATGGACAGGTTCGTGCACCGGTTGAACGGACCCGCCGGCCTGCGCACGGTCTCCACGTTGTGGATCACCGCCCGGCCTCCCGGGGTGTGGCCCGTGTCGGTCGCGACGCCGGGCGTGCCGAGCGTCGTCAGCAACTCGCCCTCGGGGGTGAACTTCCGCACCGAATGGTCACCCGCGTCGACGCAGTACACGCTGCCGTCCGGCGCGACGGTGAGGCCGTGCGGCATCGTGAAGATCCCGTCGCCCCAGGAGGTGACGAAGGTTCCGTCGCTCTCGTAGACGAAGACGCGGTGTTCGTTGCGCGTGAAGACATACACGCGGTCGTCGGGTCCGATGTCCACCGCGACCACGTCCGCGTGGTGACGCTCCGCGGGCAGCCGCTCCCAGTCGTCGTCCACAGTGAACCGGGGCCCGAAATCCGTGGTCATTTCCCGCCCTCCGCTCCGGCCGTCGCCGGGAGCCATCCCCAGGGATGTGGGCCCCAGTGCGGATCGACCAGTTCACCGGACTTCACCGTCTGCACCGGAACGATCCCTTGGTCGCCGTGGAACCAGAAGTGGGTCGTGTCGCGGAAGGTGAAGTCGCCACCGACGAGGTCCAGCACGGTGATGTCGGCTTCCCGGCCCACCTGGAGGGCACCGAGGTCCTCCGCGCGCCCGATCGCCTTCGCCGCGTTGGCCGTCGTCATCCGGATGACCTCGGGGAAGGAATAGCCCACCGCCATGAACTTCGCCATGCATTCGACGAGACTGTGGAAGGACTGGCCTCCCGCGGTGAGGTCGCTGCTGATCGTGTCGGGGACCATGCCGCGCTGTGCCTGTTCCCGGGCCACCTCGTAGCCGAAGTTGCCCATGCCCACGGCCGGATCGAGGACGACACCACGCTCCCGCGCCTCGGTCAGGTTGCCCATGGACTCGTCGACCTCCTCCATCACGCCACCGGCGTTCGGGGTGCACAGGTGCGTGAGGATGTCGCCGGGCTCGAGGGTCTTGAGCAGGAACTGGGTGACTTCGGACAGTCGCTTCGGGTCACCGCCGCGGCGGGCGGCGGTGAAGTCGCCGATGTGGGTCATCAACGGCACCCCGTGCTCGCGGGCGACCGCTTTGGCCCTGGTGACCAGTTCCTCCCCGAGATCGGACACGATCGGCCCGACGAGCCGCAACTTCACGCCACTGATCAGGCCCGGGTTGTGCTCGACGCACGAGGCGATCGCCTTTTCGTTGATGTCGTCGAGGCTGTTCACGTCCGCCGGGCCCGGCATGGTGTGCGCGTAGCTGCCGATGTTGACGTAGACGATGACGCGGGTGCGGGCCTTCGGCAGGATGTGCGTCGGGAACACCCCGAGGTTGGCCACCCCGACCGAACCACAGTCGACCAGCGTGGTCACCCCGGACCGCACGCCGATCACGTCGGGATCGCAGCATCCCATGCCCACCCCGGCCGTCGTCGCCCCGTAGCCCACGTGGGTGTGGACGTCGATCAGCCCCGGCACCACGTACCGGTCGCTCCCGCGCAGGTCCAGCACCTGCCGTGCGGTGGAGGGGTCGATGTGCGGCTCGATCGCGGCGATCCGGCCCGCGGTGACGGCGATGTCCATCCTGCCGTCGAGGCCGGAGCCGGGATCGAGGACGTGCCCGTTGGCGAGCAGGAGGTCGTAGGTCACGAAAGGTTCTCCTCACTGGCGGCCCGGTGGGCCGCGACACAGCGCGTCGCGCGGCGGTGCGGAGCACCTCCGGAGGCCGTGACGGCGTTCGTTTTCGGTCAGGACAAGGGATTTGCGGCTCCGACAGGTTCGCCCTCGAGCGTAACCCCAGGTAAACCGCTCGTAGAGCGACAATTCCTTCGCGTTGTGTTGCGCTGGCGTCAACAGTGATCCCGGGTGCACAGACGACATTGACAAGTCGGGCATCCGCTCACAAGACTGCTCGGTGTGGAAGACTCACAGTCGACTCTTCGTCTTCCACCCCTCAACGCGCTCCGCATGTTCGAGGTCGCCGGCCGCAGGCAGAACATTCGTCAGGCGGCGGCCGAGTTGTTCGTCACCCCCAGCGCGGTGAGCAGGCAGGTCCGGGCGCTGGAATCGTGGCTCGGTGTCCAGCTGTTCAACCACAACGGCCGTTCCGTGCGGTTGACCGACGCGGGCGCCCGGTACCTCGAAGCCGTCACGAAGCACCTCGCCGCGATCTCCGAGGCGACCGACGACATCACCGGCCGGCGCCAGCGGGAGGCGTCTCTGCGCCTGCGCTCCTACACGCTGTTCGCCACGAGCTGGCTGGTGCCACGGCTCACCGAGTTCCACCGCGCCCATCCGTGGGTCGAGCTGGAGCTGATCACCTCCAGCCGCGCGGACGACTTCGGCCACTTCGACGTCGACGCCGAGATCCGCCCGGGCAGCGGGATCTGGACCGGGTGCCGGTCGGACCTGCTCGTCTCCGGTGACGTCGTGTTCGTGTGCAGTGCGGACTACCGTGACGAGCACGGGCTCAGCGAGCCCAGGGACATCCGCAAGCTCAACCCGGAGGATCTGCTCCGCTCGACCGCCAGCCCCGGCCTCTGGGAGCGCTGGCTCGAATCGGTCGGGATCGCCGGCGTCGACGTCGACCGAGGCCTGAGTTTCAGCGATTCGTCGCTCACCTGCCATGCGGCGATCGCCGGACAGGGCGTGTGCCTGGCGCCACGGGGGGTCGTGGAAGCCGATCTGGCCTCCGGGCGCCTGGTCGCCCCCTTCCCCTCGGTGGCAGGCCAGGGTCTGGAGTTCTACCTCGTCTACAGCCCGGACCAGCTCTACCGCCGGGCGTTCCACGAGTTCCGCGAATGGCTCGTCACCGCGCTCAAATGACGAACACCTCGAGTGGTGCTCACCGGTTCGCCCAGCGATCGGGCTGGGCGCCGCCGGACCAGCCGAGCTGACGCGAGAGCGCCAGTGAGGCGGTCAGCACCGCGGGCGCGAAATGCCGTGCGGTGGAACGGCTTTGCAGGCCGGTGACCGACACCGCGGCGACCACCTCACCACGTCTGCCGAACAGGGGCGCGCCGACACAGTGCAGGCCGATGCGGGATTCCTCCACGTCGTAGGCCACCCGGTGGCTGCGGATGGTGACCAGTTCGGCACGCAGCACCGCGGGATCCTGGATGGTCTTGGGCGTCATGCGGCGCAGCCCCGCCGCGACGACCTCTTCGAGCAGCGAGGCCGGGGAGAACGCGAGGATCGCCTTGCCCAGCGCGGTGCAATGCATCGGCAGCCGTCCGCCCGTGCGGGTATGCGGCACCGGAGCCGTGGGCGCCACGAACTTTTCCACATAGACCACGTCGAGGCCGTCCCGCACCGCGAGGTTCACCGTGTTCCGGGTGGTCACGTAGAGGTCTTCCAGATGCGGCAGGGCGACGTCACGCAGCTTGCGCGGCGAGGGCACCAGGTGACCGAGTTCGAACAACCGCATCCCGAGGCGCAGACCGCTCGGTGTCCGCTCCAGGGCACGCCACCGCACCAGGTCGGTGACCAGGCGGTGTGCCGTCGATTTCGGCATTCCCGCGCGATCCGCGAGCTCGGTGAGCGTGAGCTCGCCATCGCCGGCGCCGAAGACGTCGAGCAGGGTGAGCGCTCTGCTGAGGGAAGAAATCTGGTTCCGCATGTCGGGACGAAGAGTGGCATCGCGCGCGCCGAATGACAAGGTCCTTCTCAGACAGTGAGCTGGCGGGAGCAAGGAGAAACGGCCCATGGCGCTGGTCGAGGTCACCCGGCTGCGGGAAATCGTCCTCGGCATCCTGCTCGCGAACGAGGTCCCCGAAGCCGCCGCGCTGCTGCAGACCGAGACACTCATCGCCGCCGAATTAAGCGGGCATCCGTCACACGGCGTGCTGCGCCTGCGCCGGATCGTCGAACGCATTCACGCCGGGGTAGCCGACCCGCGAGCGACCGGACGGCACGAGTGGACGGGTGCCGCGCTGCTCGAGGTCGACGGGCTGCACGGACTCGGGCCGGTCGTGGCCATGTCGGCGATCGCCGCGATCACGGAACGGGCGCGCACCACCGGCGTGGCCGCCGCGGTCGTCCGGAACAACAACCACCTGGGCATGCTCGGCTGGTACGCCGAGCACATCGCGCGGGGCGGCCAGTCGGGGATCGTCACCTGCACGAGCGAGGCGCTGGTGCACCCCTGGGGCGGCCGGCGCGCCATGATCGGCACGAATCCGCTCGCCATCGGGGTACCCGCCGAGCCCCACCCGCTGGTCCTCGATATGGCCACCGGGCTGGTGTCGATGGGCAGGATCCACGACCACGCGCAGCGCGGCCTCCCGCTGCCGGAAGGATGGGCGCTGGACGCCGGAGGCGAACCGACCACCGACGCCCGCGCCGCGATCGACGGCTCCATCGCACCGTTCGGCGGGGCGAAGGGTTACGCGCTCGGGCTTTCCCTCGAGGTGCTGGTCGCGTCGCTGACCGCGTCCGCGCTCGGCACCGACGTGCGGGGCACGCTCGACTCGGACCGGCCCAGCTCCAAGGGCGACGTCTTCATCGTCTTCGGTGCGCCCGGCGAGGGCCGCGCCGACGCGATCGGCGCCTACCTCCAGGCGGTCCGTGACACCGAACCGGCGACGGGCGGCGGGCCCGTGACCGTGCCCGGCGACGGGGCACGGACCCGGAGTGAACTGGCGCTCGGACGCGGTATCGAAGTGTCCGATCAGGTGTGGAACGACTTACCGGCGCTGCGGCCGGCCACGGCAGGAAGCGAGCAACGATGAGCACCACAGGCCAGGCCACGACGGAGGCGGGCGCGTCCGGGTTGATCCGTGTGCCGCGCCAGATCATCTTCGGAGCCGGCCAGCGACGCGGGCTCGGGGCGGTCACCGCCGCGCTCGGCACCAACGCGCTGGTCTGTACCGACGCGCGGATGGCCGGAGCGCCGGAATTCCTGGAAATACGGGAAAACCTGCGCGCGGCGGGCGTGGCGGTGCACGTTTTCTCGGCGGTCGAGGCGGAACTGCCCGCCGGCTCGATCGCCGACTGCGTCGACGAGGTGGCGGCGCTGGGGATCGACGTGGTGCTCGGTGTCGGTGGCGGCAGTTGTATCGACCACGCCAAGGTCGTCTCCGCGCTGCTGGTGCACGGTGGCAAACCCGGTGACTACTATGGCGAATTCAAGATTCCCGGCCCGTCGCTGCCGGTGGTCGCGGTCCCCACGACGGCCGGGACCGGATCCGAAGTCACGCCGGTCGCGGTGATCGCCGACCCCGACCGCGAGATGAAGGTCGGCATCTCCAGTCCCCACCTCATCCCGCACACCGCGGTCGTCGACCCGGAACTGACCTACACCTGTCCGCGATCGTTGAGCGCCCACGCGGCGGCGGACGCGCTTTCCCACTGTGTCGAGGCATTCACGGCCATCCGCCGTCCGCCCGACCCCGCGCTGAGCACCGAGCGGGTCTTCGTCGGCAAGTCGCTGCTGACCGACAGCTACGCGCTGTCCGGCATCGAACTGATCGGCCGGAGCATCGTCGCCGCCTGCTCCGGCGGTGACGACCGGTCCGCCCGCGCCGAACTACACCTCGGCGCGCTGTACGGCGGCCTGGCGCTCGGCACCGCGGGCACCGCCGCGGCGCACGCGCTGCAGTACCCGATCGGCGCGCTCACGCACACGCCGCACGGCGCCGGAGTGGGCGCGCTCCTGCCTTACGTGATGGCCTACAACCTGCCCGCCCGGACCGCGGAGTTCGCCGCCGTCGCGTCGGCACTGCGCTGCCCACTGGACTCCGACGCCACGGTTGCCCCCGGCGCGGCGGACTCCGGCAGTGCGGCGGAAAGCGGTCGCGCACGAGCGGCCGTGCGCCGCGTCGCCGAGTTGCTCGGCGCCGTCGGCATTCCCCGCGATCTGGCGGAACTGGGCCTGTCCGAGGACCGCCTCGACTGGGTCGCGGAACGAGGCATGTCGGCCGCGCGACTGGTCGACAACAACCCGCGCCCGCTGGACTCCGGCGAGATGGGCCGCATCCTGCGCGCGGCCTTCGACGGTGATCTGGACGGCCTGCTCGGCTAGGGCGTGTTTCGGTCCGGCGCGTCCTGCCAGCCGGGATCTCCGCTGGTCAGCCACGTCCGGGGAGCGGGTCCGGAATCGGTTTCGGTCACGGCTCGAGGGCACCTGAGGGCTGCCCGCCCTCCCTTCGGTAGCCAAGCTAACTATCCCCTGGAGGGCCAGGATCCCTTATGCCCGACCCGGGGAGCAACCTGGGGCTCTGGGGCTTCGGAATCCCGGCACCTGGGCGAGACGGCCGCTCTTCACCATGCGAAACGCCGTCGCAAAAATGAGACGCCGGAGGCACGGGCCGTCCGTAGCGTGTCCGTCAGGTTCGGACGCGGAGCGCGGCGCCAATATCCTTCACCGGGAAGCACCCGCAGGAAACCTCGGAGGCCAGGAGATGACGACGCTGGCGGCGACTGGTGGGCCGGTGATTCCCCGCACCCCGGCCGAATGGGAGCGCGTGCGGGAAGCCAAGCTCGATGCCCTGGCCCGCGGCCCTCTGGCGGTGGACCCCGCGGACTATCCCGGCGTCCGTCCGGAAGTGGTGGCCTCGTGGCGGCGCTCGATGCTCGCCGGCGTGGACCCGGCGGCCACGCACTACGTCGTGGACAAGGATTTCCAGCCGAACAGCCGCCTCGCCGTGGTCGCCGAACCCATCATGAACCGGCTCAAGGACGAGATCTCCGATCTCAACGCGTGGGCCTTCCTCGCCGACCGCGCCTGCCGCCTGCTGACGCTGGTGGTCGGGGACTTCCCGCACGCCGAGCACGTGCACCGGCAGAACGTGCGGCCGGGAACGTTCTTCACCGAAGACATCATGGGCACCAACGGGATCGGCTGCGCACACGAGACGAAGAACGCGTTCATCATCTCCGGCACGGAACACTTCCGCACGGACACCGAAGTGCTCACCACCACCGGCGTGATCATCCGCGATCCCTTCACCAAGCGGTACGCCGGCACGCTCGGCGCCCACTGCAGGCGCGAATACACCTCCGCCGCCGTGGTGCCGCTGGTGATGGAGATCGGCCGGTCCATCGAAGCGCAGTTGCTGGCCAGCCGGTCGGACAGCGACCGGGAGTTCTTCGACGCCTTCTCCGCCGCCGAGCGCCGCTACCGCAGCCCGGTCGTCGCGGTGAGCAGACGGTTGTGCGTGGTGAGCACCCAGGCCCGTGCGCTCGTCCACGAAGCGGACGAAGAGCTGTTACGCCGACTGGCCCAGCAATCGGGTTCGCGGAACCGGAGCGTCCGGCGGCGCCTGAGTTCCGGGACGACCGTGACCATCCAGGTTCTTCCGGTGGACCAGCCCAAGGGCGAGTTCGCCGCGATCCTGGTGCTGCAACCGCTCGGGAACGCGGCACAGGAAAGCGGTCCGGGGTACGGGCCGGGGCCGCTCCACGACAACCCGATGAACGAGTTCCGTGACCGCCTGTCCCGCGCGATCCGGGACGGCCGCCCGATCCTGCTGACCGGCGAGCGGGGCTGCGGAAAGCGCTATCAGGCGCAAGCCGCCCTGCGGAGCCTCGGCCGTCCCGGACGCATCGCCGAGTTCGACGGCGCGCTGGCGCACCTGGAACCGCGCGAGTGGCTGCGCGGCCTCGTCGCCGTCCTGCGCCGTGGCACGGATTCGGTGCTCATCGCCCGCGTCACCGACGTTCCGGCCGATGTGATGAGAACCGTGGCCGACCTGGTGACGGGGGCGCGCACCCCGGTCATCGGCACCAGCACCGACGACACCGTGGAGCACAGCGCTGCGGTCCTGGTGCGCGAGAGCTTTCCCGTGACGCTGGCGGTGCCACCACTGCGCGAACGGCGGAGCGAGTTCAAGGCGCTGTGCACGAGCCTCCTCGCCGACCTCGCCGAAGGTGGCGGGAAACCGGTGGCGCTGGCGCCCAAGGCCGTCGTCGCCCTGATGGCGAGCGACTGGCCGGGCAACGTCCGCCAGCTCTTCCAGGTGCTGGCCAGCGCTCGGATCCGCGCCACCGGCCCGGTCATCGACCTGGACGACCTGCCGGCGCGGCACCACCGGAACCAGGCGGGCCGTCCGCTGGACGAGGTACAGGCGGCCGAGCGGCGCGTGCTGATGGCCGCGCTGCGCGACGCGGGAGGCGACCGCAACGTCGTCGCGGAGCGGCTCGGCATCTCCCGCGCCACGGTGTATCGCAAGCTCAAGCGCTACGAGCTGCGCTGACGCCGGGCCTCGCCCCCACGAGAGTCCATTGTGGACAAGTGATCGCGGGATACCGCCGGTCCGCGCTCGCGTGTGAAAGCCCGGCTCCGTTCTTTCACGGATGATCCGGTGCAACGTTCCACCTCCCGCGTGCGTCCGCGCGCGAAAAGACGAGTCCCCGTTTCGTTCTCGGAAACTCGGTGTTCGACGGAGCGAAATGGAAAAATCCCGGCGGGCGAAAACTCGCGTACGCGGTTGCCGACCGTGGCCGTCTGCGGACACTCTGGTGCGCATGGGGCGAGACGATTCGTCTTCCTTCCGCGGAATCTTCGCGGTCCGGGAGTTCACGTTCTTGTGGCTGGCGCACGTGCTGTCCGTGGCGGGCGACCAGATCGCGAAGGTCGCGATCACCGTCGTCGTGTACGACCGGACGGCCTCGGCCGGGCTGGCCGCGGCGACCTACGCGATCAGCTACGTGCCGGACCTGGTGGGCGGCTCGGTGCTGGCGGGCCTGGCGGACCGGTATTCCCGCCGTGCCGTTATGGTCGCCGCCGACCTGGCTCGCGCCGCGCTGGTGGCCGTCATGGGCGTGCCCGGCGTGCCGTTGTGGTCCCAGGTCGTGCTCCTGGTCGGCGTGCAGGTGCTGGCGGCACCGTTCGGCGCGGCCCGGCAGGCGGCGCTGCCGGACGTGCTCAACGGGGACCAACTGGTCAAGGGGCTGGGCATCCTGTCGGGTACCTACCAGATCGCTCTGGTGGCGGGGTTCGGCGCGGGCGGCGGGGTGATCGCCGGGCTGGGCACCGGCGGAGCGCTGTGGGCCGACGCGGCGACCTTCGCGGTCTCGGCCGCGCTCATCCGGTTCGGGCTCGGTCGCCACGAACCGGCCACGGACGCTCCGGCGCGCGCCGGGAACAGGCGAACGCCGGTGCTGGCGGGCTGGGTCCGGGTGGCCAGGAACCCGCGTCTGCGGTCGTTGCTGGCGATCGCCTGCTGTGCGGGCTTCTACGTGGTCCCCGAAGGGATCGCGGTGCCGTACGCGGCACAACTGGGCGTGGGCGCGGCCGGCGTGGGCTGGCTGCTCGCCGCCAATCCGCTGGGCACGGTGCTCGGCGTCCTGGTGATCGGGCGGTTGCCGGCGGCGGCCCGGTTACGCCTGCTGGGACCGCTCGCGGTAGGCAGCAGCCTGGTCCTGCTGCCTACCGGATCGGTCCCCGGGCTGATCGTCACGGTGCTGCTGTGGATGATCAGCGGCGCCTGCTCGGCGCACGACATGATCACCCAGGCCGAATACGTGGGAAGCGTCTCCCGTGACGAGCGCGCGCTGGTCGTCGGGGTGGCCATCGCCGCGCTCCGGGTGGCACAGGGCGCGGGCATCGTGCTCGCCGGCCTGGTCGCGCAGATTCTCGCCCCGTCACTGGTGATCGCGGGCGCGGCCGCGCTCGGCACGGTGGGGGCGGCGGCCGCCGCGACGGCATGGGCGCGCGCCAACCGCTCGGCCGCCGCGTCCGGGCACGACGGCACCACGATGTTCGGTGGGGGCGCGGCCCCCACACCCTCGCCGGGGGCAAGCCCCCAGCCGCCCGACTGACCGGCGGCACGACGGGGACGTTCATCAGGTCCAGTTGTTGTCGCGCATCTGGGCACCTCCTTCGTTCAGCCCGCGACCGCGGGTAGTGCTCTCCCGGCTTCCACCGCTCACCAGTTGTTGTCGCGCATCACGCCGCCTCCTCTCACCGCTCCGCCACAGGTCTCGCTTCGATCACCAGTTGTTGTCGCGCATCGCCGCTCCTCCTTCCCCGGCCTGCCGGACAAACCCGCCGGCACCCGTGCCCGGTTTCGTTCCTCGGGACACGCATTCGCTTTTGTTCCGCGAAATTCCCGTATCCGCCAGGCGCCCGCGATCGATCGGTTCCACCATTTCGACCACACCGCCTCCTCGCTGACCGGACACCCGTTCTAGTACGTCACCAGTTGTTGTCGCGCATCGCGACCCCTCCTTAACTCGGTCCCGCGAGCGGGACAAACTCTCCACCACCAGTCCCCGCCCGTAACCGGCCGTCGGCGCGTGCGTCGCGCATCCGGAATACCCGGCCGTGAGCACGGAAACTTTCACGTTCCCGCTTTCGCGTTCACCAGTTGTTGTCACGCACGGCGGCACCTCCTTCGTTCGTCCCGTTCCACCGAACCCGGCCACCGTCACCAGTTGTTGTCTCGCACGATGGCTCACCTCCTTTCCCACGCGCGAACAATCACACGAGCCTCATGCTCGGCTGTCCGGGTGACATCCGGCGCCTCACTTTTGCCGTCACGGTCAATACCGGCGACATGCCGTATGGACTCGATTACGGTAAGGGCATGATCACTCGACTCGCACCCGGCCCAGGGCTGGGATCATGCCGGGCCTGATCGTCCGCACCCGCAACCGGGTGTCGGGCTGGGGGTTGTGGCGCGTTCCGCGCATCGTCCTGACCTACGTGATGACGATCAACGCCGTCGCCATCGCGGCCACGGTGGGCACCGCGTTCCTGCGCCCGGTCCACCGGGCGGATCTGGTGCACCTGGCCACCCTGGTGGTCTTCGCGGTCGTGGCGATCGAGGGCACGCGCCGGGTCGAGCGGATGCGCGAGTACTCGCGCGGGCACAGCGTCGCCTACATCGACACCAAGAGCGTGTGGTCGGTGGCCGGGATGCTCATCCTGCCGCCGGTGCTGGCGAGCGCGCTGGTCGTGCTGACCTATCTCATCGCGTGGCTGCGGGTGTGGCCGCGTGACCGGCCGGTCGCCGGGCACCGCTGGGTGTTCAGCTGTGCCACGGTGCTGATCGGCACCCAGGCCGGGGTGATGATCCTGGCCGCCGGGATGCACCACTATCCGGGCGCCCCGGAGCCGGCCCTGCTGGCCGGTGCGATCGACCTCGCCGTGATCGCCGCCGCCTGCACGCTGCGCTGGGCGATCAACACCGGGCTGGTCATGTCCGCGATCGCGCTGTCCGTCCCGTCGACCACCGCGCGGGAACTGTTCAACGACTTCGAACAGCAGTCGCTCGAAGCCGGTGCGATGGCGCTGGGCCTGGTGTCCGGCTGCCTGCTGATGACGGGCAACCCGCTGGTCGTCTTCGTCGGTGTGATGGTCGCTCTCCTCGCGATGCACGGCGGACTGCTCCTGCCCCAGTTCCGCCGTCAGGCCCGGTACGACACCATGACCGGCCTCGCGGTGCGGAAATGGTGGCGGCAACTCGCCGACGACGCGCTCGGGCACGCCCGGCGCCACGGCGGCACGCTCGGCGTGCTCATGCTGGACCTCGACCACTTCAAGCAGATCAACGACCAGTACAAGCAGCACGCGGTGGGCGACGAAGTCCTCCGCAAGGTCGGCGAACTCCTCCGCCGCAGCACCCGCGACGACGACATCACCGGCCGGTGGAGCGGTGAAGAGTTCGTCGTCGCCGTGCCGGGTCTTCCCGGCCCCGACGAGCTGTGCGATCTCGCCGAACGCCTGCGCCGGGGCGTGGAAAACCTCGCCGTGCCGGTCTCCATCGGGCCCGAAGGGGCCGCGCGGCAGGTCACCGTCAGCGGCCGCACGATCTCCATCGGCGCGGTCTTCTACCCCGCGCCCGGTATGAACAACCTCGACGACCTCATGTGGGCGGCCGACGCGGCGCTCTACCAGGCGAAGAACAACGGACGGAACCAGGTGCACCTCGCACCGACCGCGCTTCCCTGACCACGCTTCGAGGGCTTGTCCGGAAGGAAGACGCGTCAAAGGCGCGCGGGCGATGCCGTCCCGGCGGACCTGGTCGAATCGCGGTTGAGGAATCTCCCCCGCCACACCAGGGAAAGCGCGCATCCCAGCGCGATGGCGAGGCACAACCAGGCGAACCAGTCACCGAAGCGGCTGTAGAGCGTCGCACCGGGACCGCCGGGCAGGTTCGCGACGACCGTGGTGAACGGCCCCGCTCCCCCGGTATGCGCCTCGGCCACCACACGGCCCCAGCCGTCGGCGACCAGCACCGTGCCGTTCTGATCGGACCACACCAGCGGCTGGCCGTTTTCCACGCCCCGCAACAGTGCGGTGCGGCTGTGCTGCCAGCCGTTGACGTTCTCGTCCGACGCGGGAACGGCCAGGAAACCGCTTCCCGTCTTCGCATAGTCACGACTCGGGCTCGGGAAGTCCACGTCGGCGCAGATCTCCACTCCCGCGACGGATTCACCGACCGGCACCTTGACGAGGTCATGCCCGGGCACGCTCACCGTGTCGTGGTGTTTCAGGTACGACACCGGCTCGCCGCCCTCGCCGGGAAAGACCAGGGCGAGGTTCCGGGGAGTCCGCTGGTCATAACGGACGAGGCCGAGCACGATGTCGATCCCACGCCCCCTGGCGGTTTCGCGCATCGGCTCGGCGAGGGCGGAGATGTCGGCGGCATGCGTCCCGAAAGCACCTTCGGGCAGTACCACGACTTTCACACCGGCCGGCAGGCTGTCGATCTGCCGCACATAAGCCGCGACGAGATCGCGACCCGCTGGAGTGCCGACCTCGGGCGCCCACTTGTACTGGTTGGGTGCTACAGCCGCCACCCGCGTCGCGCTGACAGGTGCCTCCGCGAGACGGAGGGCCCCGGACGCGAACGCGAGTCCGAGCACGGCGACGGCCACGGCTCCGGCGCGCAAGCGGACCCACCCCCGGTCGCCGAGGCACACGGCGGCCACGGCCGCCGGCGCGAACATCACCAGGAACTCCACGCCCCACATACCGGTGACCGCGGCGGTCTGCAGCACCAGCGGCACATCACCCTGGTCATTCGCGAGGCTGCCGACCAGCCCCGTCGGGTTGGCCACGCACACGACGTAGAAGGCGCCCACCCACGCCGCCGAAGCCGCGATGGCGGCCGTGAGGACGCGGCCTTTCCTTGCCAGTGCACGGAAAAGCAGCACGGTGAGGACGAACACCAGTGCCGTGCCGCAGTCGATCAGGATGCCGATGGGCACCAGCGCGACGTCGTGGGAACGGGCTTGGTAACTCCAGCTGTTCGCGGTGCCCAGCAGCGCGGCGGTGAACGCCGCGGCGGCCGCGGCCCAGCCCGACAGCCGTGGAGCCAGCAGCAGCAACGGAATCGGAGCGAACCACGTCAGCGCGGCGACCGGAGACAGTCCGGTGCCGAAGAAGAACAGCGTGGCCGAAGCGACCACCGCCGCCACCGTCCAGGAAAGCCTACGCGTGAAGCCCATCGAGAATCCTTTCCACGGTCCGGCGGCACAGCGCTCGGAAGTCCTTTTCGGACAAAGAAAAGCGCCCGCCGAGATACAGTTGAACCAGGCCCAGCACCGGCATGGTGAGGGCCAAGGCGACCTCCACCGGATCGTCGCGCCGCAGTACGCCTTCGCGCATCCCCTGCTCGACGACCTCGACCACCGGCGCGAACGCCGGTGAATCCGCCTGCTCCGGGAACGACCGCGCGCCCTCCCGGCGATCGGTGATCAGGAACGCGTAGAGATTCGGCTTCCCCAGGGCGAAATCCAGGAAGTCGTCGAACAGGCCGAAGAACCGGCCGCGAAAGGCGCGTCCGCCGCGCCGGCCCCACTTCCGGCCCAACTCGGCGAAAGCCTCCTCGGCGACGGCGCGCAGCAGCGTCTCACGGTTGGGGTAATGCCGGTAGGTCGCCATCGTCGTCACGCCGGCGTCCGCCGCGACACGGCGCATGGTCACCGCGGACGCCCCCTCGTCGAGCAGGATCTTCAACGCCGCCGACGCCACCCGGCCCGCCGTTCCGGTCTCTACCATGTGTACAACGTACACCTCCGGCGTGTACGTTGTACACATGGTCGCTGGCCTAAGCTGGTCCCATGACCTGGATTCCGGACCCGAGCCGTTACGACACCATGCGCTACCGCAGGACGGGCCGCAGCGGGTTGCTGCTGCCCCTGCTCTCCCTCGGACTCTGGCACAACTTCGGCCACGACCGTCCATTCGAGACACAACAGGCGATCTGCCGCCGCGCGTTCGACCTCGGGGTGACCCACTTCGACCTGGCGAACAACTACGGGCCGCCGTACGGGTCGGCGGAGGAGAACTTCGGCCGCCTGCTGCGCACCGATTTCCGGCCGCACCGCGACGAACTGGTGATCTCCACCAAGGCCGGCTACGACATGTGGCCCGGCCCCTACGGCAACCTCGGGTCGAGGAAGTACCTGCTGGCCTCGCTGGACCAGTCCCTGAACCGGATGGGCCTGGACTACGTCGACATCTTCTACTCCCACCGGTTCGACCCGGACACGCCGCTGGAGGAGACGATGGGCGCACTGGACACCGCCGTGCGCTCCGGACGCGCCCTCTATGCCGGCATCTCCTCCTACTCGGCCGCCAAGACCGCCGAGGCGGCCGCGATTCTGCGTGAAATGGGCACGCCGCTGCTGATCCACCAGCCGTCCTATTCGATGATCAACCGCTGGATCGAGGACCAGGATCTGCTCGCCACCCTGGACGAAGTGGGCGCCGGCTGCATCGCGTTCTCGCCCCTGGCTCAAGGCCTGCTGACCGACCGGTACCTCGACGGCGTGCCTGCCGACTCCCGCGTGGCCACCGGTGGTGCGCTGAAGCGCGAAATGCTCACCGACGACAACCTCGCCAGGGTGCGGGGACTGAACGAGATCGCCGCCCGGCGTGGTCAGAGCCTCGCCCAGCTCGCCCTCGCCTGGGCGTTGCGTGACGAGCGGATGACCTCACTGGTGATCGGCGCCAGCAGCGTCGGGCAACTGGAGGCGAACATCGGCGCCCTGCGGAACCTGTCCCTCAGCGACGACGAACTCGCCGAAATCGACACCTACGCGCGCGAGGGCGGGATCAACATCTGGGCCAAGTCGAGTACGCGATGAGGTTCTGAAAGCGCTTTCACTCCAGGCCGTCGCGGTCGGCCCATTCCAGCAGGGTTTCCAGCGAATAGGCCTCGTCGTCGATACCCTTGTGCAGGTCGCCGAGCCGGGCGAACCGGGCGGGCACGGTGGCGATGGTGCAGTCGCGCGGGTCCACGTCGTCGATCTCGTCCCAGGTGACCGGCGTGGACACGGTGGCCTCGGGCACGCCCCGGACCGAGTACGCGCTGGCGATCGTGTGGTCCCTGGCGTTCTGGTTGTAGTCGACGAACACCTTCTCCGGGTCGCGGTCCTTGCGCCACCACGCCGTCGTCACGTCGTCCGGCGCGCGGCGCTCGACCTCCTTGGCGAAGGCCAGCGCGGCGCGCCGCACGTCGGAAAAGCCCCACCGGGGCTCGATCCGGATGTAGATGTGCAGCCCGTCACCGCCCGAGGTCTTGGGCCATCCCACCGCGCCGAGTTCGCCGAGCACCTCCCTGGCGACGCGAGCCGTCCGGCGCACGCGGTCGAATCCGCAGCGCGGCATCGGGTCCAGGTCGATGCGCCACTCGTCCGGCCGCTCCGTGTCCGCCCGGCGCGAGTTCCACGGGTGGAATTCCACAGTGGACATCTGCACGGCCCAGATCACGCTGCCCACCTCGGTCACGCACAGTTCGTCGGCGGTCCGGTTGTATCGCGGGAACTTGACCCGCACCGTCTCCACCCAGGGCGGCGCACCATGGGGAATCCTTTTCTGGTGCACCTTCTCCCCCGAGACGCCGGACGGGAAACGGTGCATCATGCACGGGCGCTCGCGCAGCGCGCGGACGATGCCGTCCCCCACCGCGAGGTAGTACCGGACCAGATCGAGTTTGGTCTCCCCGCGCGCGGGGAAATACACGCGATCCGGATGGGAAATGCGCACGGTGCGCTCGCCCGCCTCGACCTCCACCGCGGAATCCTTGGTCATGCGTGTCGAAGGTAGCCGGTAAACCCGGCTACGGCAGGTCCATGGTGATGATGTGTGCCTCCACCTCCCCGACCGGCGCCCGGTAGGTGATCGTGTCGCCGGGCTTGTGCCCGGTCAGCGCGGTCCCGAGCGGGCTGTTGGCGGTGATCATGCTGTCCTCCTGGCCGGCCGGGATCTCCTCGGTGACCGCGACGACCACCATCGTCTGTTCGCTGCCGTCGGCGAACCGCAGCTTCACCCGGGTACCGTCCGGCACCCCTTCGCCCACGCGCCCCCTCGCCAGGAGTTCGGACAGCGAGGCGATGCGGTCGTCGATCGCGGCGAGTTCGTCCCCCAGCCGCAGCGCGAACGCGCTGTCGGCCTGATCGCCCACCGGGTCCCGCGATCGGACTTCGGCGGCCAGCTCCTCACGACGGTCACGCAGCGTGGCGATCTCCTGCTGAATACCCTCGCGCGCGGCGTCGTCGAGCGCGGTACGGCGGGCGTCGGTCATGGGGGCTCCTTCCTGTTGCCTCACGCGCCGACGGGCTTGAACCGCGCTCAGTGGCTCTGGGCACTTCAAGCGCGCTGCCGGTCGCGCGAGCCTTTCGGGCTCACCGTGGTGGTCGCCTTACCTGACCACCCGGTTACCCACTGCCGGTCGGCGGATGCACCGTCGGCCATGGAGAAAGCGGCAGTCCATCAGCCGAGTATCCCCCTGGCCACGAAAACGGGAAACTCGGTGCGCGCGCGATCACGGTGGGTGAAACGTCACCGACCCGCGGAGTGCCCGTGCGCCTTGGACTGATGCGCGTGCCGCATGTCCGCGCCGTGCGAAAACGAAGCGGCCTCGCGTCCGCGCTGCGGTTTTTCCTGCCGTCGCAACCGGGGCAGAATTTCCTTCAGGTCACTCATGAACAGGTCGGCGAGATCGTGGCTGAAACCGTTTCGCACGACGATCCGCAACACCGCGAGATCCTCACGGTTGGCCGGGAACGTGTAGGCCGGGACGAGCCAGCCGTGTTCCCGCAACGCCGCGGAAACGTCGAACACCGAGTAACCGTCGTCCTGGGCGAGCGTGAACGCGAACACCGGGAGCTCCGTGCCGTCACTGAGCAAACGGAACGGGCCGAGTTCGCCGATCCGGCGGGCCAGGTCGGACGCGACCTCGCGGCAGTAGCCCTGTACCCGTCGGTAACCGTCGATGCCGAGGTTCAGGAACGTGAAGTACTGGGCCGCGACCTGCGCACCGGGGCGCGAGAAGTTCAGCGCGAACGTCGGCATGTCACCGCCGAGGTAGTTCACCCGGAACACCAGATCCTCGGGAAGGGCCTCCTGGTCACGCCAGACCACCCAGCCGACGCCGGGATAGACGAGCCCGTACTTGTGGCCCGAGGTGTTGATCGACGCCACCCGGGGCAACCGGAAGTCCCACTCCAGGTCCGGGTCGCAGAACGGGGCGATCATGGCTCCCGACGCGCCGTCCACGTGCACCGGGATGTCCCAGCCGCGCTCGGCCTCCAGACGGTCCAGCGCGGCACAGATTTCGGCGACGGGCTCGTAGCTGCCGTCGAAGGTCGAGCCGAGCACCGCGACCACCCCGATGGTGTTCTCGTCGCAGTACTTGACCGCCTCCTCCGCGGTGAGGTGGTAGCGCTCGCCGTCCATCGGCACCAGGCGGGCCTCCACGTCCCAGTAGTTGGCGAACTTCTCCCAGCACACCTGCACGTTGATGCCCATCACCAGGTTCGGCTTCCCGCCGGTGCGGCCCGCCTTCTCGCGGGCGTGCTGCCACCGGCGTTTCAGCGCCAGGCCGGCCAGCATGCACGCCTCGCTGGAACCGGTGGTGGAGCAGCCGACGGGATGGTCGGGCTCGGGCGCGTGCCACAGGTCCGCCAGCATCCGGACACAGCGCTGCTCCAGCTCGGCGGTGCGCGGATACTCGTCCTTGTCGATCATGTTCTTGTCGAAGCACTCCGCCATCAGCGTCCTGGCCTCGGGCGGCATCCATGTGGTGACGAAGGTGGCGAGGTTCAGCCGGGCGTTCCCGTCGAGCATCAACTCGTCGTGAACGACCTGGTAGGCGATGGCGGAATCGAGTTCGCCGCGGGGCATCCGGTTCCGCGGGATCCGCACCGGCTCCCGCGTGAAGACCGGGTTCACACTGAGTTCTCCGCGACCGGACCGGTGCGGCTGGGACGGATGAGCCAAGGTCATTCGACGATCTCCTAACGGAAGGCTGCCGCCGATAGTAGGAGAATCGTCGCGGAGCGTCCGCTGTCCACGCCGGATACTGATACCGTGATTGTTCTCCCACTCCCCCGGACAGAAGGGAGCGAACGACGATGTTCACCGGTTCCGACGAGGTTCTCCGATTCATCACCGACGAGAAGATCCAGTTCGTCGATGTGCGGTTCTGCGACCTTCCGGGGATAATGCAGCATTTCACCGTCCCGGCGGCCGCGTTCGACGCCGAGGCGTTCGAAGAGGGCGTCGCCTTCGACGGCTCCTCCGTGCGCGGTTTCCAGTCGATTCACGAATCGGACATGCTGCTCCTTCCGGACCCGTACACCGCGCGGCTGGACCCCTTCCGGGCCGAGAAGACGTTGATGATGAACTTCTTCGTGCACGATCCGTTCACCCGCGAGCCCTACAGCCGTGACCCGCGCACCATCGCGCGCAAGGCCGAGCAGTACATCAGCGAGTCCACCATCGCCGACCGGGCGTACTTCGGGCCGGAAGCGGAGTTCTACATCTTCGACTCGGTACGGTTCGACACCACCGAGAACGGCGCGTTCCACCATGTCGATTCGGTGGAAGGCTGGTGGAACACCGGACGCGACGAAACGGGCGGGAACCGCGGCTACAAGACCCCGTACAAGGCCGGGTATTTCCCGGTCGCCCCGCGTGATCACTTTTCCGATCTGCGCGACACGATGGTGCTCAACCTCGCGTCCGTGGGCATCGACGTGGAAAAGGCCCACCACGAGGTGGGCAGCGGTGGCCAGGCCGAGGTCAACTACCGGTTCAACACCCTGCTGCACGCCGCGGATGATCTGCAACTGTTCAAATACATCGTGAAGAACACCGCGTGGGCCGCGGGCAAAACGGTGACGTTCATGCCCAAGCCGCTCTACAACGACAACGGTTCCGGTATGCACTGTCACCAGTCGCTCTGGGACGAGAACGGCCCGCTGTTCTATGACGAAAGCGGCTACGGCGGCCTGTCCGACCTGGCACGGCACTATGTCGGCGGCATCCTCCATCACGCGCCGAGCCTGCTCGCCTTCACCAATCCGACGGTGAATTCCTATCACCGCCTGGTCCCGGGATTCGAAGCGCCCATCAACCTCGTCTATTCCCAGCGCAACCGCTCGGCCTGCGTGCGCATCCCGGTCACCGGATCGTCGCCGAAGGCCAAACGCATCGAATTCCGCTGCCCGGACTCGTCGGGCAATCCGTACCTCGCCTTCTCCGCGATGCTCATGGCCGGACTCGACGGCATCAGGAACAAACTCGAGCCCCCGTCACCGATCGACAAGGACCTGTACGAGTTACCGCCCGAAGAGGCGCACAACGTCGCCCAGGTGCCCGCGTCCCTGGACGCGGTCATCGACCGTCTCGAAACCGACCACGAGTACCTGCTCGCCGGCGGCGTGTTCACCCCCGATGTGCTGGAGAACTGGATCGACTTCAAACGCGAACACGAGATCGACCCGCTCCGGTTGCGTCCGCACCCCTACGAATTCGCGCTCTACTACGACGTGTAGTCCCGGGAGCCGTTTCAGTGCCCGGCCAGCGAAAACGCCGGTCAGGCCACGCTCCCAGGCCGTCTACAGGCCGTCCGAGCGAAGGACACCAGCCGTTTCGCGCTCTTACCGCGGCACCGCGCTCGAAGCTCGGCCCTGGCATCATCCTCGGTCAAGCCGGTGACAATGACCGGTTCGCCTAGCAGGGTTGCGGGAACCGGGAAGGAGATCTCCTCCTCGAGCACGGTCAGGAACGCGGTCGTCTCCTCCGCTTCCCCGTAGGCGTCAGTCAAAATGGTCTCGACATCGTCGTGCAGGCGCGCCGCTGCTTCCGGGCCACCGCCAGACAGACGGGCGAACCGGGCGTTGATGTCGGCCCGGTCGTAGGGAATCCAGGCTGGTTCGTCGTCGCCCTCGCACCAGTCCTCGACCGGCGCGTCACCGCGGCCCGCCACACAGACCGGGTAGCTGGCGGCCGGATCGGGCTCGGCGGATTTCTCCATCTCGATGTCGTGCGGCCAACGGTCACCGAAGTCGTACATGTAGGAGATCGACTTGCGATGGCGGTCGAAAACCTCGGCTATCGTGATCTTGTTCTCGTTGCCGTCCACGGGCCGTCATACGTCGTCGAAGAACGACCGCCGACGACGACCGGCAGCAACGACAAACCACCGGGTCAACCCCAAGGCGGCTGAACACGGCCACGCCGCCAGTCCTCGACTTCTCCGGACGAAGCCAACCGGTGGCGAGCAAGGCGTCGATGGCACTGACGTAGCCGTTCTTGGCAACAACGGCCTTACCGGCAGCGGCGCTTGGAGGTACGGTATTTGCGGCACCTGCTCGCCGACGAGTGAGAGGCGTCAGTAGCGCGTATCGACCAAAGTGGACTCCCACTGGTCCAGATCCGCCAGCTGGCGCTGAAGTTTCTCCCGGATCCGGCCTACGGCTTCCGGTCCGAGCGGTAGCCGCAACGGCGTGCCGTCCTTGCCCGCCAGATCGACGATGATCGCGGCGGCTTTGGCCGGGTCGTTGGGCTGGTTGCCGTCCTGGTCCCGGAAGCGCGCACGGAGGGCGCCTGCCGGGGTTACCCGGTAATCGGCGATGGGCTCGGCGAAGGTCATGGACCTGCCCGCGAACTCCGTGCGGAACGGCCCCGGCTCGACGATGACCACGCGGATACCGAAGGGCGCGACCTCCCCGGCGAGCGCCTCGGACATCCCTTCCAGCGCGAACTTGGACGTGGCGTAGATGGCGTGCCCGGGATTGCCGACCACGCCACCCACCGACGACATCTGCACGAAGCACCCGTGACGGCGGGCACGCATGTGTGGCAGCACCGCGCGGGTCACCGTCATCACGCCGAACACGTTGGTCTCCATGACCTCGCGCACCTGTTCTCCGGAAAGCTCCTCCAGCGCGCCGACCAGGCCATGCCCGGCGTTGTTCACCACCACGTCGATCCGGCCGAACCTGGCGATCGCGGCCTCGACCGCCCGGTGCACCGATCCCTCGTCGGTGACGTCAAGGCGGGCGGTGAGCACCTGTTCCGGCGCGCGTTCGGCGAGATCCTTGACGGCGCTCACGTCGCGCGCCGTCGCCACGACCCGCCCGCCACGGGCGAGGACGGTCTCGGCCAGCGTGCGGCCGAAGCCGGTGCTGGTACCGGTGATCAGCCAGACGCGTCCGGCCTGGTCCTGTGCGGTAGAGGTCATCGGGTGCTGCTCCCGTGCCGTGGTAGTTTGCGTCTCGAGGTAAATTAGCGTATCGGCCGGATTTCGCGGCAGTTCCGGCAAATCCTCGCTCCCGCCGCCGCGCGGCACGAATTCACCGTCGGCGATTGGGAAGCACTCTCGGTCCTGCGACGCTCCGAGGAAGAGTTCGGACCGGCTTCCCGGCACGACGTCACCCGATAGTCCGCAGGCCGGGAGGTCAAGGAGCGGGTTCGTGACGAGAGGCCTGGCGACCCTTACCGGAGGGCGACGGTGAGCAGCATCACGGAGTCGGCGAGCGCGTCGACACCGTGACGTTGCGGTGGCATGGGCAACAACTCGCCGTTGTCGAGGAGCCATTCGTGATCCGCGGTGTGCAGGCGGACCCGCCCGGTGAGTACCTGGAGCGTGGCCGCGGCGGGGGCGTCGTGATCGGCCAGCCGCGTCCCCTCGGTCAGGGCGATCACCGTGCCCCGCTGGGACGTGCTCGACGCGATGGTGCGGGCCGCGCGACCGGAGGGATGATCGCGGGCCTGGTCCAGCAGTTCCCCGGCGAGTTCGGCCAGCCGGACCACGGCGTGGTGATCCGGCGTGTGGTCGCTCATGGCACCCTCCGGACTCCGTCAGCCGAGCGCGTGGAGTTCGGGGAAGAACCGATGCTCCGCCGCCTTGCGCAGCCAGCTTAGCCCGCTGGTGCCCGCGGTGCCGGGCTGAGTGCCCAGGACCCGCTCGACCACGACCAGGTGCTCCGAGCGCCAGCGGGTGAAGTTGTCCGCTATGTCCGCCAGTGCCTGGCCGATGTCGAACAGATCGGGATGGTGTGCGGGATTCCGGTAGACCTGCCGCCAGGACCAGGCCATTCGCCGGCGCAACAAGCCGGTGACGGCGTCGGGAAGGCTGTGGTCCCGGTGGACACCGACCAGTTCGGCGTACACCTCCGGCTGGTCACGGTGCCTGTCGAGCAGATGAGCGTCCTTCTTGCCGAGCATGAACTCGAAACGACGGTAGGCCGCGGACTGAAAGCCCGACGCCGAACCGAAGGCATCCCGGAATTCGGCGTAGTCGCCCGGCGTCATGCCCCGCAGCAACTGCCAGCAGGTGAGGAGAACCGATTGGGTCTGCCGCACCCGGGTCAGCGCGCGCAACCCGGTGTGCGTGTCGTCGTTGTCGAAGGCGTCGCGGGCCGCCCGTGCCTCGATGAAGGCGAGGTCGAAGAGGATCTCCATGACCTGCGCCGACATGAGGAAAGACGGTTCGGCCGCGGCGGAGGTCAACGGGGAAGTCGCCGCGCGCAGCGTCTGGACACCGACATACTCGGCGAAACTCGTGTCCATGTTTCCTTTCCACTCTGCCTGACAAAAACCGGCGGTCAGCCTGCGACACATTCCACGATGGCGTGCGCGGCGGACACCGGGACGATCCGGGCCACCCGCATCCCGGCGCCGCGGACCAGAGCGCGGGTCTCCTCTTCGGTCCGCATCCTGCCGTCGGTGTAGGTCAGGAGCCGGAGGTCCAAATCGGTGAACCGCGGCCAGTAGCTCTCGTCGAACGGGAACGGCTCGATGATCAGGATCCGGCCGTCCGGTTCGACGGCTTCGGCGCAGCGCGACAACAGAAGCCGGGCACGATCGTCGTCCCAGTCCTCCAAGACGTCGTAGACGAGCATGACATCCGCGCCGGTCGGCAGCGGATCGAAGAAACTCCCGCCGTGCACGCGGCATCGTTCGGCCACGCCCCGCGCGCCAAGGCTGCCCAGCGCGGCCTCGGCCGTCTCGGGCAGGTCGACCAGCGTGCCTCGCAGATGGGGAACGGCGCTCAGCAGTTCACCGAGCAGAATGCCCATGCCACCGCCGACGTCGGCCACGTGCCTCACGGTGGTCCAGTCGTAGCGGGCCACGATCTGCCGGGCCAACTCCTTCGACTTCGCCGCCATCACCTGGTTGAACGAGTCACGAAACCGCGGATCGGTGTCCAATGTGGTACGGAAATCCTCACCGGCGGCCTCCCGGTAGGCGTTCGCTCCACTTCGGACAGTTCCCAGCAGGTGCGGGAACGCGAGATCGGCGCGGCCGAGACCGCCTTCGAGGTCGAGCCACTCCCGCAGGACGCCGGGGTGATCGGACTTCAGCGTCTCGGCCGCCTCGTTGAGGCCGAACACCTCAGGCTCGGTTTCACGGAAGACACCACGCAGAACCAGGTGACGCAGCAACCGGGTGAGCCGGTCCGGGTGAGCCCCGCACTTCAGGGCGAGCGTGGTGGCGGGAAGCGGGCCGTCGGCGAGGATGTCGGCCACGCCCAGCGTCGCGGCGATCCGCACGGCATACGGTGTGACCAGGTCGGCGAGTGCCGAGACATCCACGGGTCCCGCGGTCGTGCTCAAGCCTGTCCTCCTTCGGCGGGCGACATCGAAATTTTCTTCCGCGAGAAAACTCGCAAGGCGAATGAACCAGGGATTTCGACAGGTGCGGACCCGGCATTCGAAAGGAACCCTACGAGAAACGCGCATGGCACGACAGGGGGCTGAGGAAGATTTGAGCTTCACCCGCGAATCCCCCGAAGGTGGATCAAACCATGGTCAAGCGTGTCTCAAATCTTGCTCAAGACCGCTTTTTGCCGGTGATGTTCCGCTCCTACGTTAAGCGAACACGCGGAGAACGTGGACCGAATCGAGGTGAACCGACCGTGATGACGATTTTGGCCGTCGTCGGGGTGTACCTGGTGGTGGTGATGATCCCGGGGCCGATCTTCGTCTTCGTGGTGCACACCGCGTCGACCACTTCCCGCCGCGCCGCTTTCGCGGCCGCCGTCGGCATCACCGCCGGCACCGTCGTACTGGCAACCGCCGCGGTGCTCGACGCTCGAGGAATTCTGGGGCATTCCACCGTGCTGGACCGCCTGTTGCGCATCGTGTGCGGTCTCTATCTGGGTTATCTCGGCATCAAGCTCTGGAAGAGCACGCGGAAACCCGCCGATGTCGCCACGGACGAACTGACCATGCCGAGCCGCCGCTTCTTCTGGCGCGGCGTGGTCGCCACCGTCACCAATCCCAAGGCACTGCTGCTGTTGGGGGGCCTGTTCGCGACGCTGGTACCTGGCGGAGTCTCGCTCGGCTTCCGTGGCGTCATCGTCGTCGCCATCGCGGTGGCGACACTGTGCTGGCACGCGGCACTCGCGATGACCTTCTCCACCGGCCTGATCCAGCGCGCATACGGCAGGATGCAGACCAAGCTGGACATCATCGCGGGCACGCTCTTCGTCGGGCTCGGGACCGGCATCGCGCTCAGCTGAGGACTGGTCCACCTACCCCGGCGGTCGCGCGGCGGCACCTCCACCGCGCAACCCGACCGGGACGTGAGGTTCGCGACCGTCGTGCCCTGAAGTCACCGACCGTGACCCGCGCGCGAGGTCGGGACCGAAGCGGTCTCCCAGACGAACCCGTCCGGGTCGGCGAAGGGTTCGGCAGCGCCGACGACCGCGATCCGGTGCGATCCCGTTCCGTCGGGCGAGACTCCGGCGTCCTTGGCGAGGGCACGACGCCGGTACAGAGCCAGTTTGACCGGGCTCGACCCGGTGTCGAACTCGACGTACATGCGGCCGAAGCTTTTCCCCACGGTGAGGCCCCGGTCGAGGTAGAACCGCTTGCTCGCCGCGACGTCGTCGACTCCCAGCAGGAGCACGATGTCGTTGATCCGCCGGGTCGCCGGGCCGGTGTCCTTCTTCGCGGATGTCGCGACCTTCCAGATCGTCCCGTCCGGAGCCTGAACGACACCGCCGTAGCCCCACAGCGATTTCGCGGCGGGCTTGAGGGCTGTCGCACCGGCTTCGATCGCGGCGTCGATCAGGGCCTTCGCGTCGGCGGGCTGGGAAACCATGAGCGACAGCGTGAAGCCGCGGAAACCCGTGCTCGATTCCTGCGACGTCCGCAGGCGCAGCCGGTCGCCCAAGCCGAAGGCAGTGTTGTAGAAGTGTTCGGCGGCCGCGGTGTCGGCCACCTCGAGGGTGATGGATTCGATGGAAGTCATGGCGAAAACGCTAGGTGGCGCCGGCCCGCCGGCGCTTCTCGATTCCTGACCGGCTCGCGAGCATCGTCGCGGTGGCCACGACGGGATGGCCCACGAATCCGAGCGGAACTCCAGGGTGCGCACGGCGGTGACGGCTTCGGGGTCTGGGCGCAGAGCAGGCCGAGGGAGACCCCGCGGATAGCCGCTTCTCACTCAGGCGGAAACCGGGGTCGCGATCCGGCCCTCACGCTCCGGCGCCTTCGTACCGCGCATGTCCGGAAAGCGCTGTTCGAGGTCCACCAACAGCGGCGCCAGCGCCATCAGCACCAGCAGCCCAAGCCCCGCGTACGCACCCACCACTGTCATGATCGTCATTTCGGCTCCCGAGTCCCCGTGCCGCCCGCTCCGGCGGCCCGCAACCAGAATCGCCGGCCGAGGGGGTACGCCGGATCAGCCATCCGGCGGTCAGACCCTGGCCGAACGGCCCGTTCCCCCGGCCCGTTCGGCCGACCGGCCGACGCGCTGGATCCGGATATGGATAGCCGCGACATCCGGAAATGGATAGTGGATACCTCCGAAGGATACCGACCCCCGCCCTGGCCGGTATCTGATCACGGGTTCGGTTCGGGGTGACGTCGATTCCCCGACCTGGCCCGGGACCGGTCGATTGCTCCGGGTGGCGATGTTCGGGCTGACCGTCGGCGAGATACGCGGCTCGCTCCCCCCGGTGCCACTTCTCGATCGAATAGCCGAACACGGCGTCGAGTCCTTGATGGCATCCCCTACCGAGACCCCTGATCTCCGGGACTACGCCGAACTCGCCGCCAGCGGCGGTTTTCCACAGCCTGTCCTGCGTTTGCCACCCTCCGAGCGTGGGCCCTGGCTGGAAAGCTATGTCGATCAATTGCTCACCCGTGACATCGAAACGATCACGACCCACCGTGATCCGCGGTTGCTGCGGCGATACCTGGAATCGTGGGCGTTGAACACCGCGGGGGTCACCGACCACCGCGCCATCTACGAAACGGCCGGAATAGCCAAAGCGACCGGAGAGTCCTACGAGCGATTGCTTCGCAACCTCCTGATCATCGACACGCTGCCGGCCTGGTGGACCAATCGCATCAAAAGGCTGGTCCGCGGCCCGAAGCGGTACGTCATCGATCCCTCGGTCGCGCTCGCCGCCCTTCGTGTCGGCGTCGCCGGACTGATGAAGGACGGGGATCTGCTCGGCCGCATCGTCGACACGTTCGTGATGGCTCAACTCCGCGCCCAGGTCGCCGGCTGTGAAACCCGGCCCCGCCTTTATCATCTGCGCCAGGAAAAGGGGCAGCACGAGATCGACGTCGTCGTGGAATACGGCGGCGGGCGCGTGTTCGCGTTCGAAATCAAGGCGAGCAGCGCACCCACCCGCGACGACGCCCGGCACTTGGCGTGGCTGAGCGCCGAACTCGGTGACCGGTTCCTGGGCGGTGCCGTGCTCCACACGGGTCCGAGGGCCTTCCGGCTGGGCGACGACATCGCCGCCGTCCCCATCGCCGCCCTGTGGAGCTGAGTCCGCCGCTCGAAAGCGCGAGGCGGAAGATGCGATACGGTCGTTTCCGGGGCACTGTAAGCGAAGGAAGGACACAAATGCCTACGGCCACCACCCGGCACGGCGCCGTCCTCGGCGAAACCATCGACGGCGTCACCTCGTTCAAGGGCATCCCCTACGCCGCGCCGCCTTTCGGCCCGAATCGCTTCCTGCCTCCGCAGCCGGTCGAGCCCTGGGACGGCGTCCGCGACGCACGCGACTACGGGCCCACCGCGCCGAAGGCCCCCTACCCCGCTCCCACCAGCGAACTCCTGCCCGAACCGGACATCCCCGGCGAAGACTGCCTGAACCTGAACGTCTGGACCCCCGATCCGGCGGCCAGGCTGCCGGTCATGGTCTGGGTGCACGGTGGCGCCTTCACCAACGGCTCCGGCTCCGTGCCCAGCTATGACGGCAGCCGGTTCGCCCGGGACGGCGTCGTCTGCGTGACCATCAACTACCGCCTCGGCGTCGACGGGTTCCTCTTCCTCGACGACGGTGCGCCCGCCAACCTCGGCCTCCGCGATCAAGTGGCGGCGCTGCGCTGGGTCCGGGAAAACATCGCCGCGTTCGGTGGCGACGCGGACAACGTCACCGTGTTCGGCGAGTCGGCAGGCGGCATGAGCATCGGCGCCCTGCTGGCCGCGCCCGAGGCCACCGGTCTTTTCCGCCGCGCCGTCCTGCAGAGCGGCGCCGCGCACCACGTCGTCACGGCGGCGACCGCGGACCGGATCGGCCGTCACCTGACCACGATGCTCGGCATCCCGGCGACCAGGGAGGCGATCGCGGCGGTCCCCGTCGAGCGGGTCGTCCAGACGGTGCAGGAGTTGCGCGCCGCGATCACCGCGGAACCCGATCCCGCCCGGTGGGGCGAAATCGCGTACAACCTCATGCCCCTCGAACCCGTGGTGGACGGCGACTTCCTGCCGACCACCCCGATCGAGGCGATCGCGGCAGGCTCCAGCGCGGGCGTCGACGTCCTGGTCGGCAACAACAGCGACGAGTTCCGGTTCTTCCTGGTGCCGGCCGGCGTCATCGACCACATCGGCGATCCGGCCGTGCGCGCCACGGCGGCCGGGTACGGCCTCGACGCGGACAAGGCCGTCGCCACCTACCGCGCCAAATACCCGGACGCGTCCCCCGGTGATCTGATGGCGGCTCTGGCCACCGACTGGTTTTACCGGCTTCCGGCCATCCGCCTCGCCGAAGCGCGTGAGGGCCGTCCAGGCTCCAGCTATCTCTACGAATTCGCCTGGCAGCCGCCCACCTTCGAGGGGCGCCTCGGCGCCGGTCACACCATCGAGATCCCCTTCGTCTTCGACAAACTCGACGATCCGGCGTTCGCCCCGCAACTCGGCGCCGAACCGCCGCAACCGCTCGCCGACGCCATGCACGCCGCCTGGGTTTCCTTCGCCACCAACGGAAATCCCGGCTGGCCGGCGTATGACACCGCCCACCGGACCACCATGCGTTTCGACACCACCCCGGAAATCCTCACCGACCCGGACCCCGACCAGCGAACGTTGTGGGACGGGCATCGCTGAAAACCTCCACCCGGGCCGCCGGCCTCATCGGGCAGGCGCCCCGGCGAGGTCGGCGGTCGCCTCCCACACCCGCGCGGCCATGACCGGATCGAGACCGGCCTTGCCCTGCCGGCGAACGGCCGGGTAGCCCCGGAGCCCGCCGAAGCCGTCCGGCCCGACGTAGGAGTTGCCGGGAACGTCCTGGGTGGCGGCGTAGAGCACCGAAAGCGCTCCACGCTCCGGATCGTTGGTGAGGAAGGTAAAGCGGTTGATGAAGTTCGACCGCGAATGGGCGGCCAGGGCGGTGCGGGCGATACCCGGGCTGGCGAGCACCGAGCGGACCCGGCTGCCGGATGCGCTCAGCCTGCGCTGAAGTTCGAGAGAGAACAGCACGCCGGCGAGCTTCGACGCCTCGTAGGCCCGCATCCCGTCGTACTTGCGCGTGCGCCAGTCCAGATCGCTCAGGTCGATCTTGCCCTGCCGGTGCAGTTGGCTGGTCGCGTGCACGACCCGATCGGTGATGTGCTCGAGCAGGAGGTTGGTCAGCACGAACGGACCGGTGTGGTTGGTGGTCGTCTGCAGATCGAGGCCGTCCGCGGTGCGCTCGGCGGGGATGTCCATCACACCGGCGTTGTTGATCAGAATGTGGAGGTCTCCCGACCAGGAGCCCGCGAAGGCTCGCACCGAGGTCAGATCCGCCACGTCGAGCGGCCGGATGTCGAAGGTGCCGGGCACGCCGGTGACGGCGCGCTGAGCCTTGCCGGTGTCGCGGACACCCATCACGACGTGGGCTCCCGCGCGAGCGAGCTCACGCGCCGTGATCAGGCCGAGGCCACGGCCCGCGCCGGTGATCACCACCGTCCGGCCGGTCAGGTCCGGAAGGTCGTTCGCTGTCCACTTGGTCATGGGTTCGGCTCCGTTGTCTTCGGTTCGGGGCGATCGGTGATCGCCCCGACAGTCAACGTGCCGCGCCACGGGCGGGGGAAGGACACGCGCAACCACTGACTGGCAGGTCGTGGCTCAGCCACGCCGGAGGGTCGACGATAGGAACCATGAACCGTACGTTCGACCGCTCATCCCTCGGCGCTTTCCTGCGCGCCCGGCGCGCGGCGCTGCAACCGGAGGATGTCGGACTGCGCAGAGGGCAACGACGGCGTGCCCCGGGGCTGCGTCGCGAGGAGGTGGCGGAGCTGTGCGGTATGTCCGCCGACTACTTCGCCCGGCTCGAACGCGGCGACGGTCCGCAACCGTCGGAACACATGGTCGCGGCCATCGCCCGTGGCCTCAGGTTGACCCCGGACGAACGCGACCACGTATTCCTGCTCGCCGGCTACCGCACCGCCCACCGTGACCTGCGGGCCCAGCACGTGAGTCCAGGGCTGATGCGCGTGATGGACGGCCTGACCGGCACCACCGCACAGGTCATGGGCCCACTGGGCGAGACCTTGCTGCAGACCCCTTCCGCAGTGGCGCTGCTCGGCGACCAGACGCAGTACGCCGGCAATGCGCGCTACGCGCCGTACCGCTGGTTCACCGATCCGGTCGAGCGAGAGCGCTACGACCCCGAGGATCACGGTGAGAACAGCCGGATCAACGTCGCGCTCCTTCGCAGCGCAGTCACCCGGAACGGACCCGGCTCCCCGGCGGCCGACCTCGCCGACCTCCTGCAGCGCACCAGCGCCGAGTTCGCCGAACTGTGGCAGCGCCACGAGGTGGGCCTCCGCTGGAGTGACACCAAACGGTTCATCCATCCCCAGCTCGGCCGGCTGGACCTTTACTGCCAGCTCCTGCTCGAGCCGGACCAGGGGCAGTCGCTGCTCGTCTTCACCGCCACCCCAGGCACTGAAAGCCACGAGAAACTCGCTCTGCTCACGGTGCTGGGGACCGACCAGTTCGCTTTCGACACCGAATAGGCCCGGTTTCCCGCCGGGCTCGACCGGCCACGACCGTACGGGTGTCGCTGTCCACGCCCTGGGCCGAAGGATCCCTTTTTTGCGCGGGCCGTACCAAATCGTTGGCCCGTTCAGCCCAAAAAACCCGGATTTCAACGACGATGCGGTAACGCGCTGGCACAATCGCGGCGGGTAGAGCGTTGCCGACGCCGACGACGTTTCGCGTGACCCGTGACCGTATTCTCGTCGTTAAAGTGGAGCCCCCTTGCCATCGCATTGCTTCGTGTCTTCATGCCGTTTTCGCGCTTCGCTGTGCGCCCGCCGGGCGGAGGCCCTGGCGTGACGGAAACATTGGTCGTCGGCGGCGGGCTCGCGGGCCTGACCACCGCGCTCAGCCTGCACGCCGCCGGACTCCCCTGCCGTGTCGTGGACAAGGCACGCACGCTGACCGCGGCCGGGGTGGGAATCAACCTGCAGCCCCAGGCGGTGCGTGAGCTGACCGAACTCGGTTTCGGTGACGATTTGGCCGAACTCGGCGTGCCGACAGCCGAAATGGTGCACTTCGACCGATTCGGCAACCGGATCTGGGCCGAACCACGGGGCACCGCGGCCGGATACCTTTGGCCGCAATACTCCATCCACCGCGGCGCGTTGCAAATGCTGCTGCTGCGCGCGGTACGCGAGCGGCTCGGCCCGGAAGCGGTCACCACCGGCGTCGCGTTCGAAAGCTGCACCGAGACACCGGACGGGTTGTCGGTGCGCCTGCGCGACCGCGCCGGCAAGGTGGTCGAGACCACTGCCGACGTGGTGGCCGGCGCGGACGGGTTGCACTCCGCGGTCCGGGCCTGGCTGCATCCCGACGAGGGACCGCTGACGAGCCGGGGAATCCGGATGTGGCGCGGCACGGTGGAAGCCGAGCCGTTTCTCACCGGCCGCACCATGATCATCGCGGGCACCAACGCGGCGGCCAAGTTCGTCGCCTACCCGATCACGCCCACGGTCGACGGTCGCACCACGGTCAACTGGTGCGCCGAGGTACGGATGCCGGACGGGGGCCTCGTGCCGGACTGGACCCTGCGCGGCCGGCTCGAAGACGTCCTCCCGCACTTCGCGGACTGGCGGTTCGACTGGCTCGACGTGCCCGCCCTGCTCAGGCGTACCGAGGAAATCCTCGAATACCCGATGGTCGACCGGGATCCGTTGTCCTCATGGGGTTCCGGCCGGGTCACCCTGGTCGGCGACGCCGCGCACCCGATGTATCCCGTCGGCTCCAACGGCGGGTCCCAGGCCATCATCGACGCGCGCGTCCTGGCGCACTACCTGGCCACCACGCCCGACCCGGTCGCCGGGCTCGGCCGGTACGAGGCGGAGCGACGCGAGCCGGCCAACGCGATCCTGCTGGCCAACCGCGGCCTCGGCCCGGATCGCGTGCTGCGCACCGTCGCCGAGCGCGCGCCGAACGGTTTCAGCCGCATCGAGGACGTGCTCTCCGCCGACGAACTGGCCGAGATCGGCGCCTCCTACCGCCGGACCAGCACCCAGGACGCGGAGACGGTCAACACCCGCCCGTCCTGGCACACCGGCCGGAGCGTCGTCACCGGCTAGCGCGTGTCTCATAAGTCCGTGTTGGCGCACGAGGCGAGGAAGTGCGCGAGTGCCGAAGGCCTCGGATTTCCGGAGGCGGGCCGCCTGCCTGCGAAGGTGATGGTGGCTCGTGAGCCACGGCCCGTCTCCGCAAATCCGATCGCGCGCCTTGGAAAACACCAGCCGCCTAGACCGTCAATCGCCGGACGGCTTGGGAGTGGCGTCCACTCCGGCTTCCTTGCGCTGGGCAGCCGAGATCGGGGTGGGCGCCGCCGTCAACGGGTCGTAGCCGCCGCCGCTCTTCGGGAACGCCACGACCTCGCGGATCGACTCGGTGCCCACGAGCTGCATGACCACGCGGTCCCAGCCGAACGCGATGCCGCCGTGCGGCGGGGCCCCGTACTTGAACGCGTCAAGCAGGAAGCCGAAGCGCTCTTGTGCTTCCTCCGGGCCGATCCCCATGACGTTGAAGGCCCGCTGCTGCACGTCGGCGCGGTGGATACGGATGGAGCCACCGCCGATCTCCGCACCGTTGCAGACGATGTCGTAGGCGTAGGCGAGCGCGTTGCCGGGGTCGTCCTCGAAGCGGTCGATCCACTCCGGGGTCGGTGAGGTGAACGCGTGGTGCAGGGCGGTCCAGCGCCCGCCGCCGACCGCGACGTCATCGGTGCCGAGCTTGGCCGTGGACTCGAACATCGGGAAGTCGACGACCCACACGAACGACCACGCGCTCTCGTCGATCAGGCCGGTCCGGCGGGCGATCTCGAGACGCGCGGCGCCCAGCAGCGTGCGCGCGTCGTCCGGATCGCCGGCGCCGAAGAAGACGCAGTCGCCCGGGCCGGCACCGACGGCCTTGGCGAGGCCTTCGCGCTCGACGTCGGACAGGTTCTTGGCGACCGGTCCGCCCAGGGTGCCGTCCTCGCCGATCACGACGTAGGCGAGGCCCTTCGAGCCGCGCTGCTTCGCCCACTCCTGCCACGCGTCGAACGTGCGGCGCGACTGCGAGGCGCCGCCGGGCATGACGACCGCGCCGACGTAGGGCGCCTGGAACACGCGGAACGACGTGTCCTTGAAGTACTCGGTCAGTTCGGTCAGCTGGAGGTCGAAGCGGAGGTCCGGCTTGTCCGAGCCGTACTTCGCCATCGCCTCGGCATAGGTGATCCGGGGGAACGGCCGGGGGATCTCGTAGCCGATGGTGCCCTTCCAGATCGCGGTGAGGATCTTCTCGCCGAGTTCGATGATGTCGTCCTGCTCGACGAAGCTCATCTCGATGTCGAGCTGAGTGAACTCCGGCTGCCGGTCGGCGCGGAAGTCCTCGTCCCGGTAACAGCGGGCGATCTGGTAGTAGCGCTCGAGGCCCCCGACCATGAGCAGCTGCTTGAACAGCTGCGGCGACTGCGGCAGCGCGTACCAGGAACCAGGGCGCAGCCGGGCGGGCACCAGGAACTCGCGGGCACCCTCGGGGGTGGAGCGGGTCAGGGTCGGGGTCTCGATCTCGACGAAGCGCTCGGAGTGCAGCACCTCACGCGCGAGACGGTTGACCTCGCTGCGCAGCCGCAGGTTGTGCGCCGGACCGGTACGACGCAGGTCGAGGTACCGGTAACGCAAACGGGCGTCCTCGCCGGTCTCGATGTGATCGTCGATCTGGAAGGGCAGCGGAGCCGACTCGTTGAGCACTTCGAGGTCGGTCGCGTAGACCTCGACCGCGCCGGTGGGCAGGTCCGGGTTCTCACTGCCGTCGGGCCGCTTGGTGACCTCGCCGACGACCTTGACCACGAACTCCGAGCGCAGCTTGTGGGCGCGCTCGGCCATCTCACCCTCACGGAACACGACCTGGGCGACGCCGCTGGCGTCTCGCACGTCGATGAAGATGACACCGCCGTGATCGCGCCGACGGGCAACCCACCCGGTCAGGGTGACGGACCGTCCGGTGTCCTCGGCACGGAGTGATCCGGCCTCGCGCGTGCGCAACACGGTGGTGGCTCCTCATGGTTCATGCTGACTGTGCCTGTCAACGGTAGCCAATGTCCGACCGGCTTCCTCGCCCGGTCCTCACGGAGGTAGCGGTGCGGCTCGGCAGTCGTTCCGGACCACGACCACCGTTTCGTTACTCAGTGTAACCGACAATGCGACGTCGCCCTGCCATGCTCGTCGCGTGGCGAACACATGGTTGACCGGCGCCCTGGCCGAACCGCGGCCGGAGAACCTGCTGTATCTGGGGCGCCCGGACGTCGTGCGGTGCCTGGAAGGCATCGACGTCGTGGCCACGGTCCGGGACGCGCTGATACGGCACCACGCGGGTGAGACGGTCCTGCCGAGCGAGGCGTACCTGTCCTGGCACAACAGTCGCGGCGCCTACACGCGCTCGATCGGGATGCCGGGCGCGGTGGCCGGGAGTTACGGCATGAAGATCATCAATGCCAGCGTGTCGAATCCCGCGCTCGGCATGGAACGCGCCGGCGGACTGGGGCTGTGCTTCGACCGGGAGACGGCGCGGGTGGTCGCCGTCATGGAGGTGGGCCTGCTCAGCGCGGTGCGCACCGCGTCGGTGACCGCCGTCGCCCTGGAGGCCACGGGATACGGCGACCCGGCGTCGCTCGCGGTCGTCGGCTGCGGCACCCAGGCGCGGGTGCACCTGGCCTTGCTGCTGTCCCGCCACGGTGGGATCCGGTCCGTCGCACTGCACGACACCCGCACGGCGTCGGCGGAGGCCCTGGCCGCCGATTCGGCCGCCCGCTATCCCGGCGTCGGGTTCACCGTCGCCGGGACCGCGGCCGAGGCCATGAACGGGGCCGAGGTCGTGCTGTTCCTGACCACGGTCTCCGAAGGCTATGTCGAACCCGAGTGGGTCACCCCGGGATCGGTGCTGGTCCACGTGTCGCTGGCGGATCTGACCGATGACGCGCTCCTGGGCGCCGCCGCCCTGTACGTCGACGACATCGCGCTGATCGCGGAGAATCCGCGCCGCCCGCTCGGCCGCTTGATCAACGAGGGCCGCATCGCCACCACACCGTCGGCCGGGCGGCCCGCCATCACCGCCACCCTCGGGGAACTGCTCACCACCGGGAGCGTGCCGGCCAGGCCGGACGACGGGTACGTCATCGTCAACCCGTTCGGGCTGGGCGTACTCGACGTCGCGCTGTTCCACGCGGTTCACCGCCGGGCGGCCGAAACCGGAGCCGGGCAACGCCTTCCGGTCTTCTAGCCGCGTTTCGGGGACACAAGCGCGAAAAAAGACGCCTGAATCACCCGGCGCCCGGACGGACATTGTGGTGACGATCTTCCTTTCTGTACCGTCGGTACAGACCACACCTTTACGGCGACAGCATGGGGGAACAGCGGATCATGACCAACCGGAAACTGTGGCTCAGACAATTCCGGCCCGCCCCCACGGCCGGAGTCCGGCTCGTCTGCTTCCCGCACGCGGGTGGCTCCGCGAGTTACTTCCTGCCGATGGTCACCGCGCTGGCCCCGGACGTGGACGTGATCGCCGTGCAGTACCCCGGCCGTCAGGACAGACACCGGGAACCGCTCGTGGACAACATCGTCGAACTGGCCACCACGGTGGCGGGCCTGCTCGACGACGAGGACGGGCGGCCCACCGCGCTCTTCGGGCACAGCATGGGCGCCCTCGTCGCCTTCGAAGTCGCTCGCCTGCTGGAGAAGAGAGGTCCCAGGCCAGCCGCTCTCTTCGTCTCCGGACGCTCGGCGCCAAGTGTCCACAATAGACGATCTACCCACCTCCTGCCTGATGCCGACCTGATCGCGGACGTGAAGCGGCTCAGCGGCACCGATTCGCGGATCTGGGAGACGCCGGACATGGTGGAGATGGTCCTGCCCGTGATCCGGAACGACTACCGCGCCGTGAACACCTACACCTATGTGCCCGGCCCCGACGTGAGCTGCGACATCATGGCTCTGATCGGGGACGAAGACACGATGGTCACCCCCGACAAGGCCGATCAGTGGGGCGCGCACACCACGGGTTCGTTCACCCGCCACATCTACCCCGGTGGACATTTCTATCTCGACACGCATTTCCCCGCCGTGAGCCGCCGCATCGCCGAGTATCTCACCAAGGCGGCGGGCTGACCGCCAGGATCACCCACTCCGCATACGCCACACCACCACGTGCCACAACCAAGGTCGATTACAAGCACCGAACACCCTTCCAGCGGGCATGCCCTGGAAGGGTGGGAGATCGCTCGGGCCGGATCGAGGTTCCGACGGTCGTGGCGTGGTGCCTGTATCGCGTTCACTGGTAACGGTCTGCTCCACCACGAGGTTGCCTGGCGTAGGTTCGTCCACCGTGGATTTTTCTGTTGCAGACTCATCGGTGTCGGTGTCGGTGTCGGTGTCGGTGTCGGGCGTTCGGGGTTCGTGGAGCGGCTGTGGGTCGCTGGTGTGATGGTCACCGGTGGGGGTGATCACGGCCAACCGGCCCGTCTTCTTGTCGAGATAGAAACCCCACCCCAGCCGGCCGTTGGAGTCGACACGGGGCGCGGTTCCCGGGTTTCGCCGGGTCGTTTCCCCGTGCCGCTCCGCCGAACCGGACGTGCCGGTTTCCCGGCATCCGGCTCTCCACGAGTCGGTCAGGCGGCGGTGTTTCGGAGTGCGTGGGTCCACGGAGTGGGGATCTTCGTCCCTCGCCAGGTGTGGCGCTCGATTTTCATCGAGTTGGGGTCGAAGAGTGTTACTCCGTTCGGCGCTGAACAGGACCTCCACCGGGAGATCACCGGAGAGCTGAACCATCCCCTCGTCCAGGGGAAACAACTCCACCTTCCGCCGCACACGACGCGCACGACAACGCCCGGCGAAGCCCTCCGGATCGATCCGGGCCACCGCCCGGTTCGCCGACCGGCGCAGGCCACCCGGATCCTTTCCCGCCAGGCGGGTGGACATCACCGCATCGACCTGGCGGGCCTCCGCATCGGACAGGAGCGCGGTGGGTTCGTGGATTTTCACCGCCTTGTACCCGTCGATCTCACCGCGCCGCATCGCCTCCAGCGTGCGCGGCAGCCGCGTGGTCAACGCCTGGGCGGGCTCGACCTGCTGGTGCGCCGCGCGCTTGCCGATCGCCAGGGCGAGTGCCAGCTCCTGCGGCACCGTCGCCGGCTCCTCCGCCGCACGCGTGAAACAGACCAGCACCTCGAAATAATGAGCCTGCAACCGGTTCACCAACCCCTGCACCTGCCGCATCCGACGCGGCATCCCCGGCGGGCTGGGCGGAATGCCGGGGAACTCCGGCAGGTCCGGGAGGTCGGGCAGGGCGGGGACGGTCGGGGCGCTCATGCCCCTATTTTATCGAACTCTTGAACGCCGTAGAGTCAGGTAAAGAAGAGACCACCGGAAAGAGTGAAAACGGCCGGATACGTCCCTGCGGGCAACGCACGACCGGACCAGTCGCGGGCATGGGATATCCCGATGTCGGCGCGATTCGGGTTGGGATGCGGGCCGACCTGGTCACTCTGCACACCATGTCGCGGCACACCGCCGGGACCGGAGCGGGTGCGGCCACGGCGGTTTTCGCCGCGGGCGCCTGCGATGTACGGCGAACCGTCATCGACGGACGCGTCGTCTTCACCCGCGGGCAAGAGCGCGAAATCGCCGAAGACCTCGATGCCTCCGTGAACGCCTTGATCGGATCGGTGGCGCCATGAGCGGCTGGTGACCGGCATCGCCGAGCATGTCAGCTGGGATTGGGAACGGCCGATGCTCGAGGACGGCTACTGTGCCGCCACGCCGCCGTCGACGCGAGCACGATCCGCACTGCCGATCGCGGTGAGAGCTTCCAACGCGCTGGCTTGAGTGCGCCAGTCGAACGGGTTCGGATTGCCTCCGGCCCAGCGCAGGCCGAGGTGGTTGAGCGAGTCGCGATCGGTGGTCCACAACGAATCCGCCTGTGTCCGGAGGTACGGCTGGTAGCCGACCTCGGACAGATACCGGACGAGGATGCCCTTGAACTGCTTTTGATTGTCGTCGCAGTCCGGCTCGCACGCTTCGGTGAGCACGCCTTGACCGACGGCATCGGCAAGCCGTGTGGCGGTGTTCATCCAGCGCTGGTCGGCGGTGGCGCGCCACAGTTCGGTGAAGGCACCGATCGCCAAGCCCTGGTTGTAGGTCCAGACGGTCTGGCCGTTATTGCGGCAGTCGCCGGTGAGCCCGTCGTTGACCTGGTTCGCGGAATTGATCAGACCACTGCTCAGGTACCAGTTGCCGACGGTGACCGCACGCTCACCCCAGAGCGTGTCGCCCTCGGTGTTGATGTGGAGCGCGGCCGTCAGCCGCAGGTACGCTCCGTTGGTCACCGCGTTCTTGTACGTGCGTTCGCGGTTCCACCAGACTCCGCCGCCGCAGGTGTCCGTGTCCCAGAATCCGCTGATATAGTCGGCGATCTTGGTCGCCTCGGTGAGGTACAGGTTGTCGTGGGTGTACTCATACGCCGCGATCCACGCCAGCCCCCACCAGGCGGAGTCATCAATCGCGCGACTGATGAAGTCGCCTTCGACCGGGTCGCTCGAACGCACACCGGCCGCGAAGGTTCCCTTGTTCAGCTCGAAGGTACGCCCGATCACCCAGTCGTAGTCATGGTTCTGGGTGTCCCGCGCATAGTCGATCAACGCGGTCAGCGCCGCCGCCGAATTCCACCAACTGCTCGGCCACCAAGCCTGGTATGTGTCATACGAGTACATCAGCGCATCGGCGGCGGCACCGGACCGAGTCGGCGCGGGTCGTGCCCACGCCGTGCAGCTTCCGTTCTGGTGACTGGCCTCCCGGCCACACGCGCGTACCGCGGCCCCGTACAGCTTGGCGCGTGGATCCCGTGTCGCGAACATCGTCGTCCGAGTTGAGGACGTACGCCCCAGCGACGCCCCATCCGGCCAGCTCGCGCCCTCGTTCCACGACCGGTCCAGCCATACCTCGTCACCGGCACCGCTGTTCTCGATCGTCGCCCACGCCATGCCGTTGGCGTCGGTGTGCAACCGGATCGTGCGGCCGTAGAGCGACCCCGGGGCGACGGGCTGCACGTCACCGACCGCAAGCGACGGATCCATGTTGTCGCAGACCTTGTCGCAGACCTCCGGTCGCAGCCAGTCGGTGCAAGCCACCGCGTTCGCGTCGCCGCACGCGCGCACCACACCACGCCGGTGCCCGACCGGGTCGTGGACGTTGTACATCAGGGTCCGCGTACCGGTCCACGTGCTCGGGATACTTGCCTTGCCCAGCAAGCCTTCCCAGGTCGCGCCACCGTCCCAGGAACGGTCCAGCCACACCGAGTCACCGGTGGTGCCCTGGTCGATGCTGGCCCAGACCATTCCGTCCACATCGGATTCGTGCAGGACCAGTTTGCGGCCGTTGATGTCCTTGTCCGGCAGGGGAAACGTCTCCTGCTGTGCCTTCGACGGATCGAGGGTGTCGCAGGACAGGGCACAGACGGTCGTCGAGGCCGCCGCAGAAGGGACGGGCAACGGTGCCAGGACGATCAGCACGAGCGGCAGCAGCCTGATCACCTTTCCGAGGATGACACCACACCCTCGGCTTCAGGAAGTCGTTGAGGCGTTTCTGGCCGAAACAAGACAGCGCACACGTGCGGCACTTCGCCGGCGCCGAACCGGATTCGCGGCCGCAGCCGTCGTGCCCACTCGGCGGACCTACCGGATCGAGTCAGAGTGCGATCGGGCGAACGCGGAAGCACGCGAGGCGCAGGCGGCGTTCATGCCGCGCCCAGGCAGCACTGGTGTCGGCTTGGTGGGATCCGACCGCGAAGGGACACGGCGATGTCGAGACCGTGCTGACCGGGTTGATCGACCTCGCCGCCTGGCCGCCCGGGATGCGCGTCATCGTGCGTGCCGAACGCCCGCACCCCGGCGCGCAGCTACGGTTCACCGACCGCAACGGGTTGCCACAAATACGATCGAAAAGCCAATCCGAAGCCGATCAGGCCAGCACATCAGCCCCGCGAAACATCCGGCCTAGGCCATTCCCGCCTCGCACAAGGCATTTCCGAGATCGGTAGTCGTATACAGCACGGCCCGGCCGGACCGCTCACCTACGACGAGCCCGCTCTCGCGAAGCACACGGAGGTGCTGCGAGACGGCGCTGGGGGTGACGCCGAGCGCGCGGGCCAAATTGGTGGTCGTCGCGGGTGAGCGCAGTGCCTCGAGCAGTTCGGCTCGAGGCCGGCCCAGTAACCGGGTCACGCTCTCGGGTGGGCGCCGCGTTCCGGCTGTCCACAATGTACCGACACCCCGTGCCGGGTACCGTACCGTGGTTTGCGTCGTGGTATTCCTTTTTATCATCACGTGGGGCGGGCCGAGTACGACCGGGATGAGAACCAGCCCGCCGGGGCCGAGGTTGACGACGCGGTCGATGTGCGGGCGAGTTCCCTCGAGCGTCAGGCGTCCGTCGCTCCAGCGCAGGTCCGGATGCAGGCCGGAGAACAACTTCCCGGTTCCGCCGGTGGCCAGTTGGCGCGCACGGTAGGCGACGTCCGCGTCGAGGACGGCCCGGATTCGCGGCCAGTGCGGCGCGATGAGCCGGTCGTACGTCGCACGCAGTTCCGCCGCGAGCGCCCGTAGCCCCGCCGCCGGGCGGGCGGCAAGCATGGCGACCGTGCCCGGAAGCCGGTCGCCGAACACGCGCCGCAGGCTGACCCGCACCTGACGAGCAGTCGTGCGCCGCAACGCCGTCAGGTCGTCTTCCAGGGACGGGCCGGCGCCGAGCGGAGCGGGAATGAGGAACGACGGCCAGCTCGGGCGGTCGCCGGCGATCAGTGCCCGGGTGTGCGGGATGTCCAGCGGATTCCTGCCGAGCTCGTCTTCCGCCCATCGCAACCATCTCAGGTTGACCGACTGGCGCGGGTGACCCGTCAGCTGTTGCAGGGCGGAAACCGTCTCGGACAGCGGTGAGATCGCGAAACGGGTCGCCGCCAGCTCCGTCACATCGAGTTCGACCGTCAAAGCCACGACCTCGAGTATGGAGCGGAGCGCTAAATGATTCCGGCACGGCGCGAGGACACTGGACCATCCCCTCATGGCCACGACCGACCCCGGAACCGGCTTGCCCGCGGCCTACTGGCGGGTGTGGTGTGCCGCTGGAGTCGACGCCGTCGGCGACGGCGCGTTCGCCGCCGCCGTTCCGCTCTTGGCCGTCACGGTCACCCGCGACCCCAGGCTGGTCTCGATCACCGCCGCCGCGACCTATCTGCCATGGCTCCTCTTGTCGCTTCCCGCCGGCGCGGTCGTCGACCGGCACGATCGCGCAAGCCTCATGTGGCGTGCCCAGGCGACTCAGGCCGCGATCGTCGGTGTGGTCGCGGTCTTGGCCGGGTTCGGCAGGACGAGTGTGGCGCTCCTGGCGATCATGGGTTTCGGACTGGGCGCCTGCGAGGTCGTGTTCGGCAACGCGGCACAGGCGATTCTGCCCGATATCGTCGCGAAACCCTTGCTGCACAAGGCGAACGGCTATCAGCAGGCGATCAGCACCGTCGGCGGGCAATTCGTGGGGCCGCCCCTGGGGAGCCTGCTCTTCGCGGTCGCGGCCGCGCTGCCGTTGGGAATCGACACGGGCTCCTTCGCGCTCTCCGCGGCCCTGCTGGCGACGCTGCCGCGCCGTCGACCCGGACCGGTCGATCGGCAGCCGATCCGCCGAGCGGTCCTGGACGGCCTGCGCTGGCTGGCCCGTCAACGACTGCTGCGCACTCTCGCCGTCCTGCTGGGCGTCAACACCTTCTGCAACCAGTTCGGCAATACGACGCTGGTCCTGCTGGCGACCCAAACGCTGCACCTCACGGCGAGCGGTTATGGCCTGCTCCTCACCGGAGCGGCCGTCGGCAGCCTTCTCGGCGGCATCGTCAACGCACGTCTCGTCGGCAAGATCGGCGCACGAACAGCGCTGTTCGCCTCGCTCGCCGCGAACGTGGTCGTCTTCATCGCGATCGGGTTCAGTCCCGACGCGATCGTGCTCGCCGGACTCCTGGCCGCGAACGGTTTTGTCACCACCCTTTGGAATATCGTCACGGTGAGCCTCCGGCAACATCTCGTCCCCGCCGAACTGCTCGGCCGGGTCAACAGCGTCTACCGCATGGTCGGCTGGGGACTGATCCCCCTCGGAGCGCTGGCCGGTGGATTCACCGCCCACCTGTTCGGGTTGCGCGCGCCTTACCCCATCGCCGGACTGTTACGGGGAATCGCCTTGCTGGCCGCGTTGCCAATACTCGTAACGGCCTTCCGTCCTCGAACTCCGGCCTGACCTGCGTTGTCCGTCGTTTTGTCGTAGGCCGTTGCCATACTCGCGCCGAACCGACCGGTGGGGGGAACGGCACAGTATGCGCGTGGATCGACTGCCCCGCACGTTCAAGGTGTGGGTGGGCGGCGCCCTGGCTTCGCAACTCGGGGATGTCGTCTTGAACTTCGGGATCGGGTGGGCCGCGTCGGCGTACGGGGGCGTGGTGGCCGGTCTGGTCCTGACCGCGGCGACCTGCCCCGGGTGCTCCTGTTGCTGGTGGGCGGAGCAGTGGGTGACCGCCTGGGGGCCCGCCGCGTGATGATCACCTGTGACGCGATCATGCTGGTCGTGGCTGTCGCGCTCGCGGTCTCGTCGAGTTGGATCGGCACGCCCGCGCTCCTGCTGCCGGCCGTGGCGTTCGTCAACGGGGCGACCGACGCCTTCTACCTTCCCTCCTCGGGTTCGATGCCGCGACGCCTGGTGGCCGGTGATCAGCTCGTCCGGGCATTGGCGTTACGCCAGAGCGGAAGCCAGGTCGTGGCCATCGCGGGCGGTCCGCTCGGCGGCGTCCTGGTCGCTTACGCCGGGCTGTCCGGGACCGCGTGGGCCGACGCGCTGACGTTCGCGGTGGTCCTCGTCGTCCTGGTCCGGATCCGCACGCGAGGTGCGGCGGCCCTGCCGGGGCAGCGCAAGAACGTACTGCTCGAAGCGGCGGACGGGGTGCGGCTGGCGTTCAGGACCGCTGGCTTGGGGACCGCGCTTCTCCTCGTCGCAGCGGCGGCCGGCCTGATTCTGCCGTTCGGCAGCATCCTCGTCCCGTTGCTCGCGCGCGACCGTGCCTGGGGTGCCGGCCTGGCCGGTCTCCTGCTCGGCGCGCAGAGCGCCGGGACCATCGTGTCGACGCTCGTGGTCAGCACACGGGGCGCCGGTTCCCGTCCCGGCCTGATGGCCGTGGGTGCGCTGCTCGTCGTCGGGACGGGGCAGGTCACCGTCGCGCTGGCCAAGCCCGTCGGCTTCGCGCTCGCCGGTGCGTTCGTGGCGGGCGTGGGGACCGGTGTCTTCGCCAGCCACCTCAGCCCGATTCTGCTCAGCGCCGCGCCGGAGGCCTACCTCGCGCGCATCCAGGCCTTGCTGACCGTGGTACAGAGTTGCGCGTTGCTGTTGACCAACAACGCGCTCGGCTCCCTGGCCCACGCCCTGGGGCCCGTCGGCGCTGTCATGATCAGCGCCGCCGTGTTGGCGGGGTGCGCGGTGGCCGGCTTCGCCAGCGCATCCCTCAGACGTCTGACCACATTCACCGTCACACTCGGACCCTCCCGGCCGAACCGCGCTGTAATCGCGGGTGAAAACCCCGGCCACGGCGTCGCTGAGAGCGAGAATCCTCCCGGTGGGCCGAGGCCCGACTGAGCTGAACGGTCGATTGTGGTGGCCGATTTGTGAAACGCCGGTATCGGCCCGGACGGGCACGGTTATCATTGCCCGGAAAGCACGAGGAAGACACGGCCGCCCGGTGCGGGACTGGAGCCGTCACAAACGACTTCACGAGTGAAAAAATAACGATCGCACTGAGGCAGCAGAATGCGTCCAACACGGAACGACGATCCGCGCGGAACACCGGTCCACTTTGGAATACTCGGCCCGGTCCAGGCCGTGGTCGGCGACGCCGAGATACCGATCCCGGCCACCCAGCAGCGGGTCATCCTGGCGGGATTGCTGCTCAACAGCAACCGGGTGGTCTCGATCGACCGGATCGCCTACTTCCTGTGGGGCGAAGACCTTCCGCCGAGTTCGGTGGCCACGGTACGGACCTACATCATGCGCCTGCGCCGCACGCTCGGCCCGTGTGCGGCGGGCCGGATCGTCACCAAGGCCCCGGGGTACATCATCGACCTCGGTCCCGGCGAGAACGATCTGGCCAGCTTCTTCGAGCTTCGCAAGAGTGCCGCGGAACTCGCCGCCGAGGACAGGCACGCCGAAGCTTCCGCCGCGCTGTCCTCAGCGCTGGCGTTGTGGCGCAACGCTCCCCTGCTGGACGTCCCGTCGCCCACGCTGCGGGACATGGAAGTGCCACCCCTGCAGGAGCTTCGCCTGCAGACGCTGGAATGGCGGATCGACCTCGACATGCGGCTCGGCCGTCACGCTCAGCTGGTTCCCGAACTTTCCCGCCTGGTACGGGAACATCCGCTGCGCGAGTCCCTGACCGCGAAACTGATGATCGCCCTGCATCGCGCCGGCCGCCAATCCGACGCGCTGGCCGTCTTCCTTCGTGCCAGGTCCCTCCTGATCGAACAGCTCGGCACGGAACCGGGGCAGGAACTCCGCGACGCGCAGCGACTCATCCTGAGTCTGAGCGCGCGGCTCGGGCCGGCCCGGTGAAAGCGCGGTTCTTCTCTTTCTCGATGTTCACCGTGGCACGCGGAACGCTATCGGAACGATAGCCGCGCTGTCCGATCATGACGGCCGAGGAGATCGAATGCCGGGCATGAGCGTCGAAGAGGAAACCCATGAGCGCGAACGAGGCAGTGCCGGAGTATCCGGTCGGCGACACCAGCCGGCTGTGCCTGGACCCGTGGTACCGCACGGCCCGGGAGGCCGCGCCGGTGGCCCGGGTGCGGATGCCCTACGGGGGCGAAGCGTGGCTGGCATTGCGGTATTCCGCGGTCCGGCTGGCGCAGTCGGACCCCCGGTTCAGCCGTTCGGCGACGGCCGATGCCGGCGCGAACGCGCCCCGGATGGTGCCGGGACTCCCGCCGGCGGGTTCGGTGCTGACCATGGACCCGCCGGAGCACACGCGGGTGCGCCGCTTCGTGGCCAAGGCATTCACCGCGCGCCGGATCGAACGGTTACGCCCGAAGCTGCAGCAGATCGTCAACGGCCTGCTCGACGAACTCACGGCACAAGGCGCCCCTGCGGACCTCAAGCGATTCGTGGCGGAACCGTTGCCCGTCATGGTGATCTGCGAGGTGCTCGGCGTTCCTCCGGGCGACCGCGACGATTTCCGGGAAATGGCCGAAACGATCAGGTCGATCGTGTACACCCAGGACGAGTCGCAGGAGGCCATGAACCGCTTCCTGGGCTACCTTTCCTCGCTCGTCGCCGCCAGACGCGAGAAGCCGGGCGGCGACCTGCTCAGCGCGCTGGCGACCGTCGTCGACAACGGCGACCGGCTGAGCGAACGGGAACTGGCCTCGCTCGGCGTGGCACTGGTGGCCGGGGGGCACGAGACGGTTCTCAACCAGGTCACCAACTTCGCCTACACGCTGCTGACCAACCCGGTCGAGCTGGCCAAACTCCGCGCCCGCCCGGACCTGATCAACCACGCGATCGAGGAGTTGCTCAGACATGTCCCGGTGCACTCGGGCCCGGCCTTCGGCACGGTGGCCAAAGAGGACGTCCGCTTCGGCGACATCACCGTGCGCGCCGGGGAAACGGTGATCGCGGACATCGCCGCGGCCAACCATGACCCGCGGATGTTCGGTGACCCCGACATGCTGAACCTCGACCGCCGCGACATTCCGCACCTCACGTTCGGTTTCGGACCGCACCACTGTATCGGCGCGCAACTGGCCCGGATGGAACTCCAGGTGACCATCGGCACCCTGGTGCGCCGATTCCCTCGCCTGCGGCTCGCGGTGCCCGCCGAGGAGATCGAATGGCGCGAAGGGGTCCTCATCCGCGGTGTCGAAGCCCTGCCGGTGGCCTGGTGAATTCGCGGTCGTTTCACCGATCCGACCAAAAGTAGGCGGAGACGGGCCGCAACCAATCTGGCTGTATAGACCCGTTTCCGCCGTGGCTGTGGTCGGGTTGGTAACGATCGGCACAGTAACCGGAAAAGCATTTCCCGGACACGGCGGCCGATGAGGAGGTACGCTGGAATATCCGCATGGAGCTGAAATGTCGCCGAAATCCGGCGCTATCCAGACGATAACCCTCGCGCGGATCATGGGAAAACGAATTCTGGTGATCCGATCGGGAGGTCGGAGTGACGACAGCCGCGTCGGACGAGACGGACCACCTCGTCATCATCGGTGCCGGCGTGCTGGGCTGCGGCATCGCGGCTCTCGCCCTGGCGCACGGCGTCGCCGTCACCCTGGCCGACCACACCCGGCCGAAACTGGACCAGGCCGAGGCGGCGGTCACCGGTCACCTGAAGACGGCCACGCTGCTGGGCGTGTGCCCGGAGGACATCCCGCACGGACGGCTCGACACGACCACCGGCCTCGAGGAAGCCGTGGCGCGACGGCCCGCCGCGGTCATCGAGGCCGGCACCGAAGACAGCATCCTCAAGGCCGGGGTACTGGCACAGGTGGGGCCGCACGTGCCGGAGGGCACGCCCTTGATCTCCAATACCTCGTCCGTCCCCGTGGACGAACTGGCCGACGCCGTGCCGCGACCGGAAGACCTGCTGGGCGCGCATTTCATGGACCCGCCGTATCTCATCGCCACGGTCGAGGTCATCCCCGGCCGCCGGACCGGCGCGGGGGCGCTGTCCGCGGCGAAGGCGTTCCTGGGCGTGCTGCGCCGCACTTCGATCCTGGTACGGGACTCCCCCGGCTTCGTCACCAGCAGGCTCCTGCATCCGATGATCAACGACGCGGCCCGGCTCGTGCAGGAGGGTGTCGCGTCGGCGGAGGACGTGGACGCGCTGATGTGCGGCTGTCTCGGCCATCCGAGCGGCCCGTTGCGCACCGCCGACCTCATCGGCATCGACAACCTCGCGGATTCCTTGTGGGTACTGCACAAACGCACCGGCGACGAGCGAAGCAGGCCGTGTGACCTGCTGCTCGCCAAGGTCCGCGACGGGCACCACGGCCGCAAGAGCGGTCGTGGCTTCTACGACTACGCGGGGGGAAACAGCGTGAAGCCCCATGCGTGAGGCGGCCGCGCTGCTGACGAAGCTGGTCGGTGACCGGGCCGGCGATTGGGAGCGCGAGGGCGTCCTGCCGCTGGAATTGCTCCGCAAGCTCGGCGCGCACGGTCTGCTGTGCGCGCAGGTCCCCTCCGCCCACGGTGGCCGGGGCTGGACCAGCAGGGACAACGGCGCGTTCACCGCGCACGCGGGCAGCCTGTGCGGTTCCCTCCGCAGCGTGATGACGTCGCAGGGCATGGCGGCCTGGGCCATCGAGCGGCTCGGCGACGCGGCGCAGCGAGATCATTACCTGCGCAGGCTGACCTGCGGCGAACTGGCCGCGGCAGGGTTCAGCGAGCCGCAGGCCGGTAGTGATCCGGCCGCGATGACCACGCAGATCCGCCCCGAGGGGGATTCGGTGGTGGTGGACGGGCGAAAGGCGTGGGTGGCCGCCGCGCATTACGCGGACCTGCTGGTGATAGGCGGAAAGTACGGTGACGGAGCCGCCGCGGTGGTGGTGCCGTCCGACGCGGCTGGCGTGCGGGTCGAGCGCGTGGCCGACCCGCCCGGCTGCCGCGCGGCCGGCCACGCCACCGTCGTCCTCGATTCGGTGCGGTTGCCCGGCGACGCGATGGTCGGTGCCGGCGCGACGATCCCGCTGCTGGTGTCGTCGTCCCTGGCCTACGGCCGCATGTCGATGGCGTGGGGATGCGTGGGGATCCTGCGCGCGTGTCTCGAAGTGGTGACCCGGCACCGGTTCGGCCGGCCGCTGTCGCGGCACCAGCGCGTCGCCGGCCAGGTCGCGGATCTGGTGTCCGCCGAAGGCGTGGCCACCAGGTTGTGCGAGTACGCGAGCGCGTGCTGGGACAGCGGGTCGCCGGAGATGGTGATCGCGACCGTGCTGGCCAAGTACGAAAGCGCACGGCGGGCGGCGGCTGGTGCCGAGGCGGCGGTGCGGTTGCTCGCGGAGGCCGGGACGCCGCACGAGCACATCGTCGCGCGCGCCTACCGGGACGCGAAACTGATGGAAATCATCGAAGACAGCAACGAAATGTGCTTGCTGGTTCTCGCCGACCACGCGGTCCGCCTGGCGGGTGGCGAACTCCGGTGATCCGCGCCGCCCGCGCAATCGCACGACCAGGATAGTTGGAAAACCACTCACATTGACCGATAGAGGGAAGAAATCGCTTCTTACGGTCAGCAGACATCACGGCTAGTATCACCCTTCCGTGACGGCGTGGTCCCGCGACGCATCCGGCTGCCGTGGGTTCACCCAGAATGGAAGCGAGGCTGGCCAGGCACATGACCGAGAATCTCGAGTGGTTGCTCGAAGATCTGTTGCGGAAGACACAGGGAGCCCGGTATGCCCTCGTCCTTTCCCGCGACGGGCTGAAGTTGTGCCACACCAGTGATCTCGCCGAAGACCAGGGCACTCATCTGGCCGCCATCGCGGCGGGAGTGCAGAGCCTGGCCCAGGCGGCGTCGGTGCATTTCGGCGCCGGACGGGGTGGTGTGCGGCAGAGCATGACGGAGTTCTACGGCGGGCTGCTGTTCGTCGTAGAGGCCGGAGAGGGCGCGCACCTGGCCGTGATCGCCGACGCGGACACCGATATCCGGCTCATCGGGCACAACATGAACGAACTCGTCGAGCAGATCGGCGAGTACCTGACCGCGCCGCCGCGTCACCCCGGTTCCTGAGCGTCGAAGGAGGCTCGGGAGTGGACTCGACGGCGACCGGCGCGCTCCGGCCCCCGTTGCCACCCGGCACGGCGGACACCGCGAAGATCGTGATCGTCGGCGGGACCGGCGTCGGCAAGACGACGATGGTGTCCTCGGTCAGCGAGATCGACCCACTGTCCACAGAGGAAACCTTCACGCCCGCGGGCGAAACCGGCGTGGCGGCGGAGGGGACCACCACGGTCGCCTTCGACTTCGGACGGATCACCCTGAACGACGAACTGGTGCTCTACCTGTTCGGCGCGCCGGGCCAGGAAAGCTTCCCGTCGTTCTGGGACCAGCTGTTCACCGCCGCCCTCGGCGCGATCGTCCTCGTCGACACGCGACGCGTGACCGATTCCTGGTACGCCATCGACCGCCTGGAACACCACGGCACGCCGTTCGTCGTGGCACGCAACACTTTTCCGGGCACCCGGCACGACCTGGCCGGCGTGCGGGAAGCGCTCACGCTGCCCGGTCACATCCCGCTCGTCGACTGCGACGCGCGGAAACGCGAGTCCTGCAAACAGGTTCTGCTCACGCTCGTGAACCACCTGTACGCCGGCTTCGCGCCGAAGATTGCGCCCTGAACTCCCCCGGATCAGTCGCGGCGCCCGTCGACCCGTCGCGGGACGCCCCACGGGTTCGCTTCGCGCACCGGCGGGGGCAGCAGCGTGTCGGGGAAGCCCTGGAACGCGACCGGGCGGAGGAACCGGTCGATCGCGGCGGTGCCGACCGACGTGGTGGTGGGCGCCGTGGTCGCCGGGTACGGACCGCCGTGCTGCTGGGCCCAGCTCACCGTGACCCCGGTGGGCCAGTCGTTCCACAGGAGGCGCCCGGCCAGCCGCGTCAGCGCGGGCAGGAGGGCCCGGACCTCCTCCACTTCATCGTCTTCGGCGTGCACCGTGGCGGTCAGCCCGGGTTCGAGCTCGTCGAGGACCTTGAGCAGTTCACCCTGCCCGGCGTAGGTGACGATGATGGACGCGGGCCCGAAGCACTCGGTGCGCAGCACCTCCCCCGCCGCGAGGAAGTCCTCGGCGCGCACGGTGAACAGGCTGGGCCGGAAGAGGTTCTCGTCGTCCGTGGGAGCGGCCAGCACGGTGAGGGAAGGATGCTCGCGCAGGTGGCCCACGCCGGAGCGGAAGCCGCCCTCGATGCGTTCGTTGAGCATGCGCTGCCCGGGCACCGCGCCCACCGCCTCCCGCAGCACGTCGGAAAGATCGTGTCCCTCGGGAAGGAACACCAGGCCCGGCTTGGTGCAGAACTGCCCGGTCCCCAGCGTGAACGAGCCGACGAAGCCCTTCGCCACCTCGGTGCCGCGTGCCTTCACCGCACCCGGTGTCACGATCACCGGGTTGACACTGCCGAGTTCGCCGTAGAACGGGATCGGCACCGGCCGGGACACCGCGATGTCGAACAGCGCGCGCCCGCCGGGTACCGAACCGGTGAACGCCGCCGCCTGGATCCGCGCGTCCTTCACCGTGGCCACCCCGGCTTCGACGCCATGGATGACGTCGAAGACGCCGGCGGGCGCTCCGGCGCCGGCCAGAGCCTCGCGCAGCACGGCACCGGTCCTGGTGGAGAGCTCCGGATGGCCGGGGTGCGCCTTGAGCACCACCGGGCAGCCCGCCGCCAGCGCGGACGCGGTGTCGCCGCCCGCGACGCTGAAGGCGAACGGGAAGTTGCTCGCCGCGAACACGGCGACCGGCCCGATCGGCACCACGGTGCGCCTGATGTCGGGACGGGGGCCCATCGGCCACTCCGGGTCGGCGTGGTCCACGGTGGCGCCGAGGAACGCGCCGTCCTCGAGCACCTCGGCGAACAGGCGCAGCTGGAACGTCGTCCGCGCCAGCTCACCGCGCAGCCGCGGCGCCTCGGGGAGGTGGGTTTCCTTGGCCGCCAACGGGATCAGCTCGGGACCGGCTTCGTCGAGCGCGTCCGCGGCGGCCCGCAACCAGGCGGCACGCTCCACGGGCGTGCTCGCCGCGAGCTTCGGCGCCGCCTCCGCCGCGGCCCCGATCACCCGCTGCAACTCGTTCGCGTCGGTCTCCATCCCTCTCCTCGCCTTCGTCAGTGGCTTTGGTGGCTTTGGTGGCTCTCCCGCGCCCCGGCCATCGCGGCGCTCAGGAGATGCCATCGCGCCGGGCCGGCCAGACCGAGGTGGTACAGGTGCAGTTCGGCGGCCCCCGCCTTGCCCAGTTCGGCGACGTAGGCGCCGATGTCCGGAACCTCGGCGGCGCCCACCGCGGTCACGTAGGCCCCGACGTCCACCGTAGCCGGTAACCGGGTTCGCGTCGCCGCGACGCTGTCCAGTGTCGGGGCACCGGGCTGCCAGCACGGCAGCACGACCGCATCGGCATCGTTCGAGGCGGCGGGCGAGAGCCCGGGAAGCGCGCCCGTCGCCCACGGATCGAGCGTGCCGTGGAGGACGATCCGGACGCCCGGGCCGACGCCTTCCAGAACCTCCCGCCGGAGCGCATCGGTGGTCCGATGCCGTGTCGCGAGCAGCATGTCTCCCACGGCCAGGCTGTCCTCGGTGAGGGAAAGATCGCCGGTGGCCAGCAACCGGGAGACCTCCTCACGCAGGCCTCGGGTCACTTCTTCCGGGTCGGCGTGGAAGTCCTCTTGCCAGATCCGCGCGCAGGCCGTGCAACAGCACACCGACAACAGCCTGACCACCGCCGGAGCCCAGACCGCGTCGGTCTTTTCGTGCCGGCACTGGTGCACCGCCCCAAGTTGACCGCAGGCTTCCAGGATGACCGAGGAAACCTCCAGCCCTCGCAAGGATTCCGCGGTCAAGGTGGCGGCGTAGGCGCGCACCTCCTCGTGAGCGGGACACAGCGCCCACGGATAGCTTTCCCCGAAACAGTTTCGAACGGCGATATCCGGAAACCGCTCCCCCAGCCGGGAGTCGTGAGTCAGCACCAGCTACGCCGCGGCCGGGAGGCCGGCCCGGTTCACCGCCGCGATCGCCTCGCCCGCGCTGTCCGACGACCGCACCCAGTCCGGCACACCGGGACGCAAGCGTCCCCATACCCCGTCGCGGACGGGCCGGTACAGCGCGGCGTGGTGGGCCGAGACCGCGGTCCGCACTCGTGACCACGGCGTCGCGGCGCGCGTCGAGTGGTACGACACCGCGACGGCCACCTCGTCGAGACCGAGTTCTGCGGTCCGCTCCGCGAAACCGGGCTCTTCCACCACGTTCCACGGGTAGGCGTACCCCGTCACCTTCACGCGGGAACCCCGGGCACCTTCGACGTCTCCGAGGACGCCGACGGCTGGTCGTGGCCGCCCACGGTGGCGATCATCTCCTCCGTCTCGGCGCTACGCTCCGGCGCGACCAGGCCGAGCCCGACATAGACCGCCAGCGACACCAGGATCGGCGCGGCGACCACGGTGGCCTGGCTGGTCTTGACCACGTAGTAGACCACCGCGTAGGTGATCAGGCCCGTCGCCCACGACGCCAGCGCCGCCCGCGAACCGCAGCGGCGGAACCACGGCAGCATCCCCAGCAGCAGTGGCACCGAGATCGGTCCCATCAGGGCCGCCACCCACGAGACCACAATGGACAGTACGCCGCCGAGCGCCTGCGCCTGGGTGGCCACGATCATGCTGGTGAGAACGAAACCGATGGTGGCGACCCGGGCCGTGCGCAGGTTGGCCCGCTCGCCGAAGGACCGGGCGCGCCGCCACAGCACCGGCACCATGTCCCGCGTGATCACCGCCGAAATCGCGTTCGCGTCGGAGGAGACCATGGCCATGGTGTGTGAGAACATCCCGGCCAGCACCAGGCCGATCAGGCCCGGCGGCAGGAAGGTGGTGACCATCACCGCGTAGGAGGTGGTGGCGTCCTTCAGCCCCGGCACCAGCAGCGGCGAAACGAACATCGGGAACATCAGCACCAGCGGCCAGACCAGGTACAGCACGGAGGACAGGATCGCGCCCCGCCGGGCGGCGCGCGTGTCCGGCGCCGCCATGTAGCGCTGCGCCAGGTTCCACATGCCGCCGTTGTACTCCAGCGTCTTCTCCAGTACGTAGACCAGCAGGAAGATCGTCGTGTACTGCGAGGTGGCGGGGTCGAGATGCCCGGCGGGGAGCCGGTCCCACGTCGTCCACAGCGCGGAGACCCCGCCCAGCCGGGAAAGCACCGCCACGATCATCACGATCGCCGCGACCCCCTGGATGACGAACTGGCCGAAGTCGGTCAGCGCGTCCGCCCACAGCCCGCCGACGGTGCAGTAGACCAGGGTGACCGCGCCGGTGACGACGATGCCCCAGGTGTAGGGGACGCCGGCGAAACTGCGCAGCAGCACGGCGACCGCGAACCATTTCGCGGCCACGTCGAAGATCTTGAGGGTGGCCCCGCTCCACGCGAGTGCCTGCTGCGTGGGCACGTTGTACCGCTTGGCCAGGTACTCCAGCGGGGAGGCGACCCCGAGCTTCGCGCGCAACCGGTTCCAGCGCGGCGCGAACAACCAGGCCCCGATGCCGACACCGATGCCGATACTCGCGAAACCCCAGAAGTAGACCGTGATGCCGGTGGAGTAGGCCACACCGGCATAGGCGACGAAGAGCACGGCGCTGTAACCGGACATGTGGTGGGAAATCCCGGCGAGCCACCACGGCATCTTCCCGCCGGTGGTGAAGAAGTCGCTGACATTGCTGACGCGGCGGTGGGACCACCAGCCGATGACGACCATCAGTGCGAAGTAACCGCACACCATTGTCCAGTCGAGAGCATGCACCGCCCGGCCCCCACATTTCTGTTCACGTATATGAACGTCATCGATATACGGACCCTGTTCGTTGATGCGAACAGTCCCTGAAAGTTAATATGACAGCCATCTCGAGTCAACGAAAGCCGGGGAGCGTTGCCATGACACAGGGCGTGGAGGTTCAGACCTCTGAATCTTCGGGAGTGAAATCCGCGCGGCGCACCGTGGAACTCCTCGAAACTTTCGCCGCCCATGACGCCTGGCTGTCCCTGTCGGAACTGCACGCGCGCACGGGTTTCCCCCGTTCCAGCCTGCACGGCCTGCTGCGCACGCTGTTCGACTCCGGCTGGCTGGAGGCGGACCCCGGGACGGCTCGCTACCGTCTCGGGCTACGAGCTCTGTTGTGCGGCACCGCCTATCTCGATCGCGACGCCGCGATGCCCTACGCCACCGAGACATTGGAAAAGGTTCGCGAGCGCACCGGAATGACCGTGCACTACGCCAGACGCGACGGCACCGAAGTGGTCTATCTGGAGACCAGGGAATCCGGCCGGTCCACGCATCTGGTCTCGCGCGTGGGGCGGAAACTGCCCGCGCACTCGACCGCGCTCGGCAAGGCGCTGCTGGCCGAGCTGACCCAGCAGGAGATCGCCGCGCTCTACCGGGAGCCGCTCCGGGCCTTCACCCCGGACACGATCACGTCACTGACGGCGCTCAACGCCGACTTCGAAGCCGCCCGGTCCCGTGGGTACGCCGCCGAAGTCGGCGAAGGCCTGACCGAGGTTCGGTGCGTGGCCGCGGTCGTCCCCTATCGCATTCCCGGCACCGACGCGCTCAGTTGCTCGATGCCCCGTGATCAGGTCGGCGACGACGAGGCGCATCAGGTGGGCCTGGTCGTCGCCGAGGCCGCCGCCGATCTCGGCCGGCGCCTTCGCCACGCGGGAATCCGGTAGGAGCTCTACGGTGGAACGACGAGGGAGGACACGACATGCGCGTGCTGATCACCGGAGCGGCGGGCCGCATCGGAACCATGATGCGCACCCGTCTTCGCGCCGACGGCCGGACCCTGCGATTGCTCGATGTCACACCGCTGTCCGCGGCCGAACCCGGTGAGGATGTCGAACTGGTCACCGGTTCGGTCACCGATCCCGAGGTCATGGCGAGCGCGTGCCAGGACGCCGACGCGCTGATCCATCTCGGCGGCATCAGCCGGGAAAGCACGTGGGCGGAGACGCTGGACGTCAACATCAACGGCACGCAGGTCGTGTTGGAGGCCGCGCGTGACGCCGGGGTGCCCAGGGTCGTGCTCGCCTCCAGCAACCACGCCGCCGGCTTCCGGGAAATCGCCGAGGCCGGCCATGACGGCGTTCCGGCGGACTCCCCGCCACGGCCGGACACGTTCTACGGCGTGAGCAAGGCCGCGATGGAGGCGCTCGGCAGCCTGTACCACTCCCGGTTCGGCATGGACGTCATCTGCGTCCGCATCGGCTCCTGTTTCGACCGCCCGCCGGACCTGCGCGGGCTGTCCACCTGGCTCTCCCCCGACGACGCCGCCCGTCTCTTCGAAGCCTGCCTGACCAGCCCGTCACCCGGCTACCGCGTGATCTGGGGCGTCTCGGACAACACCCGCCGGGTCTATTCGATCGCCGAAGCCGAGGCGCTGGGTTACCGCCCACAGGACAACGCCGAAAAGTTCGCGGACGAATTCGCCGGGACGCCCGCCCTCACCGGCGACGCCGCGCGTTACCTGGGCGGCCCCTTCTGCACGGCGCCCCTCGGGGTCCCGAACTAGGCTGGTTCGGGGAAACACGCACTAGCAGGTTCCGTTGTCGGTACGGCCGATGCTGAAGAACTCCACCGCCTTACTGCCGCACGCGATCCGGTCCAGGGAACCGTGCTTCTCGTCCTCGACGGTGAGCAGCGCGCCGCCGATGCGCTCTCGCATGTCCTGTGCCCATCGGTAGGGCGTGACGGGTTCGTAGCGGTGTCCTACCAGTTGGAGTTCGCTGCTTCCCCGCCGCGGGGTCGTGGGCTGGGCGGGCAGTGGCCACCCGGCACACCAATGCTGGTAACCGGCCAGCGCGCCGAACAGCGGGTATTTCGCGCGGCGCCGCAGTTCGTCCCACCACAGGGTGTCGACGTCGGGATCCGGTCCCTGGTCGTTGCACAGCACCGAAACCTGCATCAGGGAGATGTCCCAGTCGGAGTCGCGGAGACCGAACGCGGGATTTTCCCTCGGGTCCCCGAGCAAGGGCGGAATTCCGTTGTCCCGCAAGGCGACGACGGTCGCCGCCATGTCGGCCCAGCGTGCCTGCTGATACGACATGATCGTCCGCAGCCGGTCGCCGTCGAATCGCACGGGTGTGCCGTCCGGCGCGGTCATCGAGCGCGGCTTCTGGTCCAGTTGCCGTGCCAGGCCGATCACCTTTCCCGACACCGCTTCGGCCGAGTCGCCCAGGTGGTATCGGCCTTCGTTGGTGGCGGCCCACTGGGAGAAGCGCAGGAAGTTCGCTTCGGCCGCGCCGACCTGGTCGTCATTCATCGTCTTCAGGCTGAAGTCGGGTGTCATCACGGAATCCAGCAGCATGCGGTCGACATGATCGTCGTACCGGCTGCGATACACCGCCCCGAGCGAGGTCCCCCAGGAGATCCCGTAGTAGCTGATCTTCTGTTCGCCCAGCGCGATCCGGATCCGGTCGAGGTCTTGGGCCACGACCTCGGTCGAAAGACCGCCGATGAACTCCGGGTCGTAGCCGGTGCACCGGACATTGCGCCGCGCCGTCTGCCGGTAGCCCTGCCGGAACCGCTGTTCGGCGCTCGCCTCCGGATCGGGATCGGGGCCGTCGGCCGGGTCCTGGTCGCACGCCTTGCCGCCGCTCCGGCCCACCCCACGGGGATCGAACCCGACGAGGTCGTGGTCGGCGCCGATTCCGGCCACGGTGCTCTTGCTGAGTTCAGCGGGCATATTCAGCCCCGGATGGCCAGGTCCACCGGGATTGATCAGCAGAACCCCACGGCGTTTCCCTGGATCCGTCGCCCTGATCCGGCTGATCATGAGGTTCATCATCCGGCCGTCCGGCTTGGCGTAGTCCAGTGGGACGGCCACGTTCGCGCATTCGGTCCGCTCGTCGCCCGGGTCCCAATCCTTGACGATCGTGCGGCAAGGCGCCCAGGTCAGCGCGGACGCGTCAGCGGCGAGCACCTCCCCGCAGGAAGAGAGCGGCACAGCCGCGCCGACCACCGTCAACGAGCAGAACAGCTTTCGAAGAAAATCGCTCACGCCACAACCGTCGCCCCGGGCGCCCGAACGGGTTTTCCCTGAGACGGTGACGCCGATCACATGGTTGTCTTCGCTACCGTCGCACCGGTGAGCACACGCGAGTGGTTGGCCGACACCCGGATTTCCTACGACACGGTGGCGGAAAGCTATGCGGACCTGGTGCGCGACGGCCTGGATCGGCAACCGCTCCTGCGGGGTGTCCTGGCCTTGTTCGCCGAACTGGTCAAGACCAATGGCCCCGTCGCCGACATCGGTTGCGGGCCGGGAGTTGAGTCCTCACCGCCCACCTACGGAACCTGGGCGTGGACGCCTTCGGCATCGACATCTCCCCCGCGATGCTCGCGATCGCCCGTCGCGACAATCCTGACCTGAGCTTTTCCGTCGGTTCCATGACCGAACTCGCCCTGGCCGACCGTTCGGTCGGCGGAATACTGGCCTCCTTCTCCGTCATCCACATCCCGGACGAGCACATTCCGACGGTGTTCGCGCATTTCCACCGGGTCCTGCGGCCGGGCGGCGCCGCGTTGCTCGGATTCCACGTCGGCGACCGGCACAAGATCAAAACCGAGGGTTACGGCGGACACCCGATGAAGGTCCATCTGCACTGGCGCCCCGTCGACCGGATGGCGGCCTGGCTCCGCGAGGCCGGTTTCACGATCGAAGCGGAAATCGTCGGAAACCAGGACGCGAAAGCACCCGCGGGGTTCCTCGTCGCCCGGCGACCGGTCGTCACGCAGCCGTGAGATAGCGGGTGATCATCGCGACCAGTTCGGCTTCGAGACGAGAGTGGTCGATGGGTTCCGGGGCGGCGATGAGCTTGTGCACCACGAGTTCGAGGGTCGAGAAGACGATCCGGGAGGCGATGTGGGTGTCGGTGACCTTGACCTCGGGGTGGTCTTCGAGCAGGTCCTGGAAGTAGCCGACGAGTTCCTGTTCGAGGCGTGACTCCTTCTCCAGCAGTTCGCGGGAGCGGGGCGCCTGGTCGGCCAGCACGCGCAGCAGTTGCGGATCTTCGAAATGGTGCTCGATCACGGTTCGCACCCAGAGGCGAACGATCTCTTCGAGGGAGTCGGGTAGCTCCTCGGCCCGGCGCAGCCTGGCCGAGGCCATCCCGTCGTCGAGGTGCCGTGTCAGCAGTTCGAGCAGGATCGCGTCCTTGTTCGGATAGTACTGGTACAGGGAACCGATCGAGACCCGCGCCCGCTCGGCGATGCGGTTGGTGGTGCCCGCGGCGTAGCCGTGCTCGGCGAAAACGTGAGCAGCCGCGGTGAGGATGCGTTCCCGGGTGAGTTCCGCCCGGACCTGGCGGGGCTGTTTCCGCGGGTTGAGCCGACGGTGCTCCGAAGCCATGGCGCCTCCTTGACGGCGAGGGGAAAGCGAGTAGCGCGGGAAGCGAATAATTGCTCATAATCATGCCATGACCTGCGCCGACATGGTGAGGTCCGAACCAAGAAACCCAGGAAGGATCCGTTGATGCCCCCTGCCGTCACGCGCCCGAGGCCGGTGTCGCCGGAGGAAGTCCTGGCCCGGCTCGGCGAACCCGAAGCCTTCATCAAGGCCAAGATCGGTGACCGCATCGACCCCTACGTCCATCGCTTCATCGCCCACTCCCCGTTCCTGGCCATGGCCACGGCCGACGCGGCGGGACGTGCCGACTGCTCGCCCCGGGGCGACTACCCGGGATTCGTGAAGGTCCTCGACGAACACACGCTGGCCATTCCCGACCGGCCCGGCAACAAACTCGCCGACTCCTTCCGCAATCTCGCGGAGAACGACGGAATCGGACTGCTTTTCTTCATCCCCGGACTCCGGGAAACGTTGCGGGTCAACGGTCGCGCCTATCCCACCGACGAACCCCGCGTGCTCGCCCGGATGAGCACCGAGGCCAGGCAACCGGAGTTCGCGCTCGTGGTCGAGGTGGCGGAGGTGTTCTTCCATTGTGGACGCGCACTCATCCGATCCCGCCTCTGGGATCCGGCGAGCCAGGCTCTCGCCACGGAAATGCCGTCGGCAGGTGAGGCCGCCGTCGCGCAACTCGGGCTCGATATCGATCCCGCGCTCATCGACAGCAGGCTCGAAGCCGGCTACCGCAAACTGTACTGACGCTCGAAACCCAAGGAATTTTCCGATGCAACTGACGATTCTCGATCGCGCGGAGCAGGTCGCCGACGATGTGCTCTCCCTGGTCCTGCGGAGTACCGACGGCCCGCTGGCACCTTGGGAACCGGGCGCGCATATCGATCTGGTGCTGCCGAACTGGTTGCACCGGTCGTACTCGCTGTGCGGAGACCCGGCCGACCAGGAGTGCTACCGCGTCGCGGTGCGCCACGAGCCGCTCAGCCGTGGCGGTTCGGAGTACGTCCACCTGTTCCTCCGCCCGGGCCGGAAGCTCGAAATCTCGTTGCCGCGTAACAACTTCCGGTTCGTGCCCGCACCGGGGTACCTGTTCGTCGCCGGTGGGATCGGCATCACCCCGATCCTGCCGATGCTACGGGCCGCCGTCGAAGCGCAAGCCGACGTGACGCTGGTGTACGTGGGGAAAACGGCGTCGAGCATGCCCTTTGCCGACGAACTCCGCTCCGCCTATGGCGACCGCGTGCGCATCGTCGCGACCGACGAACAGGCGAGGCCCGATTTCGCCGCCCTGGCCGCGGATTTGGACCCCGGCACGCTGATCTACTGCTGTGGTCCCGCGTCCATGCTCGCCGCGGCCGAGGCCGCGTTTCCCACCGCACGGCTGCACACCGAGCGTTTCCGGCCCACGAAGAAAAGCTTCGGGCCCGACACGTCCTTCGAGGTGACGTGTGTCCGATCAGGACAGACGATCCACGTGCCCGAGGACGAATCCTTGCTGGACGCGCTGAACCACTCGGGCCATCGCGTGCCGTCAGGCTGCCGCGAAGGGGTCTGCGGCTCGTGCGAACTCACCGTCCTCGACGGCGAGCCTGAACACCGGGACGACATCGGCGCGCAAACCGGCCGGATGTTCGCGTGCGTGTCGCGGGCGCGCTCGCCCCGGCTCGTGGTGGACCTGTGAATCAGCGGGATTTCCGGGGCTTCTTCTCCCGCACGCGGACGTTGATGCGGACCGGGCTGCCGGCGAACCCGAAGCGCTCGCGGAACTTACGCTCGATGAAGCGGCGGTAACCCGCCTCCAGGAAGCCCGTGGTGAACAGCACGAGCGTCGGCGGCCGGATACCGGCCTGGGTGGCGAAAAGCACCTTCGGCTGCTTGCCGCCACGCACGGGCGGTGGCGTCGCCGCGGTCAGGTCGGACAGCCAGCCGTTGAGCTGACCGGTCGGCACGCGCTGGTCCCACGACTCGAGCGCGGTCCGCAGCGTCGGCGCCAGCTTGCGCACCGCACGGCCGGTCAGCGCCGAAACGTTCACCCGTTCCGCCCACGGCACGCGGACCAGCCCGCGGTCGAGTTCACGGTCCAGCTGGTGCCGGCGGTCCTCGTCCACCAGATCCCACTTGTTGAGGGCCAGCACGCAGGCACGACCGGACTCCACCACCATGGTCAGCACCCGGAGGTCCTGTTCGGACAGTGGTTCGCTGGCGTCCAGCAGGACGATCGCCACTTCGGCGGCGTCGAGCGCGGACTTGGTGCGCAGGGACGCGTAGAACTCCGCGCCGCTGGCGAAGTTGACCCGCTTGCGCAGCCCCGCGGTGTCGACGAACCGCCACGTCTGCCCGTCGAGTTCGACGAGCGAGTCGACCGGGTCGACCGTGGTGCCCGCGACCGAGTCGACGACCGCGCGCTCTTCCCCGGTGAGCTTGTTGAGCAGGCTCGACTTGCCCACGTTCGGCTTGCCGACCAGCGCCACCCGTCGCGGTCCCGCCGTGCGTTCGGCGTCACGGGGGGCCTCCGGCAACGCCTTGACGATGGCGTCGAGCAGGTCGCCCGAGTTACGCCCGTGCAGCGCGCTGACCGGGAACGGCTCGCCGAGACCCAGTGACCACAGCGAAGCGACGTCGGCGAGCAGGCGCTCGTCGTCGACCTTGTTCGCCGCGAGCAACACCGGCCGCTTCGACCGGCGGAGCACCTTGGCCACCGCCTCGTCGGTCGTGGTCGCGCCGACCGAGGCGTCCACCACCAGCAACACGGCGTCCGAAGTGGACATCGCCAGTTCGGCCTGCGCCGCGACCGCGCCCTGCAACCCGGTGGCGCCGGGCTCCCAGCCGCCGGTGTCCACGAGCGTGAACCGCCTGCCGCTCCACTGCGCGTCGTAGGCCACCCGGTCCCGGGTCACGCCGGGCACGTCCTGCACGACCGCCTCACGGCGGCCCAGGATCCGGTTGACCAGGGTCGACTTGCCCACGTTGGGCCTGCCGACGACGGCCAGGACCGGCTGGGCGAGTTGCGCCTCCTCGTCCGCGGCCTCCGCATCCACACGCGCGTCGAGCGCGGCGAACTCCGCCTCGTCCGACCAAGTCCCGTCAACCTCTGTCATGGTTCAGCTTTCTCATTTCGTCGAGCGTGCGCACCAGCGCGGCGAGTTCGCCGCGCAGCTGCTCGGTCGCCTCTTCCAGCCCGGTGCGGCCCTTGCCGACCTCGACCGTGAACGGCTCACCGATCAATACATCCACCCTGGGCCGGAAACGGCGATGGCCTTCCGGGCGCCGGGTCCCCCGGCTCGCCACGGGAATCACCACAGCGCCGGGAGAAGTCCTCAGGAGCCAGGCCGCACCCCGTTCGGCCGTGGCCACGTCGCCCGCGCCACGGGTGCCTTCCGGGAACACCCCGACCAGCCCACCATCACGCAGTACCCCGGCGACGGTCAGCAGTGGCGCCCGGTCGGGTTCACCGCGGCGGACCGGCACCTGGCCGATCCGCCGCAGGAACCACCCCACCGCGCCGGCGAACATCTCCTCCTTCACGAGGAACACCGAACGGCGCGGCAACATTCCGAAGATGAGGGGCGGTTCCAGCATCGAGCTGTGGTTGGCGATCAACAGCACCGGACCGGTCCGTGGCACCCGCTCGAGCCCCCGGATCCGGACCCGGAACGCGGGCCGGAAGCAGAACCGGCCGACGATCCGGGCGGCATCGTGCAGCCGCGGGGCCGAACCCTCCGGCAGCCCGGCCGAACTCACCGCGTGGCCTTGGCGGCGCACTCGCCGAGCATCCCGCGCCTGCCCGCCAGCTCGGCGAGCGCCACGATGACCTGGTCGATGCTGAGTTCCGAGGTGTCCACGTGCACGGCGTCCTCGGCGGGCCGCAGCGGCGAGGTGGCGCGGCTGGAGTCGAGGTGGTCCCGGCGATTCACCGACGCGAGCGCGTCGGCGGGCGTGCTTTCCCGCCCCGCGGCGGAATCCTGGGCACTGCGGCGAGCGGCACGGATCTCCGCGGAGGCGGTCAGGTAGATCTTCAGCGGCGCGTCCGGCGCGACGACGGTGCCGATGTCACGGCCCTCGACCACGACGCCGCCGGTTTCGGCCAGCACCTCGGTGATGATCGTCCGCTGCCGGTCGATCAGCAGCCTGCGCACGTCGGGGATGGCGGACACGGCCGAGACGGTCTGGTTGATGTCGTTGCCGCGGATCGCCGCGGTGACGTCCTCGGTGCCGAGCGTCACGAGCGGGCTGTCCGGGCTGGTGCCGATGGTGAACACCGTCTCACCGGCGATTTCGGTGACGCGCGCCGCGTCGTCCGGATCGGCGCCCGCACGCAGCACCGCCAGCGTGACCACCCGGTACATCGCACCGCTGTCGAGGTAGCCCGCACCGAGGCGCTCGGCCAGTCTGCGGGCGACCGTGGTCTTCCCGGTTCCCGACGGACCGTCCAGCGCGACCACGCCACGTAGGGCTCCCGCCACCGATGCACTCCTTGCCTGAAGACCCGATATACCTGCGGTGTTTCATTGTGCCTTCCGCGTGGCGGCACACCCGCACCGGGATCGGGCCGCGACGCGCCCCTCACGGGAGCGTCACGGCTCAGGCGAGGGTGTCGAGGATCTGCTGTCCGTACTTGGCCAGCTTGTTCTCGCCGATACCGCTGATTTCACCGAGTGCACCGAGAGTGGACGGCATTTCGGCGGCGATCTGGCGCAGTGTCGCGTCGTGAAAGATCACATAGGCCGGTACGCCCTGTTCCTTCGCCGTCGCGGCGCGCCAGGCCCGCAGGCGCTCGAAAACCGGCGCGGCTTCGGCGGGCATTTCCACGCGAGCCTTCGTACCGGCCTTCGAGACCTTGGCGGCGCGCGGTTCACGCTTCGGCTCACGGCGGAGCCGGACGTCACGGCGACGGCCCAGCACCTCGCCACTGCCCTCGGTCAGCACAAGCGTTCCGTAGTCGCCCTCGACGGCCAGCAGGCCCTGGGCCAGAAGCTGGCGCACGACGCCACGCCACTCCCCGTCGGACAGTTCGGTACCGACGCCGAACACCGTCAGCGAGTCGTGACCGAACTGCGTGACCTTGGGCGTGCGCTTGCCGAGCAGGATGTCGACGATCTGCCCGGTACCGAACTTCTGCCCCCGCTCGGCCCGCAGACGGTACACAGTGGACAGCAGTTTCTGCGCGGCGACGGTGCCGTCCCACGATTCCGGCGGAGCCAGGCAGGTGTCGCAGTTGCCGCATGCTTCGGCGCGCTCGCCGAAGTAGTTCAGCAGCTGGACACGCCGGCATTCGACGGTCTCGCACAGGGCCAGCATCGCGTCGAGGTGCCGTCCGAGCAGACGCCGGTGCGCGGCGTCTCCCTCCGAGTTGTCGATGAGTTTCCGTTGCTGCACAACGTCTTGCAGTCCGTAGGCGAGCCACGCCGTCGACGGCAGTCCGTCCCGGCCCGCGCGGCCGGTCTCCTGGTAGTACCCCTCGACCGACTTGGGCAGGTCCAGATGCGCGACGAACCGCACGTCCGGCTTGTCGATGCCCATGCCGAACGCGATCGTGGCGACCATCACGAGCCCGTCCTCCCGCAGGAACCGCGCCTGGTTCGCCGCGCGGGTCCGCGAGTCGAGCCCGGCGTGATAGGGCAGTGCCGGAATTCCGTTCTGTACCAGGGATTCCGCCGTCTTCTCCACCGAATTCCTGCTCAGGCAGTAGACGATGCCCGACTCTCCGGCGTGCTCGGTGCGGAGAAGTTCGAGCAGTTGCTTGCCGGGATTGTTCTTCGGTGCGATCCGGTACTGGATGTTGGGCCGGTCGAAGCTGGCCACGAAGTGCCGCGCCTGCTCCAGGTTGAGCCGGGTGGCGATCTCCTCGCGGGTCGCCCGCGTCGCTGTCGCGGTCAGGGCGATGCGGGGCACCGACGGCCAGCGCTCGTGCAGATCGGACAGTCCGAGGTAGTCGGGCCGGAAGTCGTGCCCCCACTGGGACACACAGTGCGCCTCGTCGATCGCGAACAACGAGATCCGGCCGCGATCGAGCAGGTTCAGCGTGGTCTCGACCCGCAGCCGCTCCGGGGCCAGGTACAGCAGGTCGAGCTCACCGGCGAGAAACGCCCGCTCGACTTCGCGGCGCTGCCCGAAGTCCTGGCTGGAGTTGAGGAATCCGGCCCGCACCCCGAGCGCGAGCAGCGCGTCGACCTGGTCCTGCATGAGCGCGATGAGCGGGGATACCACCACGCCGGTGCCCTCACGCACCAGCGCCGGAATCTGGTAGCACAGCGACTTGCCACCGCCGGTCGGCATGAGGACGAGCGCGTCACCGCCGCCCACGACGTGCTCGACGATCGCCTCCTGCTCACCGCGGAAGGACTCGTAGCCGAAGACGCGCCGCAGCACACCCAGCGCTTCGGAGATCGTTTCGGTGGAAGCCATCGGGCGATCTTACCGACCGCCGTGTGAGAAGTCCGCGTTCCTGCCTGAGGCGAGCGCAGATTCGACCCGGCACGGCGGAACACGCCAATTCAGGCGTGCCAACGGTCCATTCGTACAACTCGCGCTGACGTTCGGCTCAGAGGCCGACCTGGCGGTAGAGGCTGCCGACCTCCGCCCGGGTCAGCCGACGCAGCGTGCCGGGCTTGCCCGCGCCGAGCTGAACATCACCGATCGCGGTGCGGACCAGCTTGCGGACCGGATAACCGGCCTCGGCCAGCAGCCGCCGCACGATGTGCTTGCGCCCCTCGTGCAGCACGACCTCGACGAGCGTCTGGGCACCGTAGGTGTCCTTCACCCGGAAGGCATCCACCTTGACCGGTCCGTCTTCGAGCTCGATCCCCGCGCGCAGCTGCTTGCCAAGCCCGCGGGCCACCTTGCCGTCGACCTCGGCGAGGTAGGTCTTCGGCACGTGGTAGGACGGGTGCATCAGCCGGTGCGCGAGGTCGCCGTCGTTGGTCAGCAGCAGCAGGCCCTCGGTTTCCGCGTCGAGCCGCCCGACGTGGAACAGCCGGTCCGACCGGTCACGGACGTAGTCGCCGACACAGGGCCGCCCCTGGTCGTCGGTCATCGTGGTGTGCACTCCGCGCGGCTTGTTCAGCGCCAGGTACACCAGGTCCTCGCGCAGGATCACCCGCGTGCCGTCCACATGGATCACCGCGTGGTCCGGATCGACGCGGCGACCGAGCTCGCGCACGGTCCGGCCGTCCACGCTCACCCTGCCCTGCACGATCAGCTCCTCGGCCGCGCGCCGCGACGCGACCCCGGCCTTGGACAGCACCTTCTGCAGGCGGACGCCCTCGACTTCGGCGGATTCAGATGTCATCAATGGCGTCCACTTCGGGTAGCAAGGGGGCGATCGGGGGCAGGTCGTTCAGCGACGACAACCCGAGCCGCTCGAGGAACAATTCCGTGGTCACATACAGGATGCCACCGGTCTCGCTGTCGGCGCCGCTCTCCTCGACGAGCCCGCGCGCGAGCAGGGTCCGCATCACACCGTCCACGTTGACCCCGCGCACGGCCGCGACCCGCGACCGGGTGACCGGCTGCCGGTAGGCGACCACCGCGAGGGTCTCCAGCGCGGCCCTGGTCAGTTTCGAACGCTGGCCGTCCAGGAGCAGCTTTTCCACGAACGGCGCGTAGGTGTCGCGGGTGAAGAACCGCCATCCCTCGCCGACCCGGCGAAGGTCGATCCCGCTCGCCCGCGTGGTGAACTTCTCCGCCATCGTCTTCAGCGCGTCGGTGACCCGTGCCACCGGCTGTTCCACCGCTTCGGCCAGCGATTCCTCGCTGACCGGCGAATCCACCACCAGCAGCAGGGCCTCCAGCGCGGATTCCAGCACCGCGTCACCGGTGACGTCAGGCAGCGAGCTGCCGACAGCCACGAGGTCGGCGTCGTCGGCCTCGTCCGCGACTTCGTCCTCCGGCACTTCGGGCTCAGCGGCCTCGGCATCCGGCGCACCGGGATCGGTGAGTTCGTCCTCCACCAGCCTGACGTCACCGGCGGATTCGACATCCACGGGCGCGCCGGGCCCGGCCTCCAGGGACTCCTGCGGCGGGTCGGCCCGTTCCGGGCCGATCGGTTCGTCGGGGTTCACCCGTACTCCTCTTCCTCGGCGAGGGCGGGGCCCTGCACCGTTTCGGCGGCCTTGACCTCTTCGGCGGTCCCGCCCGTCCAGCGCACGGTCAGCGCGCCCAGAGCCTCGTCCTGGTCGAACTGCACGCTCGACTCCCGGTAGAGCTCCAGCAGCGCCAGGAACCTGGCCACCACCTCGATGGTGTGGTCGCAGTCGGCCACCAGCTCCGGGAACGTCGCCGTGCCCGCCGAAGCGAGCCGGAGCCGGAGCAACGCCGCGTGTTCCCGCACCGAGACCCGGCCCATGTGCAGGTGGTCGAGCGACACCGTGGGCGGCGGCTTGGGCCGGAACACCGCCAAGGCGATCTCGGCGAACTTCGCCGCGTCCACGCCGAGCATCACCTCGGGCAGCAGCCCGACGAAACGCTCCTCCAGCGCCACCGAACGCGGATAGCGCCGCAGCGCACCGGCCTCCAGCTCCGCGAACAGCGCGGCGACCTGCTTGTAGGCACGGTACTGGAGCACGCGGGCGAACAGCAGGTCCCGTGCCTCCAACAGGGCCAGGTCGTCCTCGTCCTCGACCTCCGCGGCCGGCAGCAGCCGGGCCGCCTTGAGGTCGAGCAGCGTCGCCGCGATGACCAGGAACTCGGTCGTCTCGTCGAGGTCCCAGTCCTTGCCCATCGCCCGGGTATGCGCGATGAAATCGTCGGTGACCTGGTGCAAAGCCACCTCGGTGACGTCGAGCTGGTGCTGCGAGATCAGTTGCAGCAGCAGGTCGAACGGGCCCTCGAAGTTGGCCAGCCGCACCTTGAACTTCGACGACGAGCTCTCCTCCGCCGCGGGCTCCGGCGGAGCGAGCCCCACCGGATCCCCGTGCTCACTCACTGTCCGGCGGCTTCCTCGGTGGTCTCGAGTTCGATATCGTCCGCGCGGAGCCGCTGCATCAGCACCGAGTCCGGCCCGTGCTGCTCGAAGTCGGCCAGCAGCACGGCCACCGCCTCACGCACCAGCCTGCCGCGATCCACGACCATGCCGTAGCCGGCCCGCAGCGCCAGCCGCGCCTGTTCCATCGCGACCAGCTCGTCCCCGGACAGGTAGACGGTGATCTTCGTGTCGTGTTTCTGCCGCCCGGTGGTGCCGCGCGCGGGCTGACTGCGCCGAAGCTGTTCCTTCTGTTGCCCGTTGCGGGCGGCCTGACCACCGGAGGTGCTGGTCAGGCGGAAGAGTTCGGCCGTCGGGGGCAGGGACGGTCGCCTGCTCACCGGGCTATCACCTCGCGGGCCAGCGCACGGTAGGCCTCGGCACCGCCGGACTTGGGCGCCCAGGTGGTGATCGGCTCACCGGCCACGGTGGTCTCCGGGAAGCGCACGGTCCGGTTGATCACGGTGTCGAACACGGTGTCGCCGAAGGCCTCCACCACCCGCGCCATGACCTCTCTGGAGTGCAGGGTCCTCGGGTCGAACATGGTGGCCAGGATGCCGGTGATGTCCAGTTTGGGGTTCAAGCGCTCGCGTACCTTCTCGATCGTGTCGATCAACAGGGCCACGCCACGCAGGCTGAAGAATTCGCACTCCAGTGGGATGATCACGCCGTCCGCGGCGGTGAGCGCGTTCACCGTGAGCAACCCGAGCGATGGCTGGCAGTCGACCAGAACATAGTCGTAGCCGCTCATCACCGGTTGCAGGACCCGGAGCAAGGTGTGCTCGCGACCGACCTCGGCGACCAGCTGCACTTCCGCCGCGGACAGGTCGATGTTGCTGGGGAGCAGATCCATGCCCTCCACGCAGGTCGTGCGGAGCACGTCCGGCGCCGTCACGGCCCGCTCCATGATCGCGTTGTAGACGGTGGTCTCCAGCTCGTGCGGCTGCACGCCGAGGCCCACCGACAGCGCGCCCTGCGGGTCGAAGTCGACCAGCAGCACCTTGCGCCCGTACTCGGCCAGCGCGGCGCCCAGGTTGATGGTCGAGGTGGTCTTGCCGACCCCGCCCTTCTGGTTGCACATCGCCAGCACCGTGGCCGGACCGTGCCGGTCCAGCGGCGGTGGCACGGGGATGTCACGCAGTGGGCGGCCCGTCGGACCCACCTGCGTCTTGCCGTTGACCTTGGCGCCCGCCACGGCAGTATCCACGGCGTCGGGGTCCCCCTCTATCGCGATCTTCAGGTGGTCGAGGTTCGCGGCGGCCGACTTGGCTGCGACCGTTCTGGCCGATGGCTCGGGTGTCGACATAGCGCGAAGACTCCTCAGTGTTATTCAAGGCACGGGTACGGGCACCGGTGGCCGACCCGGGGTTCTGGCCACAAGCACCGTTGTCATGTCTCGATAACGCATTCCTCGTCCGACGGGTCCTCCGGAAGCCTATTCGGCAAGCCGTTTGTCGCCAAAGCGGCTCGCCGACGCGAGCTCCCGATCATCCCAGCGCACGAGGATGGGCGTGAGCATATATCTCACGCAGCGTGTTCACCGTGACCAGGGTGTAGACCTGTGTCGTGGTCACCGAAGCGTGTCCTAGCAGCTCTTGGACCACCCGGACATCGGCTCCCCCTTCCAGCAAGTGGGTGGCAAAAGAGTGACGGAGAGTATGCGGCGAAACCCCGGCCGAAATTCCGGCTCGTTCGGCGTTCGTCTTGAGCACTCCCCATGCCCCCTGCCGGGAGAGCCGGGTGCCCCTCGCGTTGAGGAAGACCGCGGGACCGCCTCGCCCCCGGGCGGCCAGCGCGGGGCGGGCGCGCACCAGGTAGGCCTCCAGCGCGGCGACCGCGGGCCTGCCGATGGGCACGAGCCGTTGTTTGCCGCCCTTGCCGTCCAGCAGCACCGTGCGGTCGGCGCGGTCGATGTCGTCGAGGTCGAGCCCGACCGCCTCGGAAATCCGCGCGCCGGTCGAGTAGAGCAGTTCCAGCAGCGCCCGGTCCCGCAGCCCGCGGTCGCCGTCGGGTGGCGGCATGGTGAGCAGCCGGAGCACGTCGTCCACCCCCAGCGCCTTGGGCAGCCGTTTCGCGGCGGCCGGCGGGCGCACCTCCCGGGCGGGGTCGTCGTCGGTGATGCCCTCGAGGTGGGCGAACCGGTGCAGCCCGCGCACCGCGACGAGCGCGCGGGCGGCCGAGGACGCCGCCAGCGGCGGGTGCTCGTCGTCGCCCTCACGCAGAGCCGCGCCGAACGCCGTCACCTCGGCTTCGGTGACACCGCGGAGGTCGGCGACGCCCGCGCGCGCGAGATGCGCGGTGTACCGGCGAAGATCACGAGCGTAGCTGTCCAGCGTGTTGGGCGCCGTTCCCCGTTCCACGGCGAGGTGGTCGAGGTAGGTCGTGACCACCTGGGTCACCGGCACGCCCGCGTTCGGCACGGCCCAACCCTAGCCGGGTGTTCCCGTGGATCAAGTCACGTTCAGCCGCGCCGCCCGCCACGGCGGGCGAACGCGTTCGGCCGGTCCGGCCACGGCGCGTCCACGGAGCGGGCCGGTGCCACGCCGGAGAGCACGGCGTGCGCGGCGAGCACGCCGGCGATGGAGGAGGAGTTGACCAGTTCGCCGGACAACGCCATCTTCACCGCCTCGGCCAGCGGAACCCGATGGATGACGAGGTCGGCCTCCTCGTCCTCGACGAGCTCACCACGGTCCACTTCGGACAGATCACGGGCCAGGAACACCCGGACCACCTCGTCGGTGAACCCGGGCGAAGCCGCGCTGTCGACCAGGAGGTCCCACCGCTTCGCGCTCAGCCCGGCCTCCTCGGCCAGTTCGCGCCGTGCGGTGTCGACGGGCGCTTCGCCGTCCACGTCGAGCAGCCCGGCCGGCAGTTCCCACAGCCGATGGCCGAGCGGATGCCGGTACTGGTGGATCAGGACCACCGCGCCGTCGTCGTCCATCGCCACGACGGCGACCGCGCCGAGGTGCTCCACGACTTCGCGCCTGGCGACCGCGCCACCGGGCATCACCACGCTGTCGACGCGCAACCCCAGCACCCGTCCCACATGGACGTCCTCGGTGGAAACGACCTGAAAGTCGTGGCCACCGGGGCGGTTCACCGGACCCCCGTCGGCTCGGGCAGTTCGACCGGAAGGCGGTCGGCGGTGCGGTATTCGACCGCGGCCTTGATGAAGGCGTCGAACAGCGGATGCGGGCGGGTCGGCCGGCTCTTCAGCTCGGGATGCGCCTGGGTGCCGACGAAGAACGGATGCGTCTCACGGGGCAGTTCGACGAATTCGACCAGGTGATCGTCGGGCGAGGTGCCCGAGAACACCAGTCCGGCGTCGGCGAGTTGCTTGCGGTAGAAGTTGTTGACCTCATAACGGTGCCGGTGCCGCTCGGAGACCTCGGTGGTGCCGTAGGCGCGTGCTACCTGCGACCCGGCTACCAGTTTCGCCGGGTACGCGCCCAGCCGCATGGTGCCGCCCATGTCGCGCTCCCCCGCGATGACGTCCTTCTGGTCGGCCATCGTGGAAATCACCGGATGCGGGGTGTACTCGTCGAACTCGGCGGAGTTGGCGCCGGGGATGCCGGCCAGGTTGCGGGCGGCCTCGATCACCATGCACTGCAGGCCGAGACACAGGCCCAGCACCGGGATGCCCCGGGTGCGCGCGTAGTTGATCACGCCGATCTTGCCTTCGATACCCCGCACGCCGAACCCGCCCGGCACCAGCACACCGTCCACATCGGACAGAGCGGCGGCCGCGCCCGCCGGGGTGGTCGCGCGGTCGGAGGCGACCCACACGATCTCCACCTTCGCGCGGTGCGCGAACCCGCCCGCCCGCAGCGCCTCGGTCACCGAAAGGTAGGCATCCGGCAGGTCGATGTACTTACCCACCAGCGCGATCCGCACCTTCTCGGTGGGGTTGTGCACGCGATCGAGAAGGTCGCCCCAGACGGTCCAGTCGACGTCCCGGAACGGGAGGTCGAGCCGCCGCACCACGTAGGCGTCCAGGCCCTCGGCGTGCAGCCGCTTGGGGATGTCGTAGATCGACGGCGCGTCCGGGCAGGCGACCACGGCCTCGGTGTCCACATCGCACATCAGCCCGATCTTGCGTTTGAGCTCCTCGGGCAGGTCCCGGTCGGCGCGGCAGACCAGCGCGTCGGGCTGGATGCCGATGTTGCGGAGCGCGGCCACGGAATGCTGGGTGGGCTTGGTCTTCAGCTCGCCGGAGGGCGCGAGATAGGGAACCAGCGACACGTGCAGGAAGAAACAGTTCTCGCGGCCGATCTCGTGCCGGACCTGACGGCAGGCCTCCAGGAACGGCAGCGACTCGATGTCACCGACCGTGCCGCCGACCTCGGTGATCACCACGTCCGGCCGCAACCCGGTGCCGTCGGACTCGGCGACCGCCATGACGCGCCGCTTGATTTCGTCGGTGATGTGCGGGATGACCTGGACCGTGTCGCCGAGGTACTCGCCGCGCCGTTCCTTGGCGATGACCTCGGAATAGACCTGCCCCGTGGTCACGTTCGCCGAGCCCGCGAGGTCACGGTCGAGGAACCGCTCGTAGTGCCCGATGTCGAGGTCGGTCTCCGCGCCGTCCTCGGTGACGAACACCTCACCGTGCTGGAAGGGGTTCATCGTGCCGGGATCCACGTTGAGATACGGATCCAACTTTTGCATCGTGACGCGAAGGCCACGCGCGGTAAGAAGCTGACCCAGGCTCGAGGCCGTGAGTCCCTTACCCAATGAGGAGGCGACGCCCCCGGTGACGAAGACATACTTTGCTGTCCGCGGCTGAAGTCCCACGGGCTTCCACCTTATCGCACCTGGTGCCCGCGGGCGCGCGAGGCACACCGTCGTAGTTGGATGGACCCATCACCGGCGAAGGAGAAAGAAGGCAGGTACGCATGCAGCCGATGTGGAGCGCACCGGGCGTGTCCGGCCCGCTCGACGCGACCGTCCGGGTCCCCGGGTCGAAGTCGATCACCAACCGCGCGTACGTCCTCGCGGCGCTCGCGGACGGCCCGACCGTGGTGGCCGAGCCGCTCGACTCCCGCGACACGCGGCTCATGCTGGGCGCGCTTTCCGCACTCGGCGCGGCACACGAAACCGTCGAAGGCGGGGTCGCCCTCCGGCCGCTGGCGCGGGAAGGCACGGATCCGGTGTCCGTGGCGCTGGGCAATGCCGGCACGGTCGCCCGGTTCACCCCCGCGCTGGCCGCCCTCGGCCGGGCGCCGGTGCGCTTCGACGGCGACGAGGCGATCCGGCGCCGCCCGATCGCGCCGCTCCTCCGCGCGCTGACCGAACTCGGCGCCGACATCGACGACGACGGCCGAGGCGCGCCGCCGTTCACCGTGCGCGGGCATGGCGGACTCCCCGGAGGCAAGGTCGAACTCGACTCCAGCGCGTCGAGCCAGTTCCTCTCGGCGCTGCTGCTGGCGGCCCCCTCGTTCGACGCCGGCCTCACCCTCCGGCTGGTCGGGGACGCCCCGCCGAGTGAGCCGCACATCGCCATGACGATGGATCTGCTCCGGCGCTTCGGCGCGGGCGTCGAACGTGACGGCCGCGAGTTCCACGTCCGTCCCGCTGCACTCTCGTGCCCCGCCTACACGGTGGAACCGGACCTGTCGACCGCCGCGCCGTTCGTGGCCGCCGCCGCGGTGGCGGGCGGCACGGTCCGGATCGCGGGCTGGCCGGAGAACTCCACCCAGCCCGGTGACTGGCTGCGCGAGTTGGTGACCGACCTGGGCCAGCGCGCCGAACTCGACGGTTCCGGCCTGAGCGTGACCGGCACCGGCCGTTTCCCCGGCGCCCGGCTGGACCTGCACGAAGTCGGCGAACTGACGCCGGTGGTCGCCGCAATGCTGTGCTTCGCGGACGGGCCGTCGGTCATCTCCGGAGTGGCCCACCTGCGGGGCCACGAGACGGACCGGCTGGCCGCGCTGGTCACCGAGCTGTCCGGGTTGGGCGGTCAGGTGGAGGAGACCGCGGACGGCCTGGCCATCACCCCGGCCCCGCTGCACGGCGGTGTCTTCCACACCTACGACGACCACCGGCTCGTGATGGCGGCCGCGGTGCTGGCCCTGCGCGTGCCCGGGGTCCAGGTGGAGAACCCGGAAACCGTCGGCAAGACCTTCCCCGGCTTCGTCGACGCCTGGACAGCCATGCTCGGTCGCTGATGTCGCTTGCACGCCGGGTGCTCCCGAGAGTAAGCGTGGTGGGGACAAACTCGAGCGAACCTGACCTGACTGGGGGCACCATGGCTGATCGCGTTTTCCGATTCGGGCTCGTCGCCGCGCCGATGCCGGGAGCGGCTTGGACGGACCTGGCGCGGCGCGCGGAAAACCTGGGCTTTTCCACGCTCCTGGTACCGGACGCGCGCGGCGTTCTCTCCTCGTTCGCGTGCCTGGCCGCCGCGTCCGCGGCCACGGAGACGCTTCGCGTCGGGAACTTCGTGCTGGCCGCGCCACTGCGCAGTCCCGGGTCGATCGCCTGGGACAGCGCGACGCTCGACCAGCTTTCCGGCGGACGGTTCGAACTCGGGCTCGGAGCGGGACGCCCCGACGCGGCCGGAGACGCCAAGATCCTCGGAGTGCCGTTCGGCAGTGCGGGAGAGCGGGTGCGGCGCACCGGCGAGATCATCGAAGAGGTGCGTGGCCTCTTCGCGGACGCCCTCGCCGGTAACGAGGAGCTCCGCACCTTCCAACCGGTCCAGCGGCCGGGCCCGCCGATCATGGTCGCCGCGGGTGGTGAACGGCTGCTCGGCATCGGCGCCCGGCAGGCCGACATCCTGGCCGTGCAGGGCCGCTCGGAAGAGGACATGCACGCCAAACTGCGGGTGATCAAGGACGCGGCCGGCGACCGGTTCGACGATCTGGAACTGAGCACCAACGTCTTCGCCATCGGGGACGCCGAACTCCCGCCATGGATCGCGCAATTCGGGATCGACACCTCCCAGGCCGTCGACAACCGGCTCATCGCGGTGCTCAACGGCGACCTTTCGACGGCGATCGACGTCCTGAAGCGCCGCCGGGAAACCTTCGGCATCTCCTACGTCACGATCAACGCCTTCGCGCTGGAGGCAGCCGCGCCGATCGTCGAACAACTCGCGGGCACGTAACAGATCAGCCTTTTCCGCGAGCTGCGCGCCCCCGCGATCGTGTCGACAGGGCGCTCCTGATCAGCCCACGGCACGTCCGGCGGACCGGCGCCCTGCCGCCCCGATAGCGGGAACAAAGGGCGCGCTCAGTGGGCACCCTGACGGCCGCGAGTTGGCATAGGGGGGTATCAGAGCAGGCGGAGCTGGGTCTGCCGGGGCTTGCGTCGCGCGACCGGGTCGCCGACACGCTCGAATCCGGTCCGGAGATCGGCGAGGAACGGCGAGCGCGCCGCCGTGCGCGCCGCGCCTTGCCGGAAACGCTCGGTCGCATGGCTGAGGAACAGGTGCCGCTGCGCCCGCGTCATGCCGACGAAGAGCAGTCGCCGTTCCTCGGCCAGTTCGGTTTTCCCGGGTTCGCTTCCCGGCCAGCGCAACGGCAGCAGTCCGTCCTCGCAACCGACGAGGAACACCACCGGGAACTCCAAGCCCTTGGAAGCGTGCAGGGTCAGCAACGAAACCCGGTCGGCCCGTGGGTCCCAGGTGTCCACCTCGACGCCGAGGGACAGTTCCGTGCGGAACAGGTCGATATCTCGCTCGCATCGTGCCGCCAGCGGCATGAGGAGGTCCACGGCGGTATGAACCTCGGCCGCGATCTCTTCGGGAACACGGTCCGCGACGGCCTTCGCGGCGTGCCTGACCCTGTCCACGACGGAGGATCCGGGACCGGTGAACGACAGTTCGGCCAGGACCCGGTCCACGCCCGGACGATCGGCGAGCCGGTCGTGTGAGCGTTTCTGGAACGGCACCCCTGACTGCGTCAGCGCATCCATGATCACGCGGGCCTGCCGGTCCGTCCGGTACAGCACCGCGAAGTCCGAGAAGCCGAGACCCTGCGTGCCATCGCCGCTGACCCGGCCGCTGTCGAGCGAATGAAACGACGAACCGCCGAGCACCTGATCGATGGTGCGCGCCACGAACGCCGCCTCGGCCCGCTCGTCGGCCGCGGTGTGCACCCCCACCGGGGCGTCACCGTGGTCGCCTGCCGGGTGGAGCGCGCGATCGGGCACCAGTGTGTCCGGCCCGATGACCTGCAGCGCCCCGCTCAGGATGTGCGGGTTGGAGCGATAGTTACGGGTCAGCGCGACCGTGCGGGCGCCCGCGAAGTCCTCCCGGAACCGGAGGAAGAACCCGACATCGGCGCCACGGAAGAAATAGATGGCCTGGTCCGGGTCGCCGATCGCGGTCAGGTTCCCGTCGGGCGGGCAGAGGCGACGGAGCAGGCGGTACTGGCGCTCGTCCACATCCTGGTATTCGTCCACCGCGATCCAGCGGTAGCGCTCGCGGTAGGCGGTGGTCACCGCGTCGTCGGATTCCAGCAGCCGCACCGGAAGCTCGATCAGCTCGTCGAAGTCGACCAGGTTCGCCTCGCGCAGCGCCGCACGGTAGGCGTCCTCGTCTTCGCCGAATTCGGCGGTCAGCGCGAGGCTCCGCGCCTGGTCGGCGATCCCGAAATCCGGCCGCAGGCCCAGCCGCGCGTGCTGCTCGCGCAGAATGCGCACGCCGAGCGAATGGAAGGTGGCGACGGTCAGTTTCGCCGCGTGGTCCGGAACCAGCGCGGCGAGGCGCTCTTCCATCTCCCCGGCGGCGCGCCGGGTGAACGTGATCGCCAGGCACTGCTCCGGCGGCACACCCCGCTCGGTGACCAGATGCGCGATGCGATGCGTCAGCGTGCGGGTCTTGCCGGTGCCCGGGCCGGCGATGATCAACAACGGTCCCCCGCCGCTGCCCGCCGCGGCGCGCTGGTCGGGATCGAGGCCGTCGAGCAGCGAGCCGGTGGCCGGAACACGCTGGGGTGCCGTGCTTTCCCGGGCTTCCGGCACCTCCCGCGGAGCCGGTGCGGCCGTTTTCCGTTGCGGCTTGGCCGGTTCCGCGGTCTCGAACAAACCGTCGTCGAAAAGGCCCGGCGCGGCAACGGTCGTGGCCCGCTTCAGTTCGCCGGGCTCGAACAAACGGATCACGCCGTACTCGCCGTCGTAGCCCGCGTCGCGGATCACCTGCCCGCGCCGGAGCCGCCCGATCGCCTCACCCAACGGCGCCGACCGTGCGGCGAGGTCGTCCACCGGAACCTCGGTGAGAATGGACAGTTCCGGCCCGAAGGCGGCGGTCAGCTTGTCGATCTCGCCGAGGACCCGCTTGCTTTTCGGCCCCACACCGAGGATTTCGCTCATGAGCTCCGGCAACGGGACGAGACTCGAGAACTCCGCGGCACCCTCGGGCCGGATCGGCCGGTCGCGGTCGGCGAGATCCTCGACGCGGCTCAGCACCCCGACGGTGAGCGGCTTGCCGCACTCCGGGCACCGGCCGGAATGCGCCCGCGTCTCGTGCGGCTCCATCCGCACCCCGCACTTGCGGTGGCCGTCCACATGGTACTTCCCCTCTTCCGGGAAGAACTCGATCGAACCGGCGTGCCCGGCCCCGGTCTCCAGAGATCGCTTGATCGCGAAGTAGTCCAGGCCGGTGTCGAACACGGTGGCCTCACGGCCGAGCATCGGCGGCGAATGCGCGTCGGAATTGCTGACCAGGCGATAACGGTCCAGGCCGGACACCCGCCAGTTCATCTCGGGGTCGCTGGAAAGGCCCGTCTCCGCGGCGAAGATGTGGTCGGCGAGGTCGGCGTAGCAGTCCTCGATCGCGTCGAAACCGGATTTCGAGCCCAGCACGGCGAACCACGGCGTCCACACGTGGGCGGGCACCAGGTAGGAGCCGGGCCCGCTTTCCAGCGTGATCTCCAGCAGGTCACGGGAGTCCAGGCCGAGGATCGGGCGGCCGTCGGAGCCGAGGTTGCCGATCCGGCCGAGCCTGCGGTTGAACTCCGCGGCGGCGTCGAAATCCGGCACATAGCACAGATGGTGCACCTTGCGGGTGCGCTCGGCGCGCTTGTAGATGGTCGAAATCTCGACCGAGAGCATGAACCGCACCTCGGAGGCGGCGCAACTCGGGGGCAACCGGCGCCGGATTTCGGTGTCGAGGTCCTCGCGCAACCGGAACAGCCCCGGCTCGGCCGGGACCAGGTTCTCCCGCAGGTGGTCGAACCACGCCGGGTGCGTGAAGTCACCGGTGCCGACCAGGGTGATCCCCTTACGGCGCGCCCACCAGGCCAAATGCTCGAGGTCGCAATCCTTGCTGCACGCCCGCGAATACTTCGAGTGAATGTGCAGGTCCGCTATGAAACGCACCCGCGGCATCTTGCCAGACGCCGGTTTTCCGGCGCGCGCCCTCCTCCCCGCGCGGTCAGCTTCCGGACAATCCCGTCGCGGGAAGCGGAGCCTGCGCGTTGCCCGCCACTCCGTAGCGGCCCGCCGCGCCGTCCACCTGTTCGGCAAGCGCCAGAATCGTCGTCACCCGGCCGGCCGCGGTGCCCAAGTCGTCCACTGTGGACAGTAGTGCGGTGGCGGAGGTGTCGGCCCGGACCACGCCGATCGCCCCCGTGCCCTCGGCCGAATCCGGGTCACCGGCCAGCACCGCGCCCGCGCCGGATCGCCTCAACTGGGTGGCGAAGCGCGCCAGTACCGCGGCTTTGTCGCCCGCGCCGTCGCCGGTGGCCTGGCCGCGCGTCAGCACGAGCGCGAGCTGGCCGGGCGCCAGCCCAGGGCTCGCGCGGACGAAACCACCGTCGATCAGCCCGCCGATCGCCGCCGCCAGTTCGTCACCGGTGGCCTGCGGCCGCGCGGTCTGCCTGTCCAGCAACAGCACCGACCCGAGCAGCGCCCCGGCCAGCGTGCCGGTGTCCCCCGCGATCGGGAACGCCGAACCGGCCGGTTGCAACCGGGTGACCAGCCGGCGCAACTGCTCCGAACGGTCCGGATCGGTGAACGCCGCGGTCAGCTGAAGCTCGCCGCTCACCGCCCCGCCCGCGCGCCGGACGAGATCGGCGAGCGCGTCCCGGTCCGCCGGGCTCGCGTCCTCGGTGGTGATCAGCACGACCGTCCGTTTGTCCAGCGTGCCCGCGACGATCTTGGGCGCGGTCGCCCCGGCGAAGGCGTCCGCGGCGGCGAGGCGGGTTTTGAGCGCGTCCCGCTGTGCCTGGAGATTCGAGACTTCCGCCGTCAGCTTCCCCTTTTCACCGGACAACCCGGACAACAGCGCACCGTCGAGCGCGGTCGACCCGAGTACCACCCCCAAGGCCAGCGCCAGGAAGACCGCGGAAAGGGAAATGACGTGGGAGCGCAGCGAAATCACGCGAAGAGCCCCTTGAGCCAGTGCGAGAAGGACTCCCAGCCCTGCCCGGCCCAGCCGAGATACTCGTCTCCGACGTCGGAGACCGCCAACGCCGCCACCACCACCGCCACCACGGTCACCGCCAGGAGGATCACCGCGCTCAGCGGCACCCGGTTCCGGTGCAGGGCCGCGACCGCCTTCCCGTCGACGAGTTTCGTGCCCAGTTTGAGACGGGTGAGGAAGGTGGACGGGTTCGACCCCGAACGGCCGTGGTCGAGGAACTCCCTCAGCGTGGCCTGGAACCCGACGGTCACCACGAGCCCGGCCTGATGCGCGTCGGCGAGCAACAGCGCGAGATCCTCCGGATTGCCCGACGCCGGGAAGGTCACCGCGCCGATGCCGAGATCCTGGATGCGGCCGACGCCCGGCGCGTGCCCGTCCGGCTGGGCCGGCACCACCACCTCGGCGCCCGACCGCAGCGTCTCGGCGCCGATGCCGTTCGGATCCCCGACGATGATGTCCGGCCGGTACCCGTGGGCGCGCAGGGTGTCGGCGCCGGCGTCCACCCCGATCAGGACGGGCCGGTTCTCGGCGATGTAGCGCTTCAGCGCGCGCAGATCCGCCACATGACCCGTGCCCGGCGCGACCACCAGGGCATGCCGGTCCCGCAGGGGTACTCGCACGTCGGGCACGCCCACCCCGTCGAGGATCAGCGTGCGCTCGCGGCGCAGGAATTCGATGGTGTTGGCGGAAAACGCTTCCAGTTGCGTCGACATGCCGGCCTTCGCCTCGATCATCAGGTCGGCGATGCTGTCCTGGCTTTGTTCGGCACCCTCGCCGACCCGGCGTTCGCCGAGGTAGACCACACCGCCATGCAGCCGGATCCGGCTGCCCTCCTTGATCCGGGAGAAGATCTCGCCACCGACCCCGTCGACCAGCGGGATCTTCGCGGCGAGCAGGGTTTCCGGGCCGAGGTTGGGAAACCGGCCCGAAATCGAGGGAGACGCGTTGACCACCGCGGCGACCTCCGCGGTGATCAGCGCTTCCGCCGTCGCGCGGTCGAGGTCGATCTGGTCGAGAACCGCGATGTCGCCCGGGCCGATCCGGCGCAGCAGCTCGTTCGTTCGCCGGTCCACCCGCGCCACGCCGGTGATTCCGGGCAGGTTGCGATGGTTGCGCGAGAGCAGGCCGGTCAGCTTCATGCGTCCGATGGTGACAAACCGCCCGGCGATGGCGCGGCCGACACGCGGGCGTGTCGTGCCTTATCCGCCCGCTGAACAACCGTCCGGGTGAGGCGCCCTCATCCTTGGCCGGCGGCCTTCTTCTTGTCCGCGTCGGCGGCCGCGAGCAGCTCTTCGGCGTGCGCGCGGCCGGTCTCCGTGTCGTCCATGCCGGCCAGCATCCGCGCCAGCTCCAGCACCCGCTCCGAAGGTTCCAGGGTGCGCACGTCGCTTCGCGTCACGCCCGCCGCGGTGCCCTTGTCCACCACCAGGTGCCGGTCCGCGAAGGCGGCGACCTGAGGAAGGTGCGTGACCACCAGCACCTGGTGACTGCGCGCGAGACGGGCCAGCCTGCGGCCGACCTCCACCGCCGCGCGCCCCCCGACCCCGGCGTCCACCTCGTCGAACACCAGGGTCTGGACCGTGTCGGCGTGGGCGAGCACCACCTCGATGGCGAGCATGACCCGCGAGAGCTCACCGCCCGACGCGCCCTTGTGCACCGGCAACGGCGGCGCCGCCGCATGCGCGCGCAGGAGGAGCTCGACATCGTCGACCCCGTCGGGACCGGCGTGTACCAGCTCACCGCCGACGGCCAGCGCGTGCTGGTCCGCGGGGTCGGCCCGGCGGCGGCGCACGGTCACCTCGATCTCGGCCTGGCCCATGGCCAGACCGGACAGCTCCGTGGTGATGGCCTTGGCGAGCTCGGCGGCCGCGACCGCGCGAGCATCGGACAACCGCTCGGCGTGCCCGGCGAGCTGGACGGCCAGTTCGTCCCGGCGCGCCGCGAGCGCCGCGAGCGCCTCCTCGGATGTGTCCATTGTGGACAAGCGTTGCCGCGCGTCCTCGGCCCAGGCGAGTACCCCGTCGGCGTCCGCGGCGTACTTCCTGGTCAGTTTCTTGAGCTCCGCCTGGCGCGCCAGGACCTGTTCGAGCCGCTGTGGATCCGCGTCGAGGGTGTCCAGGTAACCACCGAGTTCGGCCCCGACATCGGCGAGCAGCACGGCCGCCTCGGCAAGCCGGGGCTCCAGATCGCGCAGCACCGAATCCTCCGTCGCGGCGAGCCTGCGCCGCGCGTCCCCGACCAGGCCGAGCGCACCGGGAGCGTCCGGATCACCGTCGGGAGCGCCGGACACCGCCGCCTGCGCGGCGCTCGCCGCGGCCCGCAGCTCGTCGGCCGCCGCCAGACGTTTGACCTGCTCCGCGAGCTCGCTGTCCTCACCCGGCTGGGGATCGACCGCGGCGATCTCACCGAGCCCGTGCCGCAGCATGTCGGCCTGCTGCGCCAGCTCGCGGGAACGGCTGGTCCGCTCGGCCAGCTCGGTGACCACGGCAAGCCATTCCTCCCGGGTGGCGTGGTACTCACCGAGCGGGCCCGCCACCGCCTCACCCGCGAACCGGTCGAGCACCTCGCGCTGCTCGGCCGGGCGCAGCAGGCGGAGCTGGTCGTTCTGCCCGTGCACGGCCAGCAGCCGGTCGGCCAGGTCGGACAGCACGCTCACCGGTACCGAACGTCCGCCGAGGTGCGCCCGCGACCGGCCGTCGGCGCCGACCGAACGCAGGGCGATCAGGCTGCCGTCCTCATCGGGCTCGCCCCCGGAGTCGACGACGATCCGGGCGACGTGCTCGGCGAAGATCCCCTCGAACCGGCCCTCGACCGTGGCTCTGCCCTTCCCGTTGCGGACCTTCGACGACTCCGAACGCCCGCCGGAGAGCAGGTGCAGACCACCCACCACCATCGACTTGCCCGCGCCGGTTTCACCCGTGACCACCGTGAATCCCGGGTGAAGTTCGAGCACGGCGTCCTCGATCACGCCAAGCCCCTGAATGCGCATCTCGGCCAGCACGTCGACCACGGTAGCCGCATCCACCGACAAACCGGGAGAGGCAGGGGCAATCCGGTGACCATCTACTCACGCTCGACCCTGCGCAACCCGTGCTCCGGCGTCCACCACTCGACGACGAGCACCGTGGCCTTCTCGTCGAGATGGGTGTGCACGACCTCGGCGATGTCGGCGTGGAAGCGGTCGCCGTCCGGGCCTGCGGTGATCGCTCCGGCGGCGATCGCCCGGCCGGAGATCTTCGCCTCACCAGGCCACTCCGCCTCGGCGCCCGCCACCGGGTCGACCGTGGCGCTGTGGAGGGCGAACCTCGGATCGCGTACGAGATCGGCGCCCTTGCGCGCGTTCGCCATCGAGCCGAAGACCAGCTCGCCCTCCTCGAAGACCGTCTCGATCCCGGAGATCCGTGGCGCGCCGTCGGCCCGCAAGGTGGCGATCGTCTTGTGCTTGTGGGCATCGAAAAGCGCTCGCACGCGCCGCGCGAACTCCGGCTCGGCCCGCTCCACGTCCTGCCATTTCGTCATGCCGGCATGCTCGCACGGGCCACCGACAAAACGCGCTGCTCAGAGCTCCTCGGCGGGGAGATCCAGCCGGGCCAGGCGATCCGGATCGGCGAGAATGTCGATCGCGACGATCCTGTTGCCGCTGACGGTGAAACTCATGACCGAGACAAGGTCGCCATCGGCGGTGTTGACCAGACCCGCCAAGCCGTTGACGAGGACGGGCCGGGAGGTGGTGAGGGTGGCCATGCGCCGGAAGGTGGCGGCCTGCCCGGCCACGGAGGTGGCCCCGCGGACCACCTTGAGGCCACCGGGAAGCGCGGCACCGCTGTCGGCACGAAGCACGACATCGGGATCGAGCACGGCCAGCAGGGCGTTGAGGTCGCCACCGCGCGCGGCCACGAGAAACGCGTCGACCACACGACGCTGTGCGGCCGGGTCCGGGTCGGGCTCCGGGGCCGCTCCCCGGACCCGCAGGCGGGCGCGGCTGGCGAGCTTGCGGGCCGCCGCCGGAGTGCGGTCGACGATCGGCGCGATCTCTTCGAAGGCCATACCGAACATGTCGTGCAGGACGAAGGCCAGCCGTTCCGCCGGGTTCAGCGCGTCCAGCACCACCAGCAGCGCGAGCCCGACTGAGTCCGCGATCAGCGCCTGTTGTTCGGGATCGCCGGTGTCTTCACGGCTGACGACCGGGTCGGGCAGCCGGAGTTCCAGTGGTTCTTCCCGGCGCAGCCAGCGTGAGCGGAGCATGTCCAGGCACACCCGGCCGACGACCGTGGTCAGCCAGCCGCCGAGGTTGCCGATGTCATCCGACCCCGAACGGGCCAGCTTCAGCCAGGTCTCCTGGACCGCGTCCTCCGCCTCGGCCAAGGAGCCGAGCATCCGGTAGGCCACGGCCTTGAGCTGTGGCCGCTGTTCTTCGAAACGCCGGGCGGTCAGGAACTCATGCTCGGTCATTACCCATCCCTTTCTTCCTTCGGATGGTTGACGTCCGGGACGTCGCCGATGTGACCGGTCACATCGACGGACCGCCGATCGTCATGGCAGTGACCGTGCGACACGGCACGATCGGACTCCGGAAGGAAATCCACCATGGAATCGCGACTGTCCAACCCCGCCGACCTCGTCCCGGAACTGACCGAGATCGCCGCGGCCCTGTTCAAGGCGGTCGGAAACGGCTCGGTGCCGAGGACCACGATGACCCTGATGCACCTGCGCGCCGGTCAGCTCGCCGGCAGCACCTACCTGACCGTCATGCACACCGGCATCCTCCGCAAGGCCGGGGAAAGCGAGGAACGGATCACCGCCGTGGCGTCCTGGCGGGACGCGCCGTATTTCACCGAAGCCGAGCGCGCCGCGCTGGCACTGGCCGAAGCCGTCCTCACCCCGAACCCCGACGGCGAACGCGTCTCCGACGACCTGTACGCCGAAGTCTCCCGGCATTACGACGACAAGGCCATCGCCACGCTCACGATGGCCATCGGCCAGGTCTGTTTCTTCCTGCCGGTCGCCCTCGTCGGCAAGCCCGTTCCCGGGGTTTCCCCGGCCACGCAGTGGCGTAAATAACGCCCTCTCAGTCGCCGTGGCGCTGCCGCCAGCTCTTCACCGGCAGGGAGAACTTGTAGACCAGCCGGTCGGTGAACGGCCCCGGCCACAGGCGTGCCAGCCGCACCGGGGTCCGGCCGCACACGACCTGCACCCGCGCTCCCCGGGGCAGGGCGATGTGCCGCGAGCCGTCGCAGGTGAGGATCGCGGTCGAGCCGTCCGGGTCGATGGTCACGGTGATCACGGACCTGCGGGAGACCACCAGCGGACGGGCGAACATGGCGTGGGCGTTGCTCGGCACCACGAGCAACGCCTCCACGTCGGGCCAGATGATCGGCCCGCCGGCGGAGAAGGCGTAGGCGGTGGACCCGGTGGGAGTCGCGCACAGGACGCCGTCGCAACCGAAGGCGGACACCGGCCTGCCGTCCACCTCGATCAGCGTGTCCAGAATCCGTTCGCGGGAACTCTTTTCCACACTGGCTTCGTTGAGCGCCCATTCCTCGGCCACCAGTTCGCCGTCGAGAGTGACCGTGACGTCCACGGTCATGCGTTCCTCGACCTGGTAGTCGCGCTCGATCACGCGCCGCACGGTGTCGTCCAGCGCGTCGGAATCGGCCTCGGTGAGGAAGCCGACGCGGCCGAGGTTGACCCCGAGGACGGGAACACCGGCGGGACGGGCCAGTTCCGCCGCCCGCAGCAGCGTTCCGTCCCCACCGAGCACGAACACCAGTTCCGCGCCCTCGGCGGGGTGGTCGCCGGGACCGACCATCCGGCACAACCGTTCACTGGTGCCGGCCTCGATCAGCTCACAGGCGTCCTCGTCCACCACGCGAAGGCCGATGCCTCCGTCGGCGAAGCGAGTGGCGACCTTGTGCACCGCGTCGCGGACGGCGTCCCGGTCGGGGTGCACCACGAGCAGCACCTCGCGGTCTGACATCACTGCGGTCCTTTCCCGACCGCGTCCAGGACCATCTCCTTGGCGTCCATTGTGGACGGATCCCGGCGCAACCGGACGAAGTACTCCACGTTGCCCGAGGGCCCGGGCAACGGGCTCGCCACCGCTCCGTGGGGGTGCAGGCCCAGCTCCTCGGCCGCCGCCAGCACCTCGAGAACGGCTTCCGCGCGCAGACCGGGATCCCGGACCACGCCGCCGCTGCCCAGCCGGCCCTTGCCGACCTCGAACTGCGGTTTCACCATCGGCACCAGATCGGCGCCAGGCAGCGCGCAGGCCGCCAGCGCGGGCAGCACCAAGCGCAGTGAGATGAAGGAAAGATCCGCCACGACCAGGTCCACCGGTCCGCCGATCTGCCCGGGGGTGAGCTCACGGACGTTCGTCTTGTCCAGCACGACGACCCGGTCGTCGGTCCGGAGCCGCCAGTCGAGCAGCCCGCGGCCGACATCGGCCGCGACCACGGTGCGCGCGCCACGGCGGAGCAGGACGTCGGTGAAACCGCCGGTCGACGCGCCCGCGTCCAGGCATCGTGTGCCCTCGACGGTCAGGTCGGCGAACGCCTCGAGCGCACCGAGAAGCTTGTACGCGCCGCGGGAAGCCCAGCCGGGATCGTCACCCCCGCGCACCACGATGGCGGTGTCGGCTTCGACCCCGGTGGCCGGCTTGCTCGCGACCATGCCCCGTACCGTCACCCGGCCGTCGCCGATCAACGTGGCGGCATGCTCGCGGGAGCGGGCGAGACCTCGCCGCACCAGTTCGGCGTCCAGGCGCGCCCTCCTGGGCACCGGTCACACCCTGTCGATGCTGGAAAGTGCGGTGGTGAGCTCGGTGTGCACCGCGTCGAACCGCTCGACATGCTCGGCGAGCGGGAGGCGGTCCAGGCCGTCGATCCCGGCCATCGCCTCGTCGATTCCGGCGCGCGGGTCGATGCTCTGGGGATTGGGTTCTTCGTGCACCTTTACCACGCTAACCGATCGTTCCTCAGGACGGTGTGAGCCCAAGGTCACCCAGCGCGGCCTTGGCGCCCTCGTCGAGCGCACGCACCGCCGTCACCCCGGTCTCCCAGGCGAAATGGCACAGCGCACGCAGCAACTCCAGCTGATCGGAAGAGTCGTGGGCGGACACGGCCAGCACGTCCTGTTCGGCCCGCACCCGCCAGCCCGGCTTCGGACCGACCCGCAGTTCACCGGCGGGCGCGGACAGCCCGGTCAGGTCGGCCGCGATGTAGTGGGGACGCTCCGCGGGGGCGGCGACGAGCAGGCGTCCCGGCGTCGCCACTCCGGTGAGCACGGCCAACGAGTCCAGGCCCGCGGCCACCGCGCCGGCGATGTCGGTCTCCAGCCGGTCGCCCACCACCAGGGCAAGGCTGGCCCCGGCCGCGGCCGCGGCGGTGGTGAACAACGGTGCTTCGGGTTTGCCCGCGACCTCCGGCTCGGCGCCGGTGGCGGCGCGCAACGCGGCCACCATCGAACCGTTGCCGGGCAGCTGGCCCCGCTCGCTGGGCAGGGTCGCATCGACGTTGCAGGCCACCCAGAACGCTCCCGCGCGGATGGCCAGGCACGCTTCGGCGAGATCGGACCAGCCGGTCTCGGTCCAGTGGCCTTGAACGACGGCGTCCACCCCGCTCGCCTTGCGGACCGGGCGCATTCCCGTGGCTTCGACCTCGTGCTCCAGCGCCGGAGCGCCGACGATCATGACCGAGGCACCGGAAGGCAGCCGTTCGCGCAGAACCCGCGCCGCCGCCTGAGCGCTCGTGCTGACCTCGGCCGGTTCGGCATCGACGCCGAGGCCGCGCAGGTGCTCGACCACGTCTTCCGGGGTTTTCGACGCGTTGTTCGTGACGAACCGCACCGGCCTGCGCACGTCACGCAGCTCGCGCATGACCTCCGCGGCCCCCGGAATGATCCGCGAACCCTGGTACACGGTGCCGTCGAGATCGAACAGCACCGCGTCGTAAACCTCCTGGAGGGCTTCACTCATCGGACGGCCCGGCTGTCCGCTCGGCGGCGTCGGTCTCGTCGTCTTCCGCCAGCTCGGCGGCGTCGGTCTCGTCCTCCGCCAGCTCGGTGGCCTGCTTGACGGCGTCGGTGTCCTCGCCCTCCGCCAACTCGGCGGCCCGCTCGGCGGCGTCGGTCTCGTCGTCCTGGTCCGCGTCCGCGGCATGCAGGAACCACTTGATCGCTTCGTCGCGGCGCCCCGCGGCGGCAAGGTTGTCGGCGTAGGCATAGAAAAGCCGAGCGCTCCACGGCTGCCGCTGGGCGGCGTTGAGGTCCGGGCCCTGCAACGAAACCACCGCGGCATCGAGCTGACCGAGATCGCGTCGTGCACCGGCCGCCACGATGCGGAGTTCGACCTCGACCTCGCGCGGCAGCGAGTGACCGGCCATCTCCTTCGCCAGGTCGAGGGCGCGCTCGGGCCTGCCGAGGGCACGCTCGGCATCAGCGATCACCGCCACATGCGCGTCGGTCCGCGACATGCGGCGGACCGCACGCAACTCCGAGAGGGCTTCGGCCCAATGCCCGGCGTGGTAGGACACGAGCCCGAGGGCCTCCCGGACCAAGGGCACGCGCGCGGCCTTCGCCTTCGCATACCGAGCGTGTTTCAAGGCCGCCTCGGGATCGACGTCGACCAGACCGCCCGCCGCGACCAGATGCTTGCCGACGGTCTCGGCCAGCGACTTCGGCAAGGTGCGCAGCTCACGGCGTGCTTCCTCGTCGAGGTCGGAGAATTCGATGTCCTCCGGCAGCTCCGGCGCTTCGAGAAGTTCCTTGGCCAAGGTCTCGTCGTCCAGGACCTCACCGGGCCTCGCCCCGGCCGGGCGGGCTTCCCGCTTGCCCTGGGGCCTGCGGTCACGGAAACCATCGGAACGATCGCTCCTGGGTCCGCCTGCCGGCCGCTCATCACGGCCCGCGCGGCGCTCAGGCGCGTCGCGGTCCGGGCGGCGGGCGGCGGTACGGCCGTCGCCGCGATCCCCCTGCCGTTCCTTGCGGGAATCGGTGAAGTCGCGTTTTCCGCTGGGCCGCTTGTCGTCCCGCTCGGGCTTGGCGCCACCGTGCCACTTGTCCCTCGCGGGGCGATCGTCGCGGCGGTCAGGACGGTCGTCCTTGAAGCCACCGCCACGGTTGTCGCGGTACCCGCCACCACGGTCGTCCCGGAAGCCACCACCGCGGTTATCTCGGTACCCGCCACCACGGTCGTCCCGGAAACCACCACCGCGGTTATCGCGATAGCCGCCTCCACGGTCGTCCCGGAAACCACCACCGCGGTTATCGCGATAGCCGCCTCCACGGTTGTCGCGGAAGCCACCGCGGTCATCCCGGCTCCCGCCACCGCGGTTGTCGCGGTATCCACCGCCGCGGTCGTCCCGGAAGCCACGGCCACCATCACGGGTGCCGCCGCGTTCGGTCCGCGAGCCGCCACGGGCATCGTCGCGGAAACCGCGGCCGTCTTGGCCACGGAAACCACCACGCCGATCACCCATTGACCGGTCGTCCCGAAGGCCACCGCGCCGGTCGCCGCCGGGTCGGCTGTCACGGAAACCACCGGACCGGTCGCCGCCGGGCCGATCCGCGCGCGAGCCACCGCGCCGGTCGCTGCCCGGACGCTCATCCCGAAAACCGCTGGGGCGGTCGTCACGGAAACCCCCGCGCCGGTTGTCGCGGAAGCCGGCGCCACGCTCCCCACGGCCCGTGCTTCCCCTGCGTTCGTCCTGAAAGCCACGGCCGTCCTCGCGGCGATCGCGGAAACCGCCGGGCTTGCGGTCCTTGTTCCAGGCAGGCCGGTCACGGCGGTCACCGGAGGACCGCTCGTCGGAGCGTCCGGAGCCACGGGAGGAGAACCGGCGATCACCGGAGTCACCACGCCGACGGTCCGGGCCGTCGAATCCCCGCCCGCCGCGGTCGTAATCGCGCCGATCACGGGAATCGCGGGCGCCCGGGCCATCACCATCGCGGCGGTCGCGGCGATCACCGTCGCCGCGCCGGCCGAAGTTGTCCCGGTCACGCCCCGAACCACGGGGCTTCCCAGCGGAATAGCCGGGTTTGCCGCCACGCGGCGACCCGGAGCGTCCACGGCCGGAGTCCGCTTCGCGGCGGCGCGGTCGATCGCCCCCAGCATCGTCCGCTGAGTCACGTCGGCCGAACTCCGCCACTTGTGTTCTCCTCGCTGTGAAATTTCGCAGATCACCGAATGGTGTACATGATAAGGGGCCCGCTGGTCGCCGGTGTGGCGTGGTCAGCGGGCCCCTGTGGGGTTGGTGTTCGGCGGTGTCCTACTCTCCCACACCCTGTCGGGTGCAGTACCATCGGCGCTGGT
>NZ_JBHUKR010000005.1:11345-52122 GCF_042684065.1 Amycolatopsis pigmentata | reverse complement strand
GAGCAGCAACTCCGCATAGACGTCCGTCCGATGCTGCTCAAGCGTCCGGGTCTTGTCCCGCACCCTCCGCCGACGCGCCTCCCGATCGATCCGCTGGTAGGCAGCCACACCGACCTCCACCGGGAGATCACCGGAGAGCTGGACCATCCCCTCATCCAAGGGAATCAATTCCACCTTCCGCCGCACACGGCGGGCACGACAACGCCCGGCATAGCCCTCCGGGTCGATGCGGGCGACCGCCCGGTTCGTCGACCGGCGTAATCCGCCCGGGTCCTTCCCCGCCAGGCGGGTGGACATCACCGCGTCGACCTGGCGGGCTTCCTCATCAGTGAGGAGCGCGGTGGGTTCGTGGATTTTCGCCGCCTTGTACCCATCGATCTCGCCGCACCGCATCGCCTCCAGGGTGCGCGGCAGCCGCGTGGTCAGCGCCTGGGCCAACTCCACCTGGTGGTGCGCCGCCTGTTTGCCGATGGCCAGCGCGAGTGCCACCTCGTGCGGCACCGTCGCCGGTTCCTCCGCAGTACGCGTGAAATGGGCGAGTGCCTCGAAATAGTGGGCCTGCAACCGGTTCACCCATGCCTGCACCTGCCGCATCCGGCGCAGCATCCCCGGCCGGCTGGACGGAATGCCGGGGAACTCCGGCAGGTCAGGGAAGTCGGGCAGGATGGGGACGGTCGGGGCGCTCATACCCCTATTTTATCGAACAATTGAACGCGGCAGAGCCAGGCAAAGAAGAGACCACCGGAAAGAGTGAAAACAGCCGGTAGTGACCGCCCCGACACGGGGCCGAGTCCTTACGGGGCAAGCGATCCGCCTTCGGCCGAAGCGGTGCCTGGAGCGCGCCGACGATCGCGTCAAATGCTCAACAGCAAGCCTTTTCGGGCACACGGTCAGGTGTCGGTACCGGCGGGTTTCACCAGGCGCTGGACTCGACCGAGATCAACGGCACCAGGTCGTTGCGGAGTGTTTCCAGGAAGCTGACGATCTCGGCGGCGACCGAGCGGTGCTGCAGGTCGTTGAGGACGTCGTGGTGCGCGCCCCGCACGACCGAAAGCCGGGCCGCCTTCGACGTCTTGACCGCCCTTGCGAGAGCCTCGCGGTCGGCCAGTGGATCCGCGTCGCCGATCAGGACGAGCTGGGGAATCTCCGAGGTGCCCGCATACGCGATGTCCAGCAGGTCATCGGGCAGGGGCACGCCGAGGGTGCCCCGTTCCACGGCCGCGTCGCCACTGAGCACGCCGCGATGGACGGCGCAGGAGGTCCTGATGTCGAGTTCCTCGTCCCAGCTCGTCGTCACGCCGACCGCGCGTCCGGGAAGCCCGGCGAGGACCACGGCGTCGGACCATCCGCCCTCGACCGTGCCCTCGATCAGCGCGGTCACGGTGGCGGCGCCGGAGTCGGCGCCGAGCAGCACCACCGGGCGCCGGGGCTCGCCGTCCTCCGTGGTCTCCGCCGCGATGGCCAGTTCGTCCGCGAGCCGCGCGAGGGAGCCCTTGACATCGGCCTCGTCGATTCGCGGCGCGTCGACGATCCGGACACGGTACGCGTCGGCCGCCAGCCGTTTTCCCAGCCGGGTGTAGGTCTCGCGGGTCTCGCCCCGGCCGGGGACGACGATGATCGTGCCCCGCGTGCGGAGCTCTTGAGGCCCCAGGAAATCGGTGTACTGGCCCATCTTCAGACTCCTTGCGGTTCGGGCTGTGGCACGGGCCGCCGGCCCAGAGCCGGGGCGATCTCCGTGGCGATGAGCTCGAGTGCCCGGATCGCGGCGTCGGAGTCCGCGGCGGCGGGGTCGAACTGGGTGATGAGGTCGGTCGCGACGGGCAGCACCCGTTCCTGCCGCAGTCCGGCCACGATCTCGTCCGGGTGTCCGTAGAAGGCATGGAACCGGCGCAGTGCTTCGCCGATGTCCAGGTTCGCGGGGAACGCGCCGCGCTCGCCGAAACGAAGGGCCGCGCGGTGCACGTCGCCGGCGATGTGCGCCAGCGCGCTGCGCAGTATCCGGAGGCCCTCGGTGGTCAGCTCCCGTTTGCGGGTGATGTCACGGCCGAACGCCGCGTACTCGGCCTCACTGCCGCCGCTGCCGACTCCGATCTCGACGCGCCCTCCGCTGAGAATGTCGACGACCGAGACATCTTCGGCAAGCCGCACCGGGTTCTCCAAGGGCAGGAAGGTGATTGCCGTGGCCAGCCTGATCCGCTTCGTGCGAGCCGCGGCGTGCGCCAGGAACGTCCACGGCGAGGGCAGGAAACGGCGAGCCGGAGGGGTCATGACGCTCCTTCACGCGTCCACGAGCGAACGCTCGCGGGTGTGGCGGTTGACGGGGACGGGAAGGCCGAGGTTGCCGCGCAAGGTGCCGGACTCGTACTCGGTGCGGAACAGGCCCCGCTTCTGCAACAGGGGCACCACGCCGTCGACGAACCGCTCCAGGTCCTCGTTGTTGCGGAACGCGAGGTTGAGGCCATCGAAGGTACCGGCGGCGAACCAGTGCTCGATCGCGTCGGCGACCGTGCCGGGCGCGCCGACGAACGGTGACTGCTTCTGCCCGAACGAGGCCTCCACCACCTGGCGCAGCGTGAGTCCTTCCGTGCGAGCCCGCTCGATGATCTTCGCCGCCGCCGTGCGCCCGCCTCGTTCCGCGAGGTGAGCGACGTCAGGAAAGGGCGCGTCGAGGTCGTACTGGCTGAAGTCGTGAGCACCGAAGGCGCGGCCGAGCAACGCCAGGTCGCGGTCGAAGTCGTTGTCCTCCTCGAAGATCTCCCGCGCGCGCCGCCGGGCCTCGTCATCGGTTGCCCTGACGATCGGGCCGGCGTGGATGAAGATCTTGATGTGCTCGGGATCGCGTCCCGCCGCCGCGGTACGCCGCTTGATGTCTTCGTAGTAGGCGCGTGCCTGATCCAGAGGTCCCGCCGGGGCGTAGATGCCCTCGGCCACCTGGGCCGCGAAGTTCCTCCCTTCTTCGGAGACACCGGCCTGGAAGATGACCGGCTGCCCCTGGGGCGAGCGGGAGAGATTGAGTGGGCCGTCGACCCGGAAGTGCTCGCCGACGTGGTTGAGCGCGTGCAACTTCTCCGGGTCGAGGAACACGCCACGCTCGACATCGGCGGGGAACGCGTCGTCCTCATAGGAGTCCCAGAGACCCTGGATCACGCGAACCGCTTCGAGGGCGCGCCCGTACCGCGTCGTGTAGTCGAGGTGTTCGTCCAGGCCGTAGTTGCGGCTCGTGCCGGTGTCGAAACTCGTGACGACGTTCCATCCGGCCCGTCCGCCACTGATGTGGTCCAGCGAGCCGAACCGGCGAGCCAGGTTGAACGGTGAGTTGTAGGTCGAACTCGCCGTGCCGACCAGTCCGATGTGCTTGGTGTGGGTGGCGACCGCGGACAACAGGGTCAGCGGTTCGAGCCGGTTGAGGTAGTGCGCCGGATAGGTGGGATCGATGAACTGACTGTCCACAATGAACAGAGCGTCGAACAACGCGTGCTCGGCCGCCTGCGCCTGCTGGATGTAGTAGCCGATGTCGATGCTGGCGTTCTTCGCGATGCTCGGGTCCCTCCACAGGCCGTGCTGGCCGGGGCCGCCGACGCCGTAGGGGTGCAGGGCGAGATGGATTTTGCGGGTCATGATGGTTCCCTTCGTGATGGTTCAGGTGCCGAGTAGCGCACGCAGCGCTTCGCGTTCCGCGCGGCCGGCCGACGCCGAACGCAGGGTCGGTGCCGAATTGACGAGCAAGCGGGTGTAGGCGTGCGCGGGCCGGGCGATGACCTCTTCGGCGGGCCCGGTCTCGACGAGTGCGCCCTGGTACAGCACCGCGATGCGGTCCGCGAGTCCCGCCACGGAACCGAGATCGTGTGAGATGAACATCAGCGACACGCCTCCGGCGCGAAGCTCCTTGAGGATTTCGAGAACACCGACCCGGTTGGCGGAGTCCAGCGCGCTGACCGGCTCGTCGAGAATCACCAGCTTCGGCTCGGCCACGAGGGCCCGGGCGAGGCTGACGCGCTGTCGCTGCCCGCCGGAGAGTTCGCCGGGCAAACGTCGCAGCAACTCCTCGTCCAGGCGCACACGGGACAGGTAAGCGCGGGCCCGGGTCACCGCTTCGGCACGAAAGATTCCCTGGACCAGCAACGGTTCGACGAGCGAATCCTCGATGGTCAGATCGGGATCCAGACTGCGCAACGGGTCCTGGAACACGTACTGCACCACACCGCGACGGCGTAGCGAACGCCATTGCCGGTTCCGGTAGCCGGTGACGTCCTCACCGTCTATGACGACCCGGCCCGCGGTGGGTCGTACGAGTCCCACGATGGCCCGGGCGAGAGTCGACTTGCCCGAGCCGGTTTCCCCGATGACGCCGACGACTTCACCGGACCCGAGCGTCAGCGACGCATCGCGCAGCGCATGGCGACGCCGGTGACGTGGTCCATAATAGACATCAAGGCCGCTGACCCGCAGAACCGGTTGCGCACTCATGAGGCCGCTTCTTCCCGGCCCAGGAACCTGTCCAGCCCGTACTGTTCGTGTTCGTCGATGAGCAGGCGGGTGTAGGGGTGCCGCGGCCGGTAGAGCACCTGTTCCGTGGGGCCCTGCTCGACGACGTCACCATTCCGCATGACGAGTACCTCCTCACACAACTGGGCCACGACGGCCAGGTCGTGTGAGACGACTACCAGGGCGAGACCGGTCCTCTCACGGAGGTCCGCGAGCAGATCGAGGATCTCCGCCTGCACGGTAACGTCGAGCGCCGTGGTCGCCTCGTCGGCGATGAGCACCCGCGGTTCACCGGCGATCGCGGCCGCGATCAGGATCCGCTGGAGCATTCCCCCGGAAAGCTCGAACGGGTACTGGCCGTAGACCAGATCCGGGTCGCGCAGGTGGACCGCGGTGAGCAGGTCGAGCGCGCGGCGCCGGGCGTCGCGGCGTTTGAGGCCCTTCTTGACCCGGACGACCTCCGCGATCTGCGGCCCGACCGGCATCGAGGGGTTCAAATAGGACGCCGGATCCTGGAACACCGCGCTGATCGTGGAGCCACGCAGAGCGGTCAACCGCGCGGGTGTCAGGGCAGAGATGTCCTGCCCCGCCACGCGGACACTGCCCCCGGAGATCGTGAAGTGCGGCGGAAGGATGCCCAGTATCGCCCGGCAGGTCAGGGTTTTCCCACTGCCGGACTCCCCGACTATGCCGACGACTTTGCCGGGGGTCAGTTCGAAGCTCACTCCCCGGACGATCTCGCGGTCCTCCGCCTGGCTCCGGATCACCACATCGCGCACGGAGAGCAGCGGATCCGTGGTGACCACGGCGGATGCCGCGTTCTCGGCGAGGGTCGTCATCACGCGCCTCCACTCGGAGCGAGGGTGCCGGAACGATTGCCCCGGGCTTTCCTGTCGTCGAGCAAAGCCCGGCCGGCTTCGCCCGACACGTCGCGGATGGCGTCGGCGAGGAGGTTGCTCGCCCACACCGTCAGCATGATCAGCAGCGCCGGGACGAACGGGGCCCACGGCTGGTAGCCGAGGTAGCCCAGATCGGAGGCGAGCAGGCCGCCCCAGGTCGGTGCCGGCGGCTGCACGCCGATGCCGAGAAAGGTCAGGCTGGACACGATGATGAAACCGACGCCGACGGTCTGCGCGAGCGTGACCGCGACCGGTGGCAGCACCTTGCCCCAGACATGGCGCCGCACGATCCATCCCAGTGAGGCGCCGGAAATGACGGCGGCCTCGACGTACTGCGAACGCGCGACGGCCAAGGTGGCCGCTCGGGAAACCCGGTAGAACAGCGGTGAGACCAGCGCACCCGTCACGAACATCGCCTGCGTGATCCCGTTGCCCAGCAACGCCGTCACCGCCACCGCGAAGAGCAGGAAGGGCAGTGCGACGAGCGTGTCGGCGAGGCGGAGCGTGAACCATTCGAACACGCGTCCCAGATACACCGACAGGATTCCGGGAATGGCGCCGGCGACCAGGGCCATCAAGGCGACCTCCAGTGAACCCACCACGCTGATCCGGGAACCGTCCAAGAGCCGGCTGAACACGTCACGGCCGAGGTAGTCGGTCCCGAGCCAATGCGCGCCGGAGGGTGCCGCCAAGGTGTCGTGACTGGTGGCGAGCGGATCGTGGGGAGCGAGCAGCGGCCCGAAGATCGCGAGGAACGCGATCACCACGAGGATTCCGCAGGCCGCGCGTCCCGAAGTGAGCGAGAAGATCCGGCGTACCAAGGTTCACACCCCTCTTCGCGAGGCCGGCGCGACACGGCCCAAGACGATGTTGACCACGAGGTTGAAGGTCACGACCAAGGCGATCGACACGACCAGCACGCCTTGGACCGCCGGAACATCGCCGGCCTGCGCCGAGTCGTTCGCGAACCGGCCGAAGCCCTGCAGACCGAAGATCCATTCCGTGACGACCGAAGCCCCGACCAGCGCCGGGAACTTCACCCCCAGCACGGCCAGTGCCGGTCCGACGGCGTTGCGCAGCACGTGCCGGAAGAAGATCCGGCGCGCGCTCAGCCCGCGCACCAACGCCCCGGTCACGTAGTTCTCCCGGTAGGCGGTGACCAGTCCGGTGCGAAGTTGCCGCGCCACGTCGGCCACGACGTCGAAACTCAGCGCGAGCGCGGGCAGGATGATGTGGGCCAGCCAGGGGCCGATGCCTTCCGCCGCGGGCACATAGCCCGCCGACGGCAGCCAGTCGAGCCCGACCGCGAAGATCTCCACGAGGACGATCCCGACCACGAACGGCGGCATCACCGAGACCACCGTGACGAAGCCGGTGACCGCCCGGTCGATCCACGTGGTGCGGCGCAGGGCCGCCACGGTCCCGAGCACGAAACCCAGGACCACCCCGAGGACGAGCGCCAGCGTCGCCACCGAAAGGCTGACGCCGAGGCCGAGCCCGATCAGCGTGGAGATGTCGGCGCCACTGGACCAACTCGTCCCCAGCCTGCCGTGGAGCACTTCGGTGAACCAGGTCCAGTACTGGACCAGGAAAGGCCGGTCCAGGCCCCATTGGCTTTCGATGGCGTGGATCGCTTGGGGAGTCGCGTCCTCGCCGAGTTGGATCCGTGCCGGAGAAAGGCCGCTCAGGGAGCGGAGCGCGAACGTCACGAACGTGGCGACGAAGAACACGGGCACGAAGATCGCGACCGACCGCGCCAGGGTGAGCAGGACGCGACCACTCGCCCGTCGCATCCTCTCAGTGCCTGTTGGTGAACGCACCGTACCTTCGGAAGGCGCGTTCGGCCAATCACCTTCCGCAGGTACCTTACGATCCGCAGTCGGTCTCTCAGTGGCCATTGATCGTCACGCCCGTCCAGTCGAGGTGCGCGGGATTCTTCGCCAGCGCGGAGATCGAGGAGCTCTTGGCGAACAGGTTCGGTGCGGAGTAGGTGAACACCAGAGCCTTGCTCTGGAGACCGGCGCGGGTGGCGGCCTGCAGGTTCTGCTGGTAGTCGGGAGCGTCGAGCGGTGTCCGGCGGACCTTCGCCACCGCGTCCTCGAAACCGGCCGGCTCGTACGGCGTGCTGAGGTTCAGCGGGCCGTCCGGTCCGAAGTGGGCGGTCAGGGTCTGGAGCGCGGAATCACGGCCGGTGGTGCCGTAAAGGGAAAAGGTCAGGTCCTTGGCGAAGAACGGGGTCGCCCAGTTCTTGTTCACCTTGATGTCGACCGTGATGCCCACCGCGGCGAGCTGGGACTGGACGATCTCGGCGTCCGGCTGGGCGGCGGGGATCACCAGATCGAGCTTGATATCCCCGGGCCGGTAACCGGCGTCGGCGAGCAGTTGCCGGGACTTCGCCGGATCGTAGGGATAGCGGTTCTTGGACTGGGGGTCGTAGGCGATGTATCCCTCGGGGAAGGGCTGGTCCGTTCCGGTCCCGTAGCCGAAGGTGAGCTTGTCGACGAACTCCTGCCGGTTGACCGCGTAACGCACCGCGTCCACGACCTTGTCGTTGGTGAAAGGCGGCTTGTTGACGTTGATGCTGATGTTGGAGGCGTTGAAACCGGGCTGGACGAAGACGTCGAGACCGGCCTTTTTGGCCTCGTCGGCCTGGCTGGGCCTGATGTCGGCGAAGTTGTAGACGCCCGTCCGCAGGCCGGACACGACCGTCGAGGCGTCGGGTGCGGAGGTCAGCTCGACGCTGTCGATGTGGATGTTCTTGGCGTCCCAGTAATCCGGGTTCTTCTTGAACACCGCTTTGGTGCCCGGGACGAGTTGGGAGACGATGAACGGTCCCGCGCCGACCGGGTTCTGATCCAGTTTCCCCGGGTCCTGTGCGGCCTTCGGGCTGGCGATCTGCAGTACCCGCTCCCCGAGCAGCTGTGGGATCTGATGGTCGGGCTGGGTCAGGACGACCACGACGTCCGGACCGCTCGCGGTGACCGACTTGATGGACGTGAGGTCGCCGAAGAGCGCGGAGTTCTTCTGGGTTTTGGCCCGTTCGACGGCGGCCTTCACCGCGGTGCCGTCGACCGGTTGACCGTCGGAGAACTTCAGGCCGGCACGAAGGTGGAAGGTGACCACATCACCGGCGTCGTTGTAGTTCCAGCTCTCCGCGAGGTCGGGAACCGCCTTACCCTGCTCGTCGGTCCGGGTGAGCGAGGCATAGGCGAGCGCGAGTGCACGGAACTGGGCACCGCTGCCCGAGACCACGGGGTCCCAGTGCGCGGGGAAGGCCGAGGTGGCCCACTTGAGCGTCGCGGCACCGTCCGAAGTGGACGCTCCACCACTACCGCAGGCGCTCAGTACGGCGGCAAGCAGGACAACGAGGGTTCCGATGGCCGAGCCGCGGAAGCGGCGAGCCGTTCTGGGTAGGGACATTTCCTGTCTTTCTCGGGTGGGAATCGCCGCGATCACGGGGCGAGGGCGGGGGTGCCGGCGGCGGTTTCCGTGGTCTCGTCCGTGGACTGCCGGACCGGATTCCGGGCGGCGGTGTGACGGTTCCCGGGGACCGGCAGGCCAAGGTTCCCGCGAAGGGTGCCCGACTCGTACTCGCTCCTGGCCACGCCACGCGCCCGGAGAATCGGCAGGACCCGGTCGGTGAAAAGCGCGAACTCGCTCGGCGCGTCGACCACGACGTTGATGCCGTCGAAGGCGCCTTGCTCGTACCAGTGCTCGATGGTGGCGGCAACGGTCTCCGGTGACCCGACGAACGGCGAACGCGCCTGCTCGCTCAGGTGCTCGACGACCTGACGAAGCGTGAAGCCGTTGTCCTTCGCCAATTTCTTGATCGCTTCGGCCTGGGTTCGGAAGCTGCGCTCCCCCGCGTCGCCCACGTCCGGAAACGGCGCGTCCAGGTCGTACTGGGTGAAGTCGTGCCAGCCGAAGGGACGGCCGAGTTCGGCGAGCGCACGCTCGAAGCTCCGGCCACCGAGCTGGGCTTCTTCCTTCTCTCTCGCTTCGTCGTCAGTGTCGGCGATGACGAGCCGGATACCCGGCAGGATCAGCAGATTCTCCGGATCGCGTCCCTTCGCGGCGGCTCGTTCCCGTAGTTCCGAACGGAACGCTCGCGCCCGCTCCAGGTTCGCGGCGTGAGTGAAGATCACGTCCGCGATGGCCGCTCCGAGGTCACGGCCTTCTTCGGAGTCTCCGGCCTGGAAGACGACCGGTTGTCCTTGTGGCGAACGCTCGAGGTTGAGCGGGCCCACCACCGAGAAGTACTCGCCCTTGTGGTCGAGCCGGTGCTGTTTGGTCGCGTCGAAAAAGACACCGGACGCCTTGTCCCGGGGGAAGGCGTCGGCCTCGTAGGAATCCCAGAGACCCCGGACGACCCCGACATGCTCCAGCGCGCGCCCGTACCGGGTGGCGTAGTCGTAGTGTTCGTCTCGACTGTAGTTGCCGGCCGTCCCCGCGTCGCCACTGGTCACCACGTTCCAGCCGGCGCGGCCGGCACTGATGTGGTCCAATGAGTAAAGACGGCGGGCGACGTTGAAGGGCTCGTTGTAGGAAGTCGTCAGCGTGCCGACGAGTCCGATGGTGGTCGTGTGGACCGCGACCGCGGAAAGCAGGGTCAACGGTTCCAGCCGATCGCGCGACCGGCACCGGGACCCAGGCAGCCAGAGGCACTGAGCGCGGTTCAAGCCCGTCGGCGTATGAGACAAGAGGCTGAGGTAGTGGTTCGGCGAGTTCTCCGTGATGAACTGACTGTCCACAATGAACACCAGGTCGAACTTGGCGGCCTCCGCCTGCCGGGCCCGGGCGATGTACCAGTCGATGTCCACACTGGCGTCGCCGGGTATCTCCGGATGAAGCCAGGTGTCGTGCTGGCCCGGCCCGCCCACGCCGAGGAGGACGGCACCCAGTTTGAGGGTGCGACGGGACATGGTGATCCTTTCCGTGTGAAAATAATGTCGGGAAGACTTCCGTGATGAAGGGGAACGGACGCGCTTCAACGTGCGTCAGGGTTGTGAGCATGCCGGGCCGGTTCCCGGAATGTCCAACGATGTTTCATGATGCGGACGCATCACGATTCGTGATGATTGCTCCAGTAGCTTTCCCGGACATGGACCAGATACTGGACATCGTGCCCTTGCGGAGTCTCGTCGCGGTGGCCGACCGCGGTGGCTTCCAGCGCGCCGCCACGTATCTGAACCTGAGCCAGGCGGCGGTGAGCCAGCACGCGCGCAGGCTCGAAGCGGCCACGGGCAGGCAACTCGTCGAACGTGACGGCCGGAAGTCGCGTTTCACGCCGGACGGCGAGCAGTTGCTCGGCTATGCGCGGCGGATTCTCGCGCTGCACGACGAGGCGCTGCGCAGTTTCGGTGTCGAAAGCGAAGAAACGATAGTGATCGGCTCCACCGAACACGCGGCGGCGCAGCTTCTCCCCTATCTGACCGCCACCCTCGCGAAATCCCTGCCCGACCACCGGGTCCGGTACCGTCTCGACCGCGGAGCCGCGCTCCGGGCGGCACTCGCCGCCGGGCGGCTGGATCTCGTGCTCCTGCCCGGTGTCTCGGACGACCCACGGGCCGCCGTGGTCGGCGAACTGGAACTGACGTGGTACTCCTCACCGGGATGGTGCCGGCCCAGCGGCCCGGTGCCGCTGGTCGCCTTCGACAGCCCGTGCGCGCTGCGCACCAGCGCGCTGGAGACACTGGCCGGCCACGGGATTCCGGCCGAGATCGGCGCGGAGGCCAACCAGCTCGCCGGGGTGCACGCCGCCGCGGCGGCGGGTCTGGGCGTGGCGCTCCTGGCGACCTTCGGCCAGACTCCCGAGGGACTGGTGGCGCGTGACGACCTTCCTGTCCCCGACCCGCTTCCCCTCAGCGCCTGCTGTCGTCAGGGCCTGGACCCGCAGGTGTCCGGCCACGCCATCAGATCACTCCGCCGGCTGCTTTCCGCCGGCGCAAGCCCGTCGGCGTCTGAGACATACAAAGGAGCCTGAATGTCCGCTCTCCACATCCCCGCCGGTGACCACGACGGCGAGTACGTCCGCACCCCCAGCGGCGCGCTCGTGCCCGCCGAGATCGACCCCTTCCACCGGGCGCTGCGGCGGGTCGCCCCCAGCGGTCTCATCGGCCACACCACCCAGACTCCGGGCATGAAGCGGCTCGAGGCGATCAGTGGCAAGACCGTCGGCGCGACCGGCCTGTGGATGGGCCAGACCCACGTGCCGGCCTCGACCGCCTCGGCGAACCACCATCACGGTGACTCCGAGACCGCGATCTACATCGTCTCGGGCAACCCGACCTTCGTGTTCCTCGACGTCGACGGAGACGAGCCGACCGAGACCCACATCCACACCGGTCCCGGCGACTACGTCTTCGTGCCGCCCTACGTCCCGCACCGCGAAGAGAACCCGGACCCCGACACCGAGGCCGTCGTGGTCATCGCCCGCACGACACAGGAGGCGATCGTGATCAACCTCGACGAGCTGGACTGGTCCGAAGTCCAGGTGGGCACACGGGAGAACCAGTCCGATTCCTGACCGCCCGCGGCTCAGTCCCGATAACCTCTACCATCGTGACCCAGCCGCCCACACCATCAGATTCGCCTGGCCAGGAGCCTCCCGCTGGGAGCGAGCCGGCTGCGGACGCCCTCGTCGACGAACTACGCGGGCGTCTTCCCGGGCTTGTCGACGAGGTGCTGGCGAGCGCGGACGTCGTGGGCGAACTCGATCGGGACGTGCAAGCCGCAGACCGGGCGAGGGTGAACGACGAAGTCCGGAAACGCGCACTCGCCGACGCGGACGACATCCTCCGGATCACCAACCCCGAGATCTCCGCGCTGCGACTCGCCAACAGGTTGCTCGCCGCCCACTTGCGGCCCGAACCCGAAGTGACCGGCCGGAACCCGAACCCGCGCGACAACGCCGGACACGCCGCGTTCGGCTTCGCGCTCTGGCTGGGAATGATCTACCCGCTGCTGTTCTGGCAGATCGGGCAGACGACGCCGACGGGCATCGTCAGGTTCGGCGTGTTCGCCGGTCTGGTCGTCGCTGCGGGCTTCTCGCTCAGATGGGCGTACGTAGCGGTGGCGTGGGCGGGAAACCGGTTCAGCGGCAAGCGGGCCTTCGGTGGCGCGGGCTGGCCGCTCATGACCGCCTTGGCAACGACCTACCTGCTGCTCCTGTGGCGGGTAGGGCCGTCTTCCGTGACGGCCATGGGATCATTCTGGGCGTCCGTGGTCTGGATCGCCTGCGGTCTGGTGACGCTGGTCCTGCTGTTCTTGCTGGTCGCGGTGACCAACGTGCCGACGGCCAACGAGGAAGAAGGCAGGCGCGTGCCGCGGCAGGTCTATGCCCGAGGCTTCCTCTTCGGTTTCGCGGCCGTAACGATGACCTACCTTCTGTTGTCCGCGACGACGTCTTGGCCGCAATGGGCGGGGTGGGTGTCCGGGGATGCCATGTCGTTCCTGATTCTGGTGGTGATCGGCCCGATCACGCTGAGGGCCCAGGTGGTTCCGGCATCGCTCTCCCAGGATCCGAACCGTCGTGGGAGTGCGGTGTGGAACCAGCGCCTGACCGAGTTGCACAGGAACGTCCTTGCCGCTGAGGAAGATTGGCACACGGCGGCCAGGACAACCGTGCGGGCCACCGTTTCGCGCCATCTCCACGAAACCGTCAACCCGGCGTTCAGCACAGTCCTGACCGGACTGGACCGCAGCGGCCTCGGGCTGATGCGGGCGGGTGATCGCGTCGTCACCACGGCCGCGTTCGCCCGGCTCCGGTCGCTGACGGACGGGATCACCGGCGGAGCCGTCGGCGTGGCCGGACCGCGCGGGGCCGGCAAATCCACCATGCTCGACGCGTACCAGGCGGGTAAGTTCCTCGGCCCTGGCAAGCAGCACATCGCGCTCCTGGAAAGCGTGCCAGTGCGGTACGACGCGCGGGAGTTCGTCCTCCACCTCTTCGCCCGGACCTGCACGGAAGTGATCCGGTTCTGCGGCGAGCGCGTCGACGACCAGCCGAGCCGCTGGCCGGCCTGGCTCGCCCACGGGCGCAAGGCAGGGCCGTTCCTGGTCGCGGCGGCGCTCTGGGTCGTCGTCGGATTCGCGGGCTCGGCGACGATCACGAACCCACGTCCGGACTTCCGCGCCTGGCTGGTCACGATGTGGTGGCCGATCGTGTTCGTGCTCGGCTCGGCCAGCCTGGTGTATCTCTTCCTGCGACGGAAGCCGCCTGCCGCCCCACCACCGCCATCCACCAGGGCCAGGCCCGGTGATCTGCGTGCGCTGGGTGACCTCGCCGCCGAGACGCTCAACGGGATCGAGTTCCAGCAGAAACACACCTCGGGTTGGTCGGGCAAGGTCGGTCTGCTCTTCGGCGCCGAGACCGGCCTCACCGACTCCCGCGAACTGACCCGCCAGCCCCGCAGCTACCCCCGGATCGTGCACGATTTCAGCGAGTTCCTTCGCACCACCATCACGTGTCTTTCCGCGGTGCCGAGTATCGCGACGCCGTCTGTGGTGATCATCCTCGACGAGCTGGACAAGATTCTCTCCCCCGCCGAAGCGCAGGACTTCGTCAACGAGGTCAAGGCCCTGTTCAACCTCGACGTCCCCGGGTTCCTGTTCCTCGTCTCGGTGTCGGAGGACGCCCTGGCCTCGTTCGAACGGCGAGGGCTGCCGGTCCGGGACGCCTTCGACAGCGCCTTCGACGCGATCTTCCGGCTCGAGTATCTGACTCTCGACGACGCGCGCTCGGTGTTGAGCAGCCGCGTTCTCGGGTTACCGGAGCCGTTCATGTGCCTGTGCCACTGCATGTCGGGCGGGCTCCCGCGCGAACTCCTCCGTGTCGCTCGCCAGGTCACCGCCCAGGATGGCACGCTCGAGGAAGTGTCACGCCAACTCGTCGCCGATGATCTGGCCGGAAAGGCGGCCGGGCTTCGGACGATCGTGGCGCGGGAGGCATACGACGACGTGCTCGCCGGCGAGTTCGTCAGGCACGTCGACGCGCACTTGGTCACCGAACCGGCCGTGCTCCTCGGAGCCGCCGCGAAACCACCGATCCCCCTGGAGGCGGATTCCACCGCATTGTTGCGGATCCAGATGGAGACGCTCGCTTACCTGTACTACCTCGGCACGGTCAGGGAAGTTTTCGGCACCGGCTTCAGCAAGGAGGACCTCGCCCGAGGCCGCGACAGCGAGGGTGACGCCTCGTTCGACACGCTGGCCTCAGTACGTCAGCTGTTCTCGGTGAACGCGAGGCTCGCCTGGCTCACGATCAGCGCGTTCCGGGAGTCCTGGAACCTGCCGACCGTGCCCGCACCGGCGGGAACACGCCCGTTGTCCGGAGGTAACGGCGAGCGCGATGTCGTGCCCGCCGCCGCCGAATGAGGTCCGTGATCCGGTCGGTCAGGTGCGGACGGCACGCGCCAGCCAGGCGGCGGCGTCAACGTGGTCACCCTCCGAGACGCCCAGCAGCGCGGCCTTCGGCGCGTCGGTGACGATCCGGTAGCGGCTCGGCGTCAGGTCTTCCAGTACCCAGCCCTCGCCGAACGCTGCCCGCAGCACGGATTCGCTGATCTGCGGCCCGACCCGCGGTCCGGTGTCCGCGAGCGCCAGGACGTGCACCCGGCCGCCGGGCCGGGTGACGGTGTGCAGGCCGCGCACATAGGCTGCGCGGTGGCCGGCCTGGAAGATGTGGAACAGCGCACTGTCCACAATGGTGTCGAACCGTGGCTCGGTACCGAGTTCGAAGGCGTTCGCGACCTCGAAGCGCGCGGTCACCTGTCGTGCCGCCGCGTTCGCGCGGGCGTGCCGCACCGCACTCGGTGAGAAGTCCACCCCCAGCACGTCGTAGCCGAGCCGAGCGAGGTGGATCGTGTTTTCACCGGTCCCACAACCCGGGTCGAGGACCTCACCCCGGATCCAGCCGGCGCGCTCCAACTCGACGACGGCCGGCTGCGGCTCGTCGATGATCCAGGGCGCCGTGCCGGACTCATAGGCGGACTCGAAACTGTCGCGTAAGAAGGATGTCTCCATGACGCCAGTCTGAAACCTCCACCATGGTTGAGGTCAACCGATCTCGGGTAAACCTGGAGACGAGCACCATCGAGGAGGCGGACGTGACCGAGTATCCGAACGAAACCATCTTCACCTGGGGTGCCACTCCGCTGAAGTTCGGCGCGGGCGCGGTCGACGAGATCGGCTGGGATCTGGCGCAGATGGGCGCGGAACGGGTCCTCATCGTCACCGATCCCGGCATCGCCGCGACCGGCGCGCCGGAGCGTGTCGCCGAGGCCGCGAAGGCGGGCGGGCTGACCGTCGAGATCTACGATCAGGTGCACGTCGAGCCGACCGACGTCAGTATCCAGGCCGCGGTGGAGTTCGCCCGGCAGTCGGAGTGGGACGGTTTCGTGGCGGTCGGTGGCGGGTCGTCGATCGACACGGCCAAGGCCGTCAACCTGATGACCACCTACCCGGCGGATCTCTTCGACTACGTCAACAAGCCGATCGGCCAGGGCAAGGCGCCGGACGGGCCGCTCAAGCCGCTGATCGCGGTGCCGACGACAGCGGGCACCGGGGCCGAGACGACACCGGTGTGCGTCATGGACTTCCGGGAGCTCAAGGTGAAGTCCGGCATCAGCCATCCGCGGCTACGGCCCTCGATGGCGGTCGTCGATCCCCTGCTGACGCTGTCCATGCCGCCGGAGGTCACCGCCGCCGGCGGCATGGACGTGCTGTGTCATGCGCTGGAGTCCTACACGGCGAAGCCGTTCGACTCCTTTCCGCGACACCGCGCCGAAACCCGGGTCGCCTACTGCGGGTCGAACCCGGTCTCCGATGCCTGGACCGAGCAGGCACTCACGCTGCTGGCCCGTTCCTTCCGCAAGGCCGTGCTCAACGGCGGCGACCTGGCCGCGCGAACCGACATGATGATGGCCGCGACCTTCGCCGGCATGGGGTTCGGCAACGCCGGTGTGCACATTCCGCACGCCTGCGCCTACCCGATCGCCGGACGGGTCAAGGACTACCGGCCGGCCAACTATCCGCAGGACGAACCGCTCGTCCCCCACGGCGAGTCGGTGTCGCTGACCGCGCCCGCCGCGTTCCGGTTCACCTTCCCGACGAATCCGGAGAAACATCTGCGGGCCGCGCGGATGCTCGACCCGCTCGCACCGGAACAGCGCCACCCGGTCGACCAGCTCCCGTCCGTGTTGTCGTCACTGATGCGTGACATCGGCACGCCCAACGGAATCGGTGGTGTCGGCTACGACGAGAACGACATCCCGGAGCTCGTGGAAGGCACGCTCAAACAAGAACGGCTGCTCGCGGTCGCGCCGCGGCCCGTCCGGGCGGACGACCTGTCCGCGATCTTCGCCGAATCGATCGAGAACTGGTGACGGGAAGGCGACACGGAGCGGTCACGCCGGTGGAGGCACCGGGCGGTGGGCCAGCGGGGTCGAGAGCACCATGGTGCTCGACGGAGGACCGTACGGGGCGAGACGGTCGATGAGATCCTCGAACGCGATCATGGACTCGACCGCGATCTTGATCAGCGCGCAGGCGTCCCCCGTGATGCGGTGGATCTCCCGTACCTCCGGCCATTGCGCCACCGCCGGGTCACGCAGCACGCAGGCGAGGCCGTAGCACGACATCCGGATGAAGGCGATCACCGGGCGTCCGGCCCGCGCCAGTTCGACCTCGGCGTGGTACCCCACGATCACGCCCGTCTCCTCCATCCGCCGGACCCGTTCGGCGACCGCGGGCGGCGAAAGGTGCACCCGCCTCGACAGCTCGCTGAACGACAGCCGGGAGTTGGCCTGCAGCTCCGCCAGCAAGGCCCAGTCCATCTCATCCATCGCGGGTATCCGATCTGAAGGTCAGGACCTCTGATTGTCTTCAAATCCGAAACCGGAGACAAGATAGTCCTTCGAATCGGTCTTCAACCCAGCCCTGCCACCTTGGGACCATGGGAGCCGGCAAGGTGAGGAGGCGATCGTGCGGTCCAGCATCGATCCGAAGCTCGACTTCGACCGCGTGCCCTATGACGACTACGTGCACGCGACGACGCTCCACCGGTTGCAGCGGACGCTGAGCGACGATCCGGGCGAGATGTCGTTCCTGATGATCAGCCAGGTGATGGAGCTCTACTTCGGACTGATCCATTTCGAACTCGTCGGTGTGCAGAAGAAGCTCCGGGACGACGACGTCTGGGGCTCGTTGCTGCCGCTGCGCCGCGCCGCGTTGCACCTGGAGGGGCTCAACGCGGGCTGGCAGACCCTGCGCTGGATGACCCCCGGCGACTTCCACCGGTTCCGCAACCTGCTCGGTGAGGGATCCGGGTTCCAGTCCGCCATGTACCGGCGGCTGGAGTTCCGGCTGGGCCTCAAGACGGCCTCCCTGATCCGGCCGTTCCACCACCAGCCCGAGGTGTACGCCGAACTGGAGGAGAGCCTGCGGGAGCCCAGTGTCTGGGACGACGTGATCGCGCTCCTGGCGCGCCACGGCCACGCTGTCCCGGATTCCTTGCTGGTGCGGGACTTTTCCGTCGAGCACCGGGCTCATCGGGCGGTCGAGGCGGCCTGGGTGCGCATCTATGCCGACGACGGACCGGAAAACCGCCTGAGGTTGCTCGGGGAGGCGCTGACCGAGGTGGCGGAGCGGTTCGACGACTGGCGCTACCTGCACCTCAAGGCCGTGCGGCGGTCCATGGGGAATCGCACCGGCACGGGCGGTTCGAGCGGGATGACCTGGCTGCGCCGCAGCATGACGCGCTTGGTGTTTCCCGAGCTGTTCACCGCCAGGACGGTGATGGAGTGATGGACACGACCGAGGGCGGTGCCCTCGGGATGGACCGGGCCGACCCGGGCCACCGCGAGCGGTTCGCCATCCCGCCCGCCGACGGTGGCCGGTATGCCGAGACCGCCTATCTCGCCGGCAATTCGCTGGGCCTGCAACCGCTGACGGTCCGCGAGGAACTGCTCGAAGAACTCGATGACTGGGCCAGGTTCGGCGTCGAAGGCCACCTCGACGCCCGGCGGCCGTGGTTGCCGTATCACTCACTGCTGACGGAGACAGCCGCACGTCTGGTCGGGGCGCTCCCCCGCGAGACCGTCATGATGAACTCGCTGACGGTCAACCTGCACCTGCTGATGGTGTCGTTCTACCGGCCGGCCGGGGACCGGACCCGGATCGTCATCGAGGCCTCCGCGTTCCCGTCGGACAGCTACGCGGTGCGCAGCCAGGCCCGTTTCCACGGGCTCGACCCGGACGCCACCGTCGTCCGCCTGGACAGCGGGGAAATACCCGACTTCCTTGCGCGCGAAGGGAACACCGTCGCGCTGCTCCTGCTGGGCGGGGTCAACTACCTCACCGGGGAGTTGCTGGACATCCCGGCGATCACGACTGCCGCCCACGCGGCCGGCGCGATGGTGGGCTGGGATCTCGCACACGCGGCGGGGAACGTGCCGCTGCGCCTCCACGAGTGGGCACCGGACTTCGCCGCCTGGTGCTCGTACAAGTACCTCAACGCCGGTCCGGGCGCGGTCGCGGGCGCGTTCGTGCATGAGCGCCATCTCGGCGACGCCGGGCTTCCCCGGTTCGAGGGCTGGTGGAGCACGGAGGAGGCGACCCGGTTCGAGATGTCCCCTGTCTCCCGTCCACCATCCACAGTAGACGCTTGGCAGGTGTCGAACCCGCCGATCCTCGCGATGAGCCCGGTGCGCACGTCGCTCGCGATCTTCGACGAGGTCGGCATGGAAACGCTGCGGGCGCGCAGCATCCGCCTCACCGGTTACCTGGAAAGCCTGCTCGACGAGTTCGTCCCGGCCGGTGTGCTCACCCCACGTGACCCCGCCAGGCGTGGCTGCCAGCTCTCCCTCCAGGTGGCGGACGCCGACGAGGTGACGAAGCGGTTGCGTGCGGAGCACGGGGTGTGCGCCGATGCCCGCAGGCCCGACGTGGTGCGTCTGGCGCCGGTGCCGCTGTATTCGAGCTACCACGACTGCTGGCGGGCCGCGACCGCGCTGAAGGAGGTCCTGTGAACGAGATCGCCGTGGTCGGAGGCGGGCTCGCGGGAAGCCTGCTCGCGTGTTTTCTCGCCCAGCGGGGCGAAAAGGTCGTGCTCTACGAACGGCGGTCCGATCCGCGGGCGGGAACGCCGGAACGCGGCCGTTCGATCAACCTCGCGCTGTCCGAGCGCGGGCTCAACGCCCTGCGCCGGGTCCAACTGGACAAGGAGGTGCTCGCCGACGCGCTGCCCATGCGCGGCCGGATGATCCATCCGGTGGCCGGTGAGCTGGACTTCCAGCCCTACAGCGCGGACGGCGAACGGGCGATCAACTCCATCAGCCGTGGTGCGCTGAACAACGTCCTGCTCGACGCCGCGGAGTCCGTTGTGGACATCAGGTTCGCGCACCGCCTGTCGGAGCTGGACCCGGAGACGGGCACGATGGTGTTCCAGACCCCGGACGGTGAGGTGCGCACCGGGGCCGCGGTGATCTTCGGGGCGGACGGAGCCGGGTCCGCGGTGCGCGGTCAACTGGTGCGCCACGGGGTCACGGAGGAGACACTGGATTTCCTCGACTACGGCTACAAGGAGCTGACGATCCCGCCACGGGACGGCGAGTTCGCGCTCGACCCGGGTGCGCTGCACATCTGGCCGCGCGGCGCCTCGATGATGATCGCGCTTCCCAACCCCGACAGGTCGTTCACCTGCACCCTGTTCTGGCCGAACAGCGGCACCGGCGCGTTCGCGTCCCTGAGCAGCCCGTCCGCCATCGAGAGGTTCTTCGCCGCGCGCTACCCCGATGTGCCGCCACTCGTACCCGGCCTGGTCGCCGACTACCAGCAGAACCCGGTGGGGTTGCTCGGCACCGTGCGATGCGCGCCGTGGCGGGCCGGGCGGGTATGCCTGATCGGCGACGCGGCGCACGCGATCGTCCCGTTCTACGGCCAGGGTGCGAACTGCGCGTTCGAGGACGTCGTGGTGCTCGACGACTGTTTCGAGCGCACGGACGGGAACTGGGCCGAGACGCCGGCGCTGTTCGAGGCCTCCCGCCGCGAGGACACCGAGGCCATCGCGCAGATGGCGCTCGCCAACTTCACCGAGATGCGGGACAAGGTCTCCTCGCCGGTGTACCGGCTGGGCAAGCGGATCGAACACACCCTCGAACGGTTCTTTCCAGGCCGGTACGTTTCGCGCTACGAATTGGTCTCGTTCTCGAACGTGCCCTACGCGCAGGTGCGCCGCCGGGTCCGCACGCAGCACGGCGCGCTGGTGGCCGCCGGAATCGGCCTTTCGGCGGCGATCGCGGGTGGCACGGCGAAGGCATGGAGGCGGTCGTGAGCTCTCGAGGAGGCCGGTGATGAATCAGGCGAAAACGGTGGCGGGCAAGGCGAAACCGCGGGGCCGCTTCCCTCATGTGAAGGTCTCCGGCGGGCTCGCGTTCGTGTCCGGAACCAGCAGCCGCCTGCCCGACAACACGATCGGCGGCGCGAGCGTCGACGAGATGGGCACCACGACGCTCGACATCCGCGCGCAGACCCGGGCCGTGCTGGAAAACATCCGCGACATCCTCGCCGAGGTGGGCGCGGGGCTCGGTGACGTGCTGTCGGTGACCGCGTATCTGGTGTCCATGAACGATTTCGGTGGCTACAACGAGGTGTACGGGCAGTTCTTCGACGAGGACGGCCCGGCGCGGACCACCGTGGCCGTGCACCAGCTCCCCCATCCCCATCTGCTGATCGAAATCTCCGCGATCGCCCGCATACCCGAGGAGGACGATGATCTGGTCCAGTCGCGGCCGTCAAGGTAACCACAGAGCGCGCCGTCTTGATCCGCTGCTCTGTGGGGGCACAGCCCCCACACCCCCGCTGGGGGCAAGCCCCCAGACCCCCTCATCGGGGCGGCAGGGCGCCCATCGGTCCCGAGTTACGTGCGTCCGCAAGGAGCGCCCTGTCGACACGATCGCGGGGGCGCGCAAGCTCGCGGAAAAGGAGGAGGAATGATGACGCAGTTGTCCGAACCGGTCCACTTTCCCGGCTGGCTGACCGAAAACGCCGCGGACCTGAAGCCACCGGTGAACAACAAGCAGATGTTCCCCGGCCGCAAGGACTTCATCGTGCAGGTGGTCGGCGGGCCCAACCAGCGCACCGATTTCCATGTCGACCCCTACGAGGAGTTCTTCTATCAGGTCAAGGGAAACATGCATGTCAACGTGGTGACCGAGGACGGCGTGAAGCGGATCGACATCCACGAGGGCCAGATGTGGGTGCTGCCCGGCTTCGTGCCCCATTCGCCGCAGCGACCCGAGCCCGGTTCGATCGGCGTGGTGATCGAGCGGGTCCGCGAGGAGGGCACGACCGAGAAGTTCCAGTGGTACTGCCCGAGCTGCTCGGCGCTCGTGCACGAGGCGGAACTCCAGGTGCGGGACATCGTGGCCGATCTGCCGCCGGTGTTCGAGAAGTTCTACGGTGACGAGCGGGCCCGGACCTGCGATTCGTGCGGCACCCTGCACCCCGGGAAGGGCTGATGCTCGTCGACGTCCACACCCACCTAGTGCCGTACGGCTGGCCGGACCTCGGGCCCGGCCGGCCGTGGCTGCGGATCGACTCCGAGCGCGCGGCCATGATCATGGTGGGCGAAACCGAGTTCCGGCCGATCGGCCCGCAGACCTGGGATCCGCCGACGCGGCTGGCGGACATGGCCGACGACGGCGTCGACCTGCAGGTCGTCTCGCCGACCCCGGTGTTCTTCGGCTACGACCTCCCCGCCGCCGAGGCGGCCAAGATCGCGCGGATCTTCAACGACCTCACGCTGGAGACCTTGGCCGGGCAGCCGCGCTTTCTCCCGTTCTGTCAGGTGCCGCTGCAGGATCCCGACGCCGCGTGCGCGGAGCTGGACCGGTGCCTGGCGGCCGGTCACGCGGGAGTGGAGATCGGCAACCACGTCGGCGACCGCGATCTCGACGACGAGGGCATCGTGACGTTCCTCGAGCACTGCGCGCACGTGGGCGCGCCGGTGTTCGTGCACCCGTGGGACATGCCGGAGGGACCGCGGCTGAACCGGTGGATGGCACGCTGGCTGACCGGGATGCCCGCCGAGACCCACCTCTCGGTGCTCACCATGATCCTCGGCGGGGTGTTCGACCGGGTGCCGGAGACCTTGCGGCTGTGTTTCGCGCACGGCGCCGGGAGTTTCCCGTTCTGGCTCGGCCGGGCCGACAACGCCTGGCACCGCCGCGGCGACATCGTGCGCGGCCGGTCACAGCGGCCGCCGAGCCGGTACGTGCACCGGTTCTTCGCCGACACCGTGGTCTTCGACCCGGCCGCGCTCCGGGTGCTGGTCGACACCCTGGGAGAGGACCAGGTGGTGGTGGGCAGCGACTACCCGTACCCGCTGGGCGAACGGCCGGTGGGTGCGGTCGTGCGGGGGGCGGGCTTCCTCACCGCCGGGCAGCGCGAGAAGATCACCTCCGGCAATGCCCTGCGGTTCCTCGGGAGGACGTGATGGACCGGTCGATCCTGACCCGGCCCGCGCCGGAGCCCGACCGGACCCTGCGCTACGGCGACGGGCCCGACCACCTGGCCGACGCGTGGCTGCCCTCCTCGGAGGGCAAACCGCTGGTCTTGTTCGTCCATGGCGGGTTCTGGAGCCCCGAGTACGACCGCACGCACACCCGGGTCCTGTGCGCCGCGCTGCGGGACGAGGGCTGGCCGGTCGCCGCGATCGAGTACCGCAGGACGAGCGGGCGGCCCGAGCACTACACCGAGGACCTTCGCGCGGCTCTTTCTCGTGTGCCACAACAGATGCCTGGCGCCGGAACCGTCCTCATGGGACACTCCGCCGGAGGCCATCTCGCGCTCTGGGCCGCGTCCACGGTGAACGACCTGATCGGGACCATCGCGCTGGCGCCGGTCGCGGACCTGGGCCTGGCACACGAACAGAGGCTGGGGGACGGTGCCGTGGCCGAGTTCCTCGGAGGCCCGCCCTCGGCCCGGCCGGACCTCGATCCGGTGCTGCTGAGCGATCCGGCGAACCCGGTCGTGCTCGTCCACGGCGCGGCGGATACCGGCGTCCCGGTGTCGCAGAGCGTTTCCTACGTCGACGCGCACCCGATGGCGAAACTTCTCGCCCTGCCCGGCATAGCGCATTTCGAGCTCATCGACCCGGCCAGCGAAGCGTGGCCGAGCGTTCTGGCCGAGTTGGAAGGAATCGACCGGTGACCGAGTGGACCGTCGACCACGCGGCCGGGGTGCTGCTGGCCGCCGAGCAAGAGCGCACCGACCGCGGACCGATCACCGACGAATGGCCCGGCCTCGACCTGGCCACCGCCTACCAGGTGCAGCGGCGTCTCATCGATCGCAAGATCGCGGCCGGCGAGACGATCGCCGGCGTCAAGCTCGGGCTCACCTCCCGCGCGAAGCAGCGGCGGATGGGCATCGACTCGCCGTTGACGGCCTGGCTCACCGATCGCATGGCGGTGCGGCCGGGAGAATTCCTCGACCTGTCCACGCTGATCCATCCCCGGGTGGAGCCGGAGATCGTGTTCGTGCTCGGACAGCGGTTGTCCGGCCCCGGTGTCACGGCGGCGCGCGCGATGGCGGCCGTGTCGGAGGTGCGTGCCGGCCTGGAGATCATCGACAGCCGTTTCGCCGATTTCCGGTTCACGCTGCCGGATGTGGTGGCGGACAACGCTTCCTCGGCACGGTTCGTCGTCAGCTCCGAAGCACACCGCCCGGATGGCCTCGCGCTCGATCTGGAGGCGTGCGATCTCGAAATCGACGGCCAGGTGGCCGACAGCGCCACTGGCGCGGCGGTGCAGGGGCACCCCGCCGAAGCACTCGCGCTCGCCGCGAACTCCCTGGGCGAGCGGGGGATCGACCTCGAACCCGGATGGATCGTGCTCACCGGCGGCCTGACCGACGCCGTCACCCTGAAGCCCGGAATGCGGATCGTCGCACGCTTCACCCACCTGGGCAGCGTGGTTCTCCAGGTCTCCGAGGGCTGACAGGCGGCCCGGCAAGAAGGGATGGGAGTTACCTCGTGACGGACGCGTTCATCGCGACGCTGCCCAAAGCCGAACTGCACGTCCACCTGGAAGGGACGCTCGAACCAGAGATGTTGTTCGCGCTCGCCGGGCGCAACCGGGTGGAACTGCCCTGGCCGGATATCGGCCAGGCGCGCGCCGCCTACACGTTCACCGGCCTGGAACACTTCCTGCCGCTGCTGTTCCAAGCGGCCTCGGTGCTGCGCGGTGGCCAGGACTTCTACGACCTCGCCCATGCCTACCTGACCCGCGCGGCCGCCGACGGGGTTCGGCGAACCGAGATGTTCCTCGGCGTGCAGACCTTCCTGGACGCCGGCGTACCGATCGCCGAGCAGATCGACACCGTTCTTGCCGCGATCTCCGACGCACGAACCGATCTCGGCATCGACGGCGCACTGATCATCACCTGCCAGCGGCATCGATCACAGACCGCCGCGCTGGAAGTCCTGGATCTGATCGAGCCGTGGCGCGACCGGATCCTCGGCATCGGGCTCGGCGCCGCGGAGCGGGGCAATCCGCCCGCCAAGTTCGCCGACTACTACACGGCTGCTCGCGCGCGCGGTTATCGCACCACGATTCATGCCGGCGAGGACGGTCCGGCCGACTACGTCCGCGAGGCCCTGGACGTGTGCCGGCCCGACCGCATCGATCACGGCGTCGCCGCGGTCACCGACCCGGCCCTCCTTGGGCGGCTCCGTGACGAGGCGATCCCGCTGACGGTCTGTCCGCTGTCGAACGTGGCGTTGCGGGTGGTGCCCTCCATGGCGGCGCATCCGCTGCGAGCGATGGTGGCGGCCGGTCTGCTGGTCACGGTCAACTCCGATGATCCGCCGTACTTCGGCGGCTACGTCAACGACAACTACGAGGCCGTGCGAACGCACCTGGGCCTGGACCGGGCCACCCTCGCCACCCTGGCGCGCAACAGTTTCCGCGCGTCGTTCGACGACCAGCACCGCATTGCCACGCACATCGCCGCAGTCGACGAACATGTCCGCACTACGCCGCTGTCCCGGCCCTCACCGCCGTCAGTCACTCCTTCCGATACCGCTGAACAGGTCCCGCCCCGTCAGTGACCGGGTGCGCGGAGCCAGTCGACGATGGCGCGGGAGATGGCTCCGCCCGCGCGTTCGTCATAGCCCTCGAAACAGGGCATCGAGTTGGCCTCCAGGAAGAACCAGGCACCGGTCGCGCGCTCGATCTTGAAGTCGACGCCCAGGAGCGGCACTCCGCAATGCTCGGTGAGCCGAGCACAGCCGTCGGCGATCTCCGGGGGCGGAGTCAGCGGACGGTAGGAGTTGACGCCACGCACCGTCCGGTAGTCGAGTACCGGCGAGTCGATCAGCTCGCCGAACGACTGGTCCCCGACAACGTGGATCCGGACATCGGGTCCGACGATGCGCTCTTGGAAGAGCACCGGCAGGCGCGCGAGGCGAGGTAGCCGGGGCTCATGCTTCGCCGCGAAGACCGTCGCCCACGTCTTCGCGGCACTGGCACCCTTGAAGATCGCGCCGTTGCGGCAGCTTCGGACGAACCGTGACGCCTCCGCCGGATCCGAGGTGAGGCACGTCTCCGGGATCTTCCACCCGCCGACCCCGGCGAGGTCGACCGCGTGCGGAACCTTCGTGAATCCGGAGGCCTCGCGCAGCGGGGCATTCATCACCTTGCCGGGCAACGACTCCAGAATCCGCGCCAAGGCCTGGTACTGGCCTGCGGCGGCCGCCGCCAGCTCGGGCGTCGGCGCGGCCGCCGAGACGTCCACGGGGCGGCACCAGATGGCCGGGAAATCGCCGAGGCGGTACCGCTGTCCGTCCAGCCAGAGCAGGGTGTCACCGGGACTTTCCAGCGGTATCCGCAGACGGCCGCGCAGGGCCAGCGACGGCAGGTCGACCGACCGGAAGGCGGCGCCCGCCCGTCTGAGGGCCTGCACCCCGGCGGTGAAGGTCGGGTCGGCGGCCAGGCCCAGGCAGAAGATCACGGGCCGAGCCGGTTCAGCAGCGCCGCGTAAACCCTGTCCTCGTGGTGCGGGAACAGGTGATGGCCAGGCCAGCACGACACGTCCACCAACCGGAGCACACCGCGCTGCCGCTCCACGGTGAAGTCGCAGAACTCCATTCCGCGCCGCCGGATCCAGGCGAGCACGGGAGCCACTTCAGCGACCGTCCCGGCGTCGAGCCACTTCGCCCCGCCTATCTCGAACACCTCGGTTCCGGCGACCAGAAGGTGGCTACTGTGGACCGGATCCCGGTTCGTGATCTGCACGACGTCGAATCGGCTTCGCGGAGCGTCAGGTTCCAGCCTGGTCCAGTCGGGCAGGTGGTACACCTCGCTTCCGGGCGCGGTCCCGCCGTTGAGGATCACCGTGCGCGGCGGGGCGACATCGCCGGACTCGACGAGTTCCAGAGGATCGAGACGGGGAAAGAATCCTTGTGCCGACGGCCTGTTGACCACCGGCCCCGGCCACAGCGCCAGGGCCGCCCAGAAGGCGGCATACGTCTCGGCGGCCACGAACACCCGCTCCGCGTCCGGTTCGCGTCCCCAGTCGCCGATCCCCCGGTTCAGCACACCGCGCACCTTGGCGCCGTCGACCGTGATCTCGGCGCGGCCGGCGGCGTCCCGGCCCGCGCGCACCGTCACCCCGACCCGGCCGAACTCCTTCGCCACCACGGTGGAAACGCCGTTCCCGATGGCGAAATCGGCGAACCGCCGGGCCGTCTCGTCCGTCTCCGGGGCGATGACCAGGAGTGTCACGGCCCGGGTGCCTCCAGGAACGGCAGGATCTCCGCGACCTGCCACGCGGTGCGCGCGAGGTCCTCGACCACCGCGGGCCTCGCCTCGGCGGGGATGAACGGCCCTTCCTCGCCGGCGCCGTCCTCACCGCCCGAGGGGCAGGAAATCTCGGCCATTTCCCTCACCTCGTCGATGTGGGCCAGGTTCTCTCGATGGTTTCCTTGCGCTCGGTGGTCTCGCTGGTTTCGGTGGTCTCCGAACGTTCGGAGGTCTCACTGCCCTCGGTGCCCTCGGAAAACTCCGAGCCCTCCGACCCGACCCTGGACGCCTCGGCGATCCCGCGCTGGGACGTCAGCGTGAGATAGTTCGCCGCCAGTTTCCGGATGCCGACGGGAAAATCCCTGTTCGAAGCATTCCCAGCCATTCGATCCCTCCCCAGGTCAACGCCCTGCAGGTGTTTCATCGGAACACCGTCCGATAAGTCTGTCAACGCCGGTTCGTCCCGCTGTACCTATTCGGAGCAACGCGGAAGTCAAGATTTGGGCAGGGCCGGTCACGAAACGGGAAATACCGGCCGCGCGGCTCGAACAATCCGTTGGCAATATGCCAGCAGCTCGGCTTGCCCCTGTTGTGTCGAAATCCACCGACAAAATCCGTCAAGACCATGTGAACTCCCCGCATGCAAGGTCCCTCGAAAGACACCGGTCTTCGAAATACCGCTCACAAGGTCGATGGAAAAACCACGGACGTTACGGGGCGTCGCCCGATGCGGACGGCCACCCGGGTCTACGCGAAGGTCTTCGGCACGGCGGTCACACCTTCGGCGTGAGCAGCGCGAGGATCGTTGTCATTTTCGCGGCGAGCTGCGACGTTGGAGGACGTGACGCTCATCCGGGACGTTCGGATCTTCGACGGTACCGGCGTGCTGGACCGCGGATCGGTGCTGGTGCGCGGTGAATGGATCGAATGGGTCGGTACCGGGGTGCCCCCGGCCGACGCCGAGATCATCGACGGTACTGGCCGCACGCTGCTGCCAGGCCTGATCGACAGCCACACCCACTCGTTCCCCGGCAGTCCCGTTCAGGCGCTCGCCTTCGGGGTCACCACCGAACTGGACATGTTCTCCAGCCCCGCCATCGCCGCGCGACTGCGTGCCGAGGCGGCGGGCAACGCCGGCATGGCGGACGTGCGCTCGGCCGGTACCGGCGCCACCGCGCCGCTCGGGTATCCGTGGGTTCTCACCACGCGCGGCATCTACCCGCCGTTTCCGACGCTGGGCCACCCGGGGCAGGCGCGTGGATTCGTCCACGACCGGCTTGCCGAGGGCAGCGACTACGTCAAGATCATCATCGAGGACGGCGTCCAGTACGGCCGGGAAGTGCCGTGCCTGTCCCCGGCAGCCGTGCGGGCGTTGACGAGGGCGGCGAGCGAGACGGGCGTGCTCTCGGTCGCGCACGTGAGCACCCTGGCCGCCGCCACGACCGCGCTCGACGCGGGGGTGAACGTGCTGGCACACGTCTTCGCCGACCGTCCGGCCGACGAAGCCTTCGCCGAAGCCGCCGCGGCGGCTTCGGCCGCGGTGGTACCCACCTTGACCATGCACGAAGGGTGCGATGGCGGCCACCTCGCGGCGGATCCGCGGATCGGTCCCTATCTGCACCCGGCCGGAAGAGCCGGCCTGACCGCCGGCACGCCACGGCCTGAGATCGACGTCGCCCTGGCGTCGGTGCGCCGGCTGCACGAACAGGGCGTTCCGTTGCTGGCCGGGACGGATACCCCCAACCCCGGCGCCGCGCCTGGGGCCGGCCTCCACCGCGAGCTCGAACTCCTGGTCGCCGCCGGGCTGAGTCCGGCACAGGCGCTGACCGCCGCGACCGCCCGGCCCGCCGAGATCTTCCGGCTGGCCGGGCGTGGCCGCGTCGCCGCCGGGCACCAGGCTGATCTGCTGCTGGTGGACGGCGACCCGACCACCGATATCACCGCCACCCGCTCGATCGCCGCGATCTGGCGCAAGGGCGCGCGGTTCGACCGCGCCGCCTACCGGCGTGGCTTGCGCGCGGTCACCACGCGCACCGGCGGGTAGATCGACCACCGGAGCCCGGAGCGGTCCACTTCGGACAGACCGGCGTCCGCCGCGGTGCGCGCGTATTCGGCGGTCCGGGTGAAGTCGACGATCGCCAGGGTGCCCCCCGGGCGCAGGACGCGCGCCGCTTCGCGCACGGTCCGTTCCCGCTTCGACCGGTCGTGGATGTTGTGAATCGACAGGGTGGCGAGCACGACATCGACCGAATCGTCTTCGAGGGGCAGTTCGCTCATGTCGCCGTCGACCAACCGAACGCGGTCCGCCACACCGAGGATCTCCGCGTTGCGCAGGCAGCGATCCCGGTTGGAACCGGCCTGGTCCACCCCGCGCCACAGGTCGATTCCGGTGGCGATCCCTTTCGGCGCGCGCACCGCCGCGCCGAGCAGCATCAGTCCGCTGCCACAGCCGAGGTCCAGCACGTCGTGCTCGGGCTGGAGATCGAGCCGGGCGAGCAGCCGGTCCCGCAGCCGGATCTTGCCGCGCAGCGAGCTGTGCAGCATCGCGCCGCTGGTCAGCAGGCCCACCGCGGCCATCCAGTAGCCGACTCCCGCCAGGTGCGCCCCGAATCCGGCCTCGAGCACGATCAGCACGATTCCGGCCAGGCCGAACAGGCCATACCCCACGACGATCGGCGGGGCGTCGATCCCGAAAAACGGCCGCTTCACCGCTGTTCCTCCGCGAGTTTGCGCGCCACCGCGATCGTGTCGACAGGGCGCTCCTTCCCTGTACAGGTCACGTCGAACGGTTGGGCGCCCTGCCGCCCCGATAGCGGAAAGAAAGGGCGCGCGCTCTGGTCACCTCGACAGGCGCGCGTTGACATAAGTGGCTTCACCGCGCTTCCACCACCACGGAGCCGAAGAAGGTGGACGCGGACACCGTGATCGGCGGTCCGTCGCCGGCGACCGCGCGATTTTCCCGGCCGCCGACAACGCTGAAGCCCTCGAGCGTGACCCGGGTGCCCGCGGGCACCACGACGCGGATGGAGCCGAGCACCGAGGTCACCTTCAGCCGGGCGTTGTCACCGGGTTCGGGCGCGGTCACCCGCGTCCCGCCGATGACCGTGAAAGATCGTTCGGATCGCCATTTCACCGGTAGGGTGACAGCCGCTCCGCCGAACAGTTGAAAAGTCACGACGCTCCCCTTTCGCCAGCCGTGTCCGGCAATGACCTTAGCAGTTTTCTCCCGGCCGGTCCGGTGAGGGCACGAGCGGCATTCCGAAATTGACATCCGGTCAATTCGACGGCCTTGCCCACGATTTCGCGGTGGACCGCGTCACGACGCGCATCGCGGTTCCGTCCGGAATTTCGCGCAGAACTCGCGGAAGGCGATCACCGTGTGGTCGGCGCTGTCGTAGTCCGGTTCGACCGGCCGGAGGTGCTCCCAGATCGGAATGTCCTGCTCGATCCCGGCCCGGCTGCTCTCCAGCAGATAGCGGTAGTAGCGTCGTGCCTGCTCGGTGGGCAACGACTCCTGCCCGTCGGCGAGCACGGCCACCGAGAACCGGATCCGGCAGCCGCCGGCGGGCAGCGGGGTGGCCGCCGTGATCGCGGTATAGGGGAATTGACCACCGATTTCCGTGACCACGACATGCGGGCTGAAAGCCTTCGCCAGGAACGGTACTTCGGTGGGTTTTCCACCGGTGCGCCGCCAAGGGGAGGGAGGGAGCAGGAAAACACCGCGCACCGCGAAGGTCAGCTCGTCACCCAGTCCGGCGGGCACCACTTCCAGCGAAGGTTCGTTGCCGATTCCGTGCACCGGCCGGAAATGCGTGCCGTCGAACGCGTTCTCGATGACCCAGTCCGCGGCCATCTCGACGGTCAGCGAAAACCCCGGGATGAACAGGTGCGACACCGTGAGCTTGTCCAGCAGATCGGCGAAACCGTTGTCACAGTGTTCGCCCAGGCCGACGAACACCATCCCGCCGTAACCGAGCACCTGATGTTCCCGGGCCCGGTACCGGCCGACCGGGCCGAGCTGGATCCGCTTGCCGTGGAACGGGCAGACGATGGCGGCGCCGTCGAGTTTGCCGCCGTGCGCCAGATGCGCGCCACGATGCGGACAGGCCGCGTCGAAGGCGCGGATCCGGTCCGGGGTGCGGACCAGCACCAACGGCACCGGACCGAGATCCGTCGCGGTCAGCTCGTCGGACAGTTCTCGCTCGAACGCGGCTTGGTACCAACCCGTTTCCATGCGTCCTCCGGGAGTTCGGCGACCAGCACCCTGGCCGCGATCAGTTCGGCCCGCCGTGGCTTCGGGCCCAGCCTCAGCGGTGGCCGGTACCGTCTGAAGTGGACGGTCCGGTCGGAGTCGATGCGGGCCACCGCAGGCCCGATCCGGAACCGGAAGCGTGCCGTCACCGCGGCGGCGTCCGGTTCGGACAGTTCGATCACACCGTCCGGCAAAAGGAAGGTCCGGGTGCCGGCGAGCAGTCCGGCGCCGATCAGCTCGCCCGTGGCGACCGGCAGTTCCCGGCCCTGGTTGTCGGGGACCGCGAGGAGATCCGCGTTCGCCAGCCGCCGGTCCGGGCAGTCGGCCAGCAGCAGGGCGTGCACCCGCTCCCGGAGCCGGCGCAGGGTGTCCGGTCCGGAATCCCGTACCGGTGGCCGCGGCGATGAGCGGACACCGAAGACGCTCCAACCGTTTCCCATCGCCGCCCATCGCGGCGGCGGGTCCCCGTCGCGATGCCGGACGAACTCCGGTGCCGCTCCCCCGCCCGGGGCCGGGGCCTCGAGCCGGTCGGCCAGCGCCTCGGCCACGGTGGTCACGATGTCGGGGGTGTCCCGGTGCCCGGCGATCGCGGTCACCACCCGCCAGGCCAGCGCTTCCGGGACCTCGGTGGACAACCAGTGCAGGGCCGCGCGCAGCCAGCAGCGGCGGGCCTCGTCCGGCAGGCCCGCCGCGCCGGCCACCCGGGCCAGGCAGACGTTGGCGTGTACGGCGTCGCTGTCCGTGCGCAGGCCGTCCACGGTCGCGAACGCGCGCTGGTAGTACCGCCGCGCGGCCGGATGGTCACCCAGCCTGCGGTACAGCCGCGCCTGGTTGATCGCGTTGACGTACTCCAGCCGATGGTCGCGGGGCCGGAGCCGGGCCGCGCGCCGTTCGATCTCGCGTTCATCGGCCAGTGCCTGCCGTGGGTGGCCCGCTTTCAGCCGGGCCAGCGCGGTGATGTTGCCGAGGTACAACAGTTCCCGCTCGCCCACGGAGTCGCCGAGCAGCCGCCGCGCCTGGGTGAGATAGCCTTCCGCGCGGGCGTTTTCCGCCGCATCCGACGACATCGTCAAGCCCCAGCCCTTGGCCTGTGAGAGGAACCCGCGCAGCGGATCGGGCAAGTCCTGACCTGGATCTTCGGCAGAGGCGGCGTCGGCGTACCGGCACAGCGCGATGTGCATGGCCTGCAGGCCGGCAAGGAGCGCCGCGCGTTCGAGCGGGTTACGGGCGCACGAAACCGCGCGCCTCGCCAGGCGGACCGCGAGCCCACCGGCGCCTTCCCGCAACGCCGACCAGCCCTGTCCGGCCAGTACCTTCACCTCGGCCGCTCCGGGGTCGCCGTGGTACTGCGCGTAGGCACGAAGCCAGGACACTCCACCGGACCGCGCGGCCAGCGCGTCGTAGCACGCGGGCGTGACAGGTCCCGCCGGGCGCCATTCCGGTGGTACCGGGAGAAAGCCGCCCCGCAGCGCGGGGAGGTGCGTCAGCGCGGTGGCGTCGGCACGCAGGGCCAGCGCCAGCACCGGGTCCAGCAGGCCGGGTATCAGTCCGAACGGTTCGGGACCGGGATCGGCGAGCCCGCCGGAGCCGACGAGGACCACCCGGCGACCGGCGCCGAGCCGCCTTCGCAGAAAGCGGAGGAAGTACTCGTCCTCGTGCGCCCAGTGACCGATCCGGCCAAAAGCAGGCGGATGCGGTCCGCGACCGACCTGCTGGTAGAGACCCGTTTCCGCCCTGGCTGTGGTCGGATCGGTAACGAACGGCACAGTACCGGGTGGGCGTGGAACGAGCACCAACACGGTCGTCTCCGCGTCGATCGCGGCGGAGATTTCGTCCGCGAGCCGTGCGGCGGCAAGGATCCCGGCGTCGCCGGCCGCTTCCACGTCGATGCCGCCGCTGATCCGTCCCCCGTACCGGATGTCGTGCTCACCGCCGGGATGCTCGCCATACGCCAGGGCCGGCAACGTCGTGGCCACCCCGAGTTGCGCGGCCAGCTGGCGGGCGGCCGAGTGCGGATACCACGATCCTAGCGCGAGGTCCACCAGCAGGCAGCGTTCCGGACCTCCGTGCTCGGCCAGCAACCGCGTGAGCTCGCGCAGGGTGGCGACGTGGCGGTGCGGACTATTCATCGGATTCTTCCCCGGGCACGCCGATGGCCACGGCGTACAGGGTGGACGCGGTTACGCCGTCCAGACGGAGCACGTCGTCGAGTTCCCGGTCGAAGAACCCGCCGAGGTTCACCGCGCCCAGGCCGAGCGCGGCCGCGGCCAGATTCAGGTTCTGGGCCACATGACCCGCTTCGAGCAACGCGAACCGGTACCCGCGGTCGCCGTATTTGAAGGTGACCCGCTCGAACCAGGCGGTGAGGAAGATCAGGATCGTCGCGTCATAGACGATCTCTCCTTGGACGAAGCAGGACGCGAGATCGCGGGCCAGATCCCCCTCGTGAAGACGGCGCAGCTCGCCGCGCACCGGGTGGTAGTGGTGCAGTCCCGAAGGCAGACCGTCCACTCTGGTGGAGTGCAGATAAAGCTCGAGCGGGTACAGCCCGCCCGGCGACGGCGTCGTGCGGAAGGACCGGACGTCACCTTTCCGGTTCACCGCGTACGCGTGACGCAGGAGCGCGGACAGTTCGGTCAGCCCGATCGAGGCGGGCCGGAAGTCCCGCGCGCTGGCCCTGTCCCGCATCACCTCGCCCAGTGAAGCGTCCACTGTGGACGGCTCCGGCAGTCGCGTCGCGGGATAGTGGTCGTACCCGAGCGCCTCGGTCAGCTCCCGCATCCTCGCCGCCACCACCTCGTCGGGCAGTGCCAGGAAGGACCGGGTCACCTTGGAGTTCTCGTGGAACAGGCACCACAGCTTCTCTTCCGGTTCGGCAGGACCGGTCAACTGGTCCCACAGATCAGAACGCGTCATGGTGGTTTCCTCTCTCTCCGCGGCCTTGCGCGCCCTCGCGATCGTGTCGACAGGGCGCTCCTGTCCAGCGCGGGTCACGTCAGGAGGATCGGCGCCCTGCCGCCCCGATAGCGAACAAAGAGGGCGCGCTCTCCGGTCGCTTTGACAGCCGCGCGTCGACATAGTCGGTGGTTTCCTCACGGGTAGGGGTGCGGGGACGGGTTGTCCCCGGTGCCGGGTTCGATGCCGCGATGGCCGAGTCGTTGCGGAACGGTCCACAGACGGGTCCCGCCCAGCGCGCGCAGCACATGGCCGAGCTGCAACGGGTGGAAGCCCGGAATCACCGCCCGGACCACGGACAGCCCGAGTCCGGCGACGTCGGGGGTGGTCAGCTCGGTCAGCAACACGCGTTCACCGGTCGCGGAGACCCGCTCGCACACCATCCGCAGGTCCTGCTCCGCGTCACCGCTTCCGGGATCGGCGAGATCGTCGAAGTCACGACGCTCACCGGAGGAGAACAGGAATTCCGCCTGGGGCAGATTCGCGTGGTCGGACCAGTAGTTCAGGTGATCCTGTTGCCCGGTGACGTCGCGGTGGTCCGGGAAATCGGGCACCAGCCGCGGCGACCGCGTCCGGATGAACTGCGAGTACCGGCGGGTGTGCGCCAGTTCCTCCAGGCTCTTGCGGACCGCCGTCGCCGGGCTCGGGGCCGCGGCACCGGCCAGCACCAGTGCGGGCCCACCGTCGTGCCGGGCGCGCAAGGCCGACAGCACGGTCGGAACGCCGTGATCGAGCGTGACGTCGAACAGGGTCACCTCGGCCGCCGTCCGCTCGAACCGCGCCACGAGGTCGTACAGTTCGTCCGGCAGGCTCTCCACGCGGATTTGCGGCGGCGCGACCATCGCCTGCCAGACGATCGTGATCGCGTCGCGTTCGATCACCTCGCACACCCCGGAAAGCGCCGCCGCGGCGAAGGATTCGTGGCAGGCCAGCCCGGTGGAAATGGGCTGGCAGACCGGGGTGTCCCCGGTGCGCGGGTCACACTCGTACGGCATGTACACCCGGGCGGCCGGAACGTGGACCTCGGCGCCGGTGCGGGCATCGCGGGCCGGAGTCCAGCGGAGGGTGGTGTCCCGGGTGAACGGCCGCACCGGAAAGTCCGGCCGGTCGAGCTGTCCGGCACGGTAAAGGGCGAACTCCTCCGGTGGCACCGCGTCGAAATCGGCCTGCCGGTGCGTGGTCAGCGGTAGCTCCGCCGGCCGGTACCACGCGGAGCTGTAACGCTCGATCGCCTCCCCGATCGCCTTCACCACCGCGTCCTCACGACGCGCCGCCGCTCCCCCGGTGTGCCGGAAGTTCTCCCGCCCGGCGAGCCCCACGGTGTTGGCCGCCTTGGCGGAATAGTGGAAGAACTCCGGCGCCCCCGCGTCCTTGTGCACTTCGGACACCGAAGCCAGCAGCCCGACCCGGGGGTCGACCAGGTCGTCGATCACCTCGGCCAGCCGTGGCCGGTCCGCCCCGAGCACGCTCATCGCGGGTCCACCTCGGTCAGCCACACCGTGCTCGCCGAATGCGTGGTGGCCGGCCCGCACACCGGGCAGTGCGGGACACGAAGCACCTTGCGCGTCACCACGGCCGGTTCGGCCATGGTGACCTCCACCAGGGTGCCCGCCTGCCGCGTCAAGGGCCGCCCGCCGCCGAACCACCGGGTCAGCTCCACCGCGCTCAACTCCGCCAGGATCGTCGCGGCCGCCGGATGCAGCGCCGCGAAGCGTTGTCCTTCGAAGGCGGCGTTTTCGATCTCCCGGCGGGCCTGGAGATCGTCCACATGCGAATCGGCGCGGGCGCGGAGGCACTCGTAGCATGGTGTCTCGCCGAGCAGGAAAAGCGGGCCCACGGTGCCGATCAGGTTGTCCAGCACCACCGGCAGGAACGGGATCCTCCGCTCGGCGCAGAACCGGTTCCACAGCCGCAGACCGGGTACCGGGCCGAAATCCGAGGTGGCCACCACGCATCCGACGGTGTCCGCGTCGGCCCCTTCCAACCAGTCCGGACCCGCCTCGGCGGCCTGCCCGGTGCTCACATCCTCCGGCCGCAACGCGATGTTGCGCAGTTGCGGGAAGTCGATCAGCTCGACGTTCGCGGCACCGGCCGCGGACAGCGCGGGAAGCAGGCGGGCGGACACGGCGTTCACGCCGATCACGGTGATCCGGCGGGACGACAGCGACCCCCGCACGGTGTCCTCCTGCTGCCCGAAATGCCAGTGGAAGACATCGCGGCGCGCGGCGTCCACGTCCTCCGGCTCAGCCACCACGTCCTCAGGGAGCAGCAGGCGGCGTTGCCGGAGTTCGTCGACGAGGTTCCGCACCGCGGGCCGGTCGCGTTCCGGGAAACGGGCACACACTTCGCCCGGCGTGGCGCCCGGTGGCGCGAACGCCGACAGCAGCACGCGCACCACTTCCCCGGCACCGGTGCCGGTGATCTTCACCTCGACCGCGCCGCGCCGCAGCAGCACGGCCGAGGGCAACGGGATGGTCTGCAGGCCGGCCATGGCCAGCCGGGGTTCGCTCACCATGTGGATACCTTTCGTGGCCGCGGTCGCCAGAGTTCGTGCTGGGCGCGGAATTCGCCCGGCCGGTCGCGGAAAATCCGGTAGAGCTTGCGGTATTCGGCGTGGAATTCCTCCGGCGGCAGCCGCGTGCGGGTCACCGCGTGCTGGCAGTCGAAGGCGTCCCAGTCCGGTCTGCCGTCCGGGCCGCGAACCAGCACGTCGTCGAACGTGGCCAGCAGTTCGGTCCCGGGCAGCGGGGTGAGCACGGTGAAGGTGGGATAACGGATGCGGTGATGCTCGATGAAGCGCACCAGCTGCCGGAAGTCCTCGCGGCGGTAGTCGGTGTTCACCACGAACTGGGCGAAGATCTCGATGCCCAGTTCGTCGGCGGCCCGCAGGCCCTCCTCGATCTGGGGCACCTTGACCTTCTTGCGGTATCCGGCCAGATCCTTCTCGGTGATCGCGTCGATTCCCACGAAGATCCGTTCCAGGCCGATCTCCCGCCACGCGGCGAGCACCTTCCGGTTGCGCAGCAACGAGTCGATGCGGCAGTAGGCGAACATCCGCTTGCGGATACCGGCCGCCGCGATCGCGGCGGCCAGCTCACGCATCCGCGGACCGTGGATGAACGCCTCGTCGTCCACCAGGAACACGAATTCCTCTTCGATGCCCGCCAGCTCCGCCACCACCGCGTCGATCGAACGCATGTAGTAGCGCCCGCCCATGAGCTGCCACAGCGAGCAGAAGTTGCACCGGAACGGGCAGCCCACGGTGCTGCGTAACAGCGCCACCGGCCGCATCCAGTCGATGAAGTACCGGGAGCGGTCGGAAGCGGTGATCGACCGGTCCGGGAGGGGCAGGCCGTCCACCTCGAACGGTTCCTCTTCTCCGCCGAGGGTGAACCGGCCCGCCACCCGGGACCAGAGGCCGGGAATCCCCTGCGCATCGCCGCCTTCGGTGAGCCGCCGCAGCAGCCGCCGGAACGGGCCCGTGCCCTCGCCGGACACCACGTAGTCGACCGCGCCGGTGAAGAAGTCCTCCGGGAGGAAGGTCGCGTGGTGCCCGCCGATCACGGTCCGGGCCCGGGGCAGCAACTCGCGGACCCGGCGGCAACTGGCCAGCGCGGCCGAGACGTGCATCGAGTACGCCGTGACACCCACCAGATCGGGCTGGTACCCGGTCAGCGTGGCGTCCAGCTCGTCCGGGTGCAGCCGGAGATCCAGAATGCGTACTTCGTGTGCGTCCTCGGCCGCCACGGCGGCCAGGTACTCCAGGCACAGCGGTTCGGAAATGGCGCCGAGGTCGGCATTCCATTCCGGCTCGAGACGGGCGAGCGGCCAGATCAGCAGGATGCGCATGGGTACCGGTGCTCTACTCCGCCAGAAGGGTCGCCGAGGTGCAGCACGGCGTGCAACAGCAGCACGAAATGCTGAAATCGGCGTGCGCGGCCGGATGCGCCGCGCCGCCGACCGCCGCCTGCACCCGGGAGGCGCTGAACAGCTGCTGGAGCGCGGTGACGTCCTGCAACGACAGATGCAGCGGCGCGTCCGGCCCGGCGGCGTTCGGCGTGGGGAGCAACTGGCCGTGATGACTGTTGTAGGCCTGCACGGCGCCCCGCGTGTCGTGGGCGCCCCACAGTGCCAGCAACTGTCCCTTGGTCAGCTGCTTGACGTCCTCGGGCAGCGCTTCGATCTCGGCCGGGCTGGCGCCGATTTCCGCGGCCAATTCGGGCACGGTCGCGCTGTCGGGTAAATTCGGCATCTTGTCCACTCCTGTGTGTCGATGTATCGAATAATGCGAATACCGGGAAGGGAATCCCGAGCGGCGTGCCGACCGTATCGGGGCCGGGCGGCGAAAGGAAAGAGTTCGCACGCCTTGTCCCGCCGGCGGGACACGCGCTAGTCCGTATCGAATTCCGTGAGCACGTTCGCCGCGGCCTGGTCCAATTTGGCGACCAGCCACGACGAGAATTCGCTCTTTTCGCGTAACGCGGCGCTACGCCATCGGTCGATGCGCTCACGCCCCACGACCAAACGGGGTAACGGAACCAGCGGGCCCGTCTCGCCGTGCTCACGGCGACGGCTCTCCCGCAGTTGCCTGCGGAGCTGGTTACGGGACCATCCCCGATTGTCCGCCTGATTCAGCCAATAGTCCTGCTCGGGTCCGGGCAGCGCGGCGACCTCGGCATGATGGCCGAAGCTGAGCGGCGCGCGGCGGCGCTCCTGCGGAAAACGCCTTGCCACCCAGGCATAGTTGCGCAGGGTCTGGTAGTCGAGGCCCACGTCGTCGATCGCCCGGCGGTAGCGGTCGGTGTAGCGGTCCTGGCCGCGCACCAGCCAGTCGCCGAGGCACCACGCCGACGAATTGACGATCCGTGAAATCTGCGCGCCTGCCCGCAACCATTCCTCGTAGGTGGTGTTCACCGGAAAGGTGAGGCCGACCGTGGAGATCGCTATCCCTCCGCATGGTCGGCGCGTCGCCTTCGAGGTGCCGAGGTGTACATCATATTGTTCCGGCGCGCTCTCCCCGGCTCGCCCCATAAACTCCCCCCGATAATGCGTCGACCCCTGCCGAAACGACGGACCGCGAACAATTCGCGCGGCGGGCGCTCACCCGTGCCCTGCTCCGAAGAAATACCCGGCCTCGCGACGAGAATCCCGCGGTGCGAAGATCGTGTCAAGGCAGATCAAGTGCCATCGGCCGGCCGATCGCCTGATCCGGCATTTCCCTTGTGCGGGGCCGGTTGACGGCGCCGTTGTCCTGCTACGGTCGTGGGTTGCCCGAATGATCCGCCGGCGCTACGGCAGCGCGTCGAGCAATTGGCCGACCGTGTCCGACATGGCATCGCGAGCCGGAGTCAGGTATTTGCGAGGGTCGACCAGACGCCGGTCCCCGGCGAGGGTCAGGCGGAGCGAGTCCGTCATCGCCACGTTGAGCGCCGTGCCCACGTTGATCTTCCGAATTCCGGCCCGGGCGGCGGCACTGAGCTGCCCGGCCGGCACCCCGGAGGAACCGTGCAGCACCAGCGGCACGTCGAGCCGGGCGCGCAGCCGTGCGATCAGTTCGGTGTCGAGGTTCGCGGTGCGGGTGGTCATCGCGTGGGAACTGCCGACGGCGACGGCCAGCGCGTCCACGCCGGTGCGCCGGACGTAGTCGGCGGCCTCGTCCGGATCGGTGCGCACGCCCGCCGCGTGCGCGCTCGCCGGCGCGCCGGGTTTTCCGCCCACGTAACCGAGTTCGGCCTCCACCCACAGCCCGGCCGCGTGCGCGGCACGGGCCACCCGGGCGGACCGTTCGACGTTCTCCTCGTACGGGAGTGCTCCCGCGTCGTACATCAGCGAGCTGAAACCGGCCGCGGCCGCCTGGCGGACGAGTTCCTCGTCGGTGACGTGGTCCAGGTGCAGCGCGACCGGGACCGTGGCGAGCCGGCCGGCCGCGGCGGTCGCCGCGACGATCGGCATGAGCTGGTTTCCGTGGTACCGCACGGCGTTCTGGCTGATCTGGAGGATCACCGGAACTCCGCGTGCGCCGGCGGCCGCGCAGATCGCCTCCGCGTGTTCCAGCGTGATCACGTTGAGCGCGGCCACCGCGCCGCCCCTGGCGACCGCGTCGGCGACGAGTTCGGCTGTCGGAACCAAGGTCACCGCCGACCCTCCAACCTCTCCGCGAGTTTGCGCGCCCACGCGATCGTGTCGACAGGGCGCTCCTTACCAACACACGTAACGTCAAGCGAATGGGCGCCCTGCCGCCCCGATAGCGGAAAGAAAGGGCGCGCTCTGTGGTCACTCTGACAGCCGCGGGTCGGCACAAGTAATTACTCCAACCGCTCGATCAGCACTCCCGGCCGCTGGCGGCCGGCCTCGTCGAGATCGACTTCGCCCGCGTAAGGCCGGGC
>NZ_JBHUKR010000005.1:0-11324 GCF_042684065.1 Amycolatopsis pigmentata | reverse complement strand
AGCGCGACCGCGTCGGCGAGCAGATCACCCAGCGCCTTGCCGACGGCGAGTCCCCTCGCCAGACCGGCGACGAGCGCGTCCCCCGCACCCGTCGGGTTGCCGCGCACCGGGCGGGCCGGGCGGGCACGCCAGCCGCCCCCGCCGTCGACGGCGACGAGTCCGTCGGCGCCCAGCGAGACGACCACGGCGATCCCATGGCCGTCGGCCAGGTCCCGTGCCGCGGCCAGGACATCCGGATGACCGCTCAGCTCCGCCAGTTCCGCGGCGTTCGGCTTGACGACCGTCGGCTTGCCGGGTAGCGCCCCGGCGAGGGCCGGGCCACTGGTGTCCACCACGACCGGAAGCCGCGCTTCCCGCGCCGCCCCGGCCAGTACCGCCAGAGCCTCCGGCCGCACGTTCCCGGGCAACGAGCCGCTGATGACGACTCCGCTCGCGCTGCTCAACAGCGCATGGAACCGCTCCTCCACCGCGGGCCACGAGTCGACCACGGCCGGCTCGGTGAGCACGGACGCCTGTCCTGTCGCCGCGTCGACCACCGTCACGGTGTGCCGGGTCGAGTGTCCGGAATGGACGATCTCGATGGGCACGCCCAGCGCGGTCAGGCCGGACCGGAACTCCTCACCGGTGCTGCCGCCGACGGGTGCCAGCACGACGGCCGGATCCCCGAGCGCGGTGAGTACTCGCGCGACGTTGACGGCCTTGCCGCCGGGCCGGCGGGTCACCCGCCGGACCCGGGTGGTGCCACCGGCGTGGAAGGCGCTCACCTCGTAGGTCACGTCGATCGCCGGACTCGGGCACAGGCACAGGATCACGCCGGTTCGTCCAGCACGATCGAGCGGGTCAGCGAGCGCGGCCGGTCCGGGTCGAACCCGGCGGCCAGCGCGCGGCGGACGGTCAGCGCCTGCACGCGGACGAGGTCCGCCACCGGGTCCAGTTCGTCGGCGACCACGGTCGCGCCGGTCGCCGCGATATCGGCGACGAGACCCGGCGCGGGCGCCCCGAAAAGCCATACCACCCGGCCCGCTTCGGCGATCGAGATCGGCCCGTGCCGATATTCCAGCTGCGGGTAGGCCTCGGTCCACAACCGCGCGCCTTCCCGCATCTTCAGGGCGGCTTCCAGACTCGTGCCGTACCGCCAGCCGTCGCCGAGGAAGGTGAACTGCCCGGCGTTCTCGACGTCACCGGGCAGTTCCGCGTCCAGCGCACCGGCGGCCTGCTCGATGACCTCATCAAGCGGTTCGCCGAGCGAACCGCGCAGCAGCATCAAGGTCGTGGTCGCGAACAAGGTCTGGACCACCGATCGTTCGTCGGCGAAGTCGAGCACGATCACCTCGCGCGCCGCCCGTGCCACCGGGCCGTCCTTCAGCGCCGTCACGGCGGTCACCGGCGCGTCCGCACGCTCGATGGCGCGAAGGACCTCGGTCGTCGTGCCGGAGCGAGAGATCACCAGAACCCGGTCATAGCGCCGCCCGGCGGGAAACCGGCTGGCGGCGAACGCGTCCGTCTCGCCCTCCCCCGCCGCTTCGCGAAGTCCGGCATAGGCCATGGCCATGAACCAGGACGTGCCGCAGCCGAGCACGGCCACGCGTTCCCCCGTGCGCGGCAGCACGTCCCGCACGCCGGGGAGCAGGCCCAGCGCCTGCGCCCAGGTCTCGGGCTGGCGGCGGATCTCCCGGACCACATGGGGCTGCTGTTGTGACATTCAGGGCCTTTCCCGTGTTTGTCGGTCGAGTTCTCCGGCGGACGGCTGGCCGGCCGTGCCGCCGACGGCGGTGACCGCCGCCGTTCCGGCGGCCACCCCTCGGCGCAGGCACTCGTCGAGCGGTTTTCCCGCCAGCCAGCCGTCGAGGAAGGCGGCGTCGAAGGTGTCCCCGGCACCCGTGGTGTCGACGGGTTCGCAGGGCACCGCGTCCACGCTTCGGACCGTTCCGTCCGCGGTAACGGCCAGCGCCCCTCGCGCTCCCCGCTTCACCGCCACGAGCACGCCGTACCCGGCCAGTTCACGGGCCGCTGCCGCCGCCTCGCCGATGGCCCGGCCGGTGATCGTCCGGGCGAGGGCGACCGCCTCCGATTCGTTGGGCAGCAGGACATCCACGTGGGGCAGCAGTTCGGCCACCCCACGCCAGGTGCCGCGCGGATCGTCGTTGGTGTCGAGGGAAACCGTGACGCCACCGGCCCGAAGATCTTCGAGCACGCCGGGTAGTTCGGTGGTCAGCGAGGGCTGCAAGAACAGCGAGGCGACATGCACATGCCCCAGATCCGGGATCCCGGCCGCGGCCTGCCGCACCTCGGCGCCGGTGAGGGTCGGGATCGCGCCGGGCCGGGTCAGCATCGCCCGGTCCGCCACTCGCGACAACACGACGGTCAGTCCGGTCGGTTCCGTGGCGCGTTCGACGACGCACAGGCGGACCCCGGCGGCGGTCAGCTCGGCGAGCATCGGCGCGGCCAGCCCGTCGCAGCCGACCGCGGCCAGCAGCGACACCGGCCGGCCCAGCCGGGCGAAGCCGTGCGCGGTGATCGCCGCCGAACCGCCGATGAGCAGGGCGGCGTCGTCGAGCAACTGCTCCGCCTGACCGAACCGGGGCACCACGTCACCGCGGAGCACAAGGTCGGGGTTCGCGTCCCCGACAACGAGCACGGTGGACATGGTCAGCGCAACGCTGCCGGCATGAGGTCACCGTGCGCTTCGAAGAGTCCGTCGCACAGCGCCACGGCCTGGCGCGTGGTCAGCACGGCGGCCGCGTTCGGGTCGAGCAGCACGGCCTGGTAGACGTGCCGCCGGTCGCCGTCCAGCACAGCGCGCACGGTGAGTTCGACGACGTTGAGGAACGTGCGGTTGAGCGCGGCCAGCTGTGGCGGCAGTGCCCCGACCGATCGCGGATGAGGTCCCGAGCCGTCGACGAGAGCAGGCACCTCGACACAGCACTCCGGTGGCAGGTTGCTGATCAACCCGTCGTTGCGGACGTTCAGGTAGATCTCCCTCGCCACACCGGTCTGATGCGCGTGGATGAACTCCGAAGCGAGTTCGGAGGTCGGCGTCAGCGCGAGCGGGGCGCCGCTCTCCAACTCCTCGCGGGTCTCCTGGTACTCGTCGAGGTTGCGCTCGGACCGGCGCAGGTACTCGCCGACCGGAATGCGGAAATGGTCGATCTCTTCGTCGTGGCGCAGGAACCACGGCACGTATTCCGCCCCGTGCTCGCTGGACTCGGTCGGGAAATAGCCGAACCGGCGGAAGATCTCCACCCGGACCCGCCTTTGGAGCTCAGGGTCCGCCTCGATCACCGCACGCAGCTTCGGATACAGGTCGGTTCCGTTGTGTTCGAAGCGAAGAACGAACGCCTGGTGGTTGAACCCGGCGGTCGAGAAGTCCACTTCGGACACCGGGACCCCGGCCAGGGAGGCGAGGAACCGGTGGGTGTCCCGCACCGAATGGCACATCCCGGCGACCCGGTCGAACGGCGTGCCCGCATACACCGCCCAGGGCAGCATCGCCATCGGGTTGCTGTAGTTGAGCAGGTAGGAGTCCGGCGCGAGTTTCGCCAGGTCTTCGCCGATCGCCATCAGCACCGGAATCGTCCGCAGGCCACGGAAGACGCCACCGACGCCGATCGTGTCCGAAATGGTCTGCCGGACCCCGTAGCGCGCCGGGATGTCGAAGTCCGCCCGCGTCGCGGCGTAGCCGCCGACCTGGATCTCGTTGATCACGTAGTCCGCGCCCTCGACCGCGGCCTGACGGTCGGTATTCGAGGCCACCCGCGCGCCCGCCCCGGTCTGCTCGTTGATCCGGCGTGCCAGCGCTTCCGCGTAACCGAGCCGTTCGGCGTCGATGTCGTGCAGCATCAGCTCCAGCTGACCGCGCAACTCGGGAAACCCGCACAGGTCCGTGACGACGTTGCGAGTGAACTCGACGCTGCCCGCCCCGATGAACGCAACCTTGGTCATGCTCGCACTATGACACCTACTGCGCGAAACAAACAATGATTCCGATCCAAACGCGCAGTTTTCCCGCGTTTCCTGCGCAATCGATCTACACGAGCGTGACCTCGCACCCGAGCGCCCGGATCTCGCCCACCATGGCCTCGTCCGCCCGGTCGTCGGTGATCAACAGGTCCACCTCCCTCATCTCGCACACCTGCGCGAGCGCGACCCGGCCGATCTTCGTGGCGTCGGCCAGCACGATGGTCCGCCGGGCGCGCCGGCGCATCACCGCGTTCGCCCGCGAACCCGCGGGGTCGTAGTTCGTGCAGCCCGCGGTGGCGTCGACCCCGTCCACGCCGATGAAGGCGACGTCGAGGTTGTATTCCGACAGAAAGGCCTCGGCGCTGTGGCCGACCGCCTCCTGGCTGCTGCTGCGGATCTCCCCGCCCGCCGCGAACACCCGTAGCCGCGGGTTGTCCAGCAGGTGCAGGGCGACGTTGAGCGCGTTGGTCACGACCGTGAGCCCCTCGTGCTCCAGCAGTGGCCCCGCGAACTCGGTGAGCGTGGTGCCGCCGGTCAGCCCGATCACCCGGGCTCCGGCCAGGTACTTGCGGGCCTCGTGCGCGATCTTGCGCTTCTCCGTCAGATCCTGCGTCGTCTTGTAACTCAGCGGCAGATCGTTGAACGCCGCGTGGATCGTCGCGCCGCCCCGGGTCCGGCTGACCAGCCGCTGTTGCTCGAGCAGTTCGAGATCACGCCGGATGGTCGCGTGCGACACGTCGAACATCTCGGCCAGCCCCGGGACCTCCATCGATCCGTGCGCGACCACAGTGGACAGGATCTGGTTGAGACGTTGGTTGCGGCGCATGCGACGAGAGTAGCGCACGAACAGTCGGACTGCGCACAGCACACCCGTTCTGCGCGCAATTTGCGCACAGGTCCCCGAATGCCCCCGTTTCCGCCAAGAACACCGCAATTCCAGCGAACACTCGGTTGACCGTCCGGCGAACGCCTGCCATAGTCTTCCTCATTGTTCGGACACTCCGATCACAGAACGCGCAGTTTGATGCTCGTATTCTGATCGGATTGCTCGCGGTTCAACGGCCCGGTCCGTCCCCGGTTGCGAGAGGCGCCGCTCATGTTCTCCCTGCGAAACAACGCCCGGCGGGCAGCAGGCTTCGCCATCCTGTCCAGTCTGGCCCTGGTGGGTACCGCCTGCTCGGGCGGCGACGGCGGCGCGTCGTCGGCGACCACCGGGGTGACGATCAACGTGACCCTGGCCGCCCAGCCGCTGCCGCAGGCGGCACTGGACGCCTTCACCAAGGCCACCGGCATCACGGTCAACTGGACCAACATCGACTGGGACAGCCTGCAGACGAAGATCGCCGCGGCCGCCACCGCGAAGACCTACTTCGCCGACGCGACCGACGTGGACTGGTCGCGGGTGGGCCAGCTGGGCAAGCTCAACTGGTTCTACCCCATGGAGAACTACCTCGACACCAAGGCGCTGACCGCCGACATGCCGCAGCTTTCGTCGTTCACGACCGGCGGCCACGTCGTCGGCGTCCCGTACGACGCCTCGTTCCTCGTGGCCACCGTGAACAAGAAGATGTTCGCCGACGCGGGTGTCACGGCCATGCCCACGACAATCGACCAGTACACCCAGGATCTCAAGCAGGTCAAGGAAAAGGGAGGCGTGCAGTACCCGCTGGACATCCCGTTCGCCGCTGCCGAAGGCCTGTCGACGTACTGGTACCAGACCACCGCGGCCTTCGGCGGAACGGTGCTGGACGAGCAGGGGAAGCCCCAGTTCGCCGAACCCGGTTCGGCCGGCTTCAAGGCGGCACAGTGGATGGTCGACGCGCTGCGCCAGGGTCTGGTCGCCCCCGGGAACATCAACGTGACCGACAGCCAGGGCCAGCAGACGTTGATGGCGCACGGAGAGACGGCGAGCGTGTTCGGCGACTACTCGGGCAATGTCGGCAGCCTGTACGACGTGCCGTCGTCGTCGACCGTGGTCCATCAGGTCGCCTACCTGCCGACGCCGGGCGTAGGCGGGCAGGCCGCGAACATGAGCAACCCCGACGGCATCGGCATTCCCCGCAACGCCAAGTACCCGGCGGCCGCCGCGAAGTTCATCGAATGGTTCACCTCCGCGGAGAACCAGGCCGACTTCGCCGGCCTCAACGGGCCGGACAAGGCGTGGGCGGCCTACAACATGCCGTCCCGGCTCACCGCCGTGGACCGGCTCAACACCCACGGCGATCTCATCGGCGGTGACACGCTCGCGTCGCTGCTGAAGTCCCAGGCCCGGCCGGTCTTTCCCGGCGGCGCCCCGTCGTGGTACCCGCAGTTCTCCACCGCGGTCTACACGAACCTGCACGCGGCCGCGACCGGGTCGATGTCGGTCGACGCGGCGATCAAGACCATCGCCGACACCGCGAACCGCCTGGCGAGCGGCCAGTGAACGGAGCACGCCTCGCGGCCAGGCCGGCCGTCGCGGCCGGCCCCGGAAACGCGTCACCACGGCCGAAACGGCGCCGCCGGCCCGACCTCCTGCCGTACCTGCTCGTCGCACCGCTGGCGATCTTCATCGTCGGCCTGGCGCTGGTCCCGGCCGGGTTCACCGTCGTGGAGTCGTTCTTCAAGGTCGACACCCTCGACCCGCCGACCCGGTTCACCGGTCTGGGCAACTTCCGGCAGATCTTCCTCGATCCCCTGCTGCGCGACGCCAGCGTGAACACGCTCGTGTACGTGCTGATCGGCACCGCGCTGTCCACCCTCCTCGGCATCGCGATGGCGGTCACGCTCCAGCATCGGTTCGCCGGCCGCTCGGCGCTGATCGCGATCCTCATCCTGCCGTGGGCACTGCCCGGCGTGGTGGAAGGGATCGTCTGGACCGGGATCTGGGACGCGAACACGGGCCTGCTCAACAGCGTGCTCACCTCGCTGCACCTGATCGATCACTATCACGTCTTCCTCGGCGAGCACCGGTGGCTGACGATCCTGCTGATCGAGATCGTGCAGGTGTGGCAGATGACCCCGCTGTCGGCGCTGCTGATCCTGGCCGCGCTGCAGAACATTCCCGGCGACCTCTACGAGGCGGCCCGCCTCGACGGATGTTCCGGCCTCCAGGCGTTCTGGCGGGTCACCCTGCCGCTCGCCCGGCCCGGCATCGCGATCGCGATGGTGCAGGCGGTGATCACCACGCTCAACGTCTTCGATCAGCCGTACGTGCTCAACGGCGCCGCGCCCGCGGGCTCTTCGGTGATGATCCAGACCTACCTGGTGAGCTTCCAGAACCTGAATTTCGGTGAGGGGTACGCGTTGTCGTTGCTCGTCACGATCGCCACGCTGGTGTTGTCGCTCGGCGTGGTGAAACTCGTCTACCGGCCGGTGGAGTTCTGATGCGCGCCCGGATCCGGTTGCGGTGGCTGGGCATCGCGTTCATCCTGCTGTGGTCGCTGGTGCCGATCTACTGGACGCTCAACACCAGTCTGCAGACCGAAGCCCAGTTCGGCGGCAAACCCGCGCACTACCTGCCGCCCGCGCCGACCTTGAAGAACTACCAGGCGCTGCTCACCGGCTCCGGCTCGCTGCCGGGCCAGATCCGGGGCTCGGCGGTCAACATCGTGGTGGAGTGCGCCGCGGCCACCCTCGTCACCGTGGTCCTGTCCACCCTCGCCGCGTATGCCTTCGCGCGGATGAAGTTCAAGGGCCGCACCGTGTTGTTCTACGCCACGCTGGCGACGATGGCATTTCCGGCTTACACCACGCTGATTCCGCTGTACCAGATCATGACGGAGTTCGGCCTGGTCAACACCTACACCGGCATCGTGCTGGTCTACGTCTCCGGCTTCCTGCCGCTGGCGACCTGGATCATGTACAACTACCTGCTGAGCCTTCCGGCGTCGGTCGAAGAGGCCGGACTCGTCGACGGCGCGAGCCGGATGCAGGTCTTCCGGCACGTGCTGCTGCCCCTGGCCCGGCCCGGCATCATCTCGACCGCGATCATCACGTTCCTGTTCTCCTGGACGCAGTTCCTGTTCCCGTTGGTGCTCTCCACGGACCTGTCGACCCAGCCACTGACCGTCGTCGTGCAGGCGCTGCAAGGGCAACACATCGTGCCGACGACCCTCCTGAGCGCGGCGGGCGTACTCGCCATCGTGGTGCCCGCGATCATCGGCGTCACCCTCAACCGGTACATCGTGAGCGGCCTGCTGGCGGGCAGTGTGAAATGACCGGACTCCACCGGCGCCGAGACAATCACTCCACAAATCCGTTACCGAGCGAATCCCACCGTTCTGGAATCGACGACGGACACTGGACTGGTCCGACGTGGACGAGGTTCTGGTTGAGAAAGGCCGGCCGATGTACTTCTACCAAATGAACAAGGAAATCGAACGTGTCCGTGACGAGCAGGGAAACGAAGAGGCCGACAGGATGGTGCACGGCGTCATCGGTGGCACCTGGGGTCTGGTCGGCGGCGCGGTCGCGGGCGCGACCGCTGGATCGATAGTGCCCGGCGTGGGCACGGCTCTGGGCGCCGTAGCAGGCGGCCTGCTCGGCCTGAAGAAGGGTCTGGAGAACGAAACGCTCGCCGACAACACGAGCACCGGGCTAGGTCTCTTGAGCAGCCTCTCCGGATTTCTGCGGAAATAGCGAAGGGCGTTCGCCGTAGCGTGATCCGCAGCCTCGACGCCCATGTTCACAGCGCGTCGAGACGGATGGCGTTGGCCATGACGCGATATCCCGCATCACTCGGGTGAAGGTGATCACCGGAGTCGTAGACGGGAAGCATCGCCTCCGGATCGCCGGGATCCCGGACGGCGGCGTCGAAGTCGATCCAGCCGTCGAACACACCGGCGTTGTTCCGGATGAAGGCATTGACCTGATCCCGGGCGGCCATGTGCCCGTCCGTGGCGCACGAGCAGCCCTTGATCGGCGTGAGAGTGCCCACGAGGACCCGCACCCGTGCCGCGTGCAGTTCGGCGGCGATCCGGGTCAGGCCGGCGATCACATCGGTGGCCTGGGTGCCGGCGTTCACGTCGTTGATGCCTTCGAGCACGATCGCGGTGCGGACGCCCGGCTGGCTGATCAGATCGTGATTCAGCCGGGCGAGACCGCTCACCCCGCCCGTGCGGCCGTCGGGGAATCCGCTGAACTGGTCTTGCAGGATCTTGTTGGCGGAAATGCCTTCGTTGACCACACCGGGCGCGAAGAACCGTTTGCTCGCGAGCACGCGCCGGGCCAGGAAATCCGGCCATCGGCTGTTCGTGCCGGGGGTGGACGAATAACCGTCGGTGATCGAGTCGCCGAAGGCGACCACACTGCCGGTGAGGACCGGGCCCGCCACGTCGATTCCGGCGAGCACCGTCCAGAAGGCGAACGTCCCGGTGGAGGGGAAATCACCGCGGTCGGCGGCGTGATCACCACTGCCGTCGGCGGTGGTGTACATGTCCTGCAGCGCGACGCTGTGGGCGGGCGCGTTGCGCACAGTGCCCTTCAGATACAGGCTGACCAGAAGATTCGCGTCGGCGGGCACGAAGAACGGAACGGGGTCGCTGACCGCCTGGCCGCCGGCCGGCAGTCCCACTTCCCGCCGCCCGCCGAAGGTCACGGTGACCGGCGTGCTCACCGGTGTCGAACCCTCCCGCTGCACCGCGATGGTCGCGTGGCCGACGAGCAACGGCCCGGGGTCATAGGCGTTGTCCAGTCTGATCCGCATGCCGAGCCCGCCACGGCTGGTGTGCTCGACCATACGAAGCGTGCGGTCGGTCCACGGTCCCGCGGCCAAGCCGTCGTCGGTCGCCGTCGTCCACGTCGCCGTCCAGGGGCCTGCCCCGGGCCGGACACCGAGGGCGAACACGTGCAGAGAAGGTGCGGAACCGCCCGAGCTGATCTTCGGCAGGGTGATCGCCTTGACCGGAATGCCCGGGGCGAGCGGAATCGAAACGGTGTAGAGCTTGGCCGAGAACGGACTCGGCCCGTCAGGGGTGTTCCAGCGCGGGAACGACACGGTCATCCGGTCGCCGGGCCCGAAGAACCAGTCGGGCGCGCCCAGTTCGTAGCTCTGGACGTGGCCGTCGGCATACGCGATCGCGCCGGTTCCCGTGGTGGCGGTGCCGGTGCTGGTCACCAGAAACGACAGCGCCGCCCCCACGAAGCCGCCCCGGACGCGCTGCCCGTCGGCGACGACGTTGTCGGGCCTGCCCGGTGCGAAAGCGGGAAACCTGAGCGGGGCGCCGTCGACGGTGACCGCACGGCCACCATCCCAGCCAGCGGCCACGAGGTCTTCGGCGACCAGGCTGTGCCCGCTCCCGTCCAGGTTCGCGCTGCCGGGCGCGCCGGCGGCACTGATACCGACGTTGTCGAACACCGCGGAAAGGTCGCGCAGGCCGGTCGGGATGGACGTCGCCGAAGCTGCCGCCTGGTCCGCGCTCCCGGCGACGATCGCCGCCCAGACCAGGCTGAGCACGATGCCGAAATGCAGTGCGATACGGCGTCTGCCACGTGACGGACTCACGATCCTCCTCTGGGGGCACAGTGATCGACGGTGAAATGCCATGTTCCGGGCCCCACGAAGAACCGCCGGGTGGTCGCACCGGGCAGCAGCGGCTCCGCACCGAGACGTGGTTCAGACCGGCGGGCACCTGTGATGCGACGGCGATCGCGGAGTAGCCCGGCGAGCCGGAGCTAGACCGGCGAGCTGCCTGTACAGCGCCGCGCTGGCCCCCGCGAACATCGCGTGGTCATGAGTATCCATATTGGACAGACCGGTCCACTGCTCCCACGGTGCCGTCGCGCCACGGCTGATCTCGCATTCCGAAGGTGCCTCTGCAGCGGATTGGAACGTTTCATTGGATCTTATCACCGCGTCTTCGGCAGGCACAACCTTCTTACGATCGCCGCCATTCGGGGGAATCAATGCCACCGGTGATTCCGCGACCTTCGGGATTTGCCGGTGGAATGGTTGCCCGGCATCGGAGGCCGGTCCGGCCGTCGACCAGTTTGAAGCAGCGCGGAACTCCTTGTCGCCGTGGCGGTGGTGGCGGCATTGGTGCCGGGTGGTGGCGAGAGCGCTGGGACTGGACGATGAAGGAGCCACTGTTGCCGTAAAAGGCAACGAAGAAGCTGGGGACGCACTCAGGCTCACGATCGCGTCCTGGACCGAGACCCCAAACGCCCCCGGAAACGAAGTCTGAGAAATCCCCGGAAATCGGCTCACGGCGTCAGAACGGCGGCGGCTCTTCGGGGTTGGGCCGAGGGTATGATTGCGGAGACTTGTCACCGACATCATGCTCATCTGACGCTGCCTCGCACTCGACCTGATTGTCTATTATGGACTGTTCTCCGGTGGACTCGTCCTCGTCCGGTTCGAGTGTGCGGGGTTCGTGGAGCGGCTG